>NZ_JBHVTT010000017.1:0-118832 GCF_042884555.1 Arthrobacter sp. NPDC058127 | reverse complement strand
GCAGCGGTGTCTCGTCGATAGGGGCAACGTAGTGCTCGATCTGACGGTTACTTTTCATAACGGATCTACTTTTCATAGCGAATCCTGGGGTCAAGACCAAGGCGCGGCGGTCAAGGTAGTGGCCTTGGCTGGCGGCGGGTCGGAGGGTAGACAGCACCGCTCGTAGTCAGGCGTCTGCTGGCTGCGTTCCTTTTTGGAAGGGATCACCTCGTTGACGATCTGGGTAAGCGTTAGCGCCTGTCCGGCCGCCCATGCGAGGGCGAAGCTGATAGGCCCGGCCTCGGTGCGCGCCTTGGTGATGATTGATTCGATGCGCTGATGTTCCGAAGAGTTGAGCGGATGTCCCCGGTCAGAGCGGTAGGCATCGGCGACTGCGAGAATGCGAATGGCAAGCTCGGTGCGGTGCTGTTCGACGTACACGCTGGCAAGGGACTCGAGGAACCCCACGATGTTGCCTGGTGCGCCGAGTTCAATTGCTGCACCGATTGCCTCGTGCAACAGCTGCTCTGCGCCGTGATGGTCCCCGGCTTGTTCCGTGCCATCGGCAAGGTTAACCAATGCTATGGCGAGGAGCCACCGATCGCCGAGCAGCCGGGCGCTCTTAACGCTTTCGCGGGCCAGGTCACGAGCTCGGAGATGCTCGCCTCCATAGAAGGCTAGCCGCTCCAAAACAACAGATGCCGATGCGCGTGTCCGGGGGCTGGCGTGTGGTTCTGACAAAGCTTCGGCAGCAAGGCGCCGAGCAGTGACGGTGTCGTTGAGCTCTGCCGCCTGCACGGCCAAACACATCGTGGTCCACGCAACGCCTTCTTCGTTCCCGGCACGTCGGAATTCCTGACGTGCCTGACGATGCAGTTCACTCGCCTGGTCATTGCGCCCGAGCAGCCAGCACAGCGTGCCTGTTCCGCTGAGAGCAGGTGCCTTGAGCGCTGGCTGAGCGTTTGAGGCCCCGGCGAGCAGCTGCTGGGCGATTTGGCACGGCTCGGCCAGCACCTCGGTGAGTTCCCAATAGTGCCAAAGTTGCCCGACAAGCCGTAGTGCCAATTCAGTCGAGCCGTCCGGCCCTGCCGCCCACAGCAGGGCGCCTCGCAGATCCGGTGCGTCTGCGTGAAGCTGCCGGAACGCGTCGATTTGATCATGACCCCACAGTTGAGGGCTGAACTCTTCAGAGAGGCTGAGGTAATACTCTGCGTAACGGCGTCGTACGATTTCTGAATCGGCGCGCGAGGCGATGCGGTCACGGGCGTACTCTCTGATCGGCTGCAACATCGCGACCCGGAGTGTTCCCGCTGGGTCCGCATAGAGACGCAGCAGGCTATGGCGCGCTAGTGCGGTCAACAAACCTTTGACCCCCTTTGCATCGAGAGATGATCCGTGAATGCAGCTGACTGCGGCCACTGTTGGATCTGCAGCGAAGACGCCAAGCTGATCGAAAAGTTGGCTCTCAGCCTCCCCGAGCAACCGGTAGCTCCAGGCGATGGTCGCGGTAAGGGTTCGCTGGCGATCCGGAAGATCTCGAAAGGCTGCCGGTAAGGCGGCAAGACTGGCCTCCAGATCGGCAAGCAATTCGGTCTCGCTACGATGCCGCAATTGGGCTGCGGCCAACTCGATCGCCAAAGGGAGACCGTCCAGGCGTCGACAAAGACGGGCCACGACCGCACTGTTATTGCTGTCAAGATTAAAACGCGGACGGACGGTCTGGCCTCTGATCAAGAAGAGCTTTACGGCTGGCACGTCCCGCAGTAGGTGTGGCAGGAGCGGAGGGTCCAGGGGCGGTAGAGCCAACGGAGCGAGCTCGTATTCGAATTCGGCGCGCAGTCCCAGCGGGCGTCGGCTTGTGGTCAAGATCCGAAGTTCAGGTGCGGCGGTGAGCAGTTGCAGCACCACCGGCCATGCCTCCTCCAGGTGCTCGAAGTTGTCAAGGATCAACAGCAGCCGCCGGGAACGCAGGAAGCGAGTTATCACCGCCAGCGGGTCAGCGCCGCCAAAGTCTTCCAAGCCCAGCGCGCCCGCTATCGCGGCAGGCACCTGCAGCGTTTGGGTCAGCGGGGCCAGGTCTACCCAGCACGCTCCGTCGGGCTCGCTCATCATAAGTTGTCCGGCCGCAGCGAGCGCCAGTCGCGTCTTGCCTGTCCCGCCCGGACCCGTGATGGTGACCAGCCTGCAGCTATCGGCGACAAACAAAGAGCACAATTCGCCCAGCTCGGCCTCACGTCCAACTAAAGGCGTGAGCTCGGCCGGAAGGTTGTCCAGTCGCGGCCTGATCCGGCGACGACCATCAATTGCCGGCGCGGTGAGCGAAGCGTCTTGCCGAAGCACCGCCGATTCCAACTCACGCAAACGTGGACCGGGGTCGATACCGAGCTCCTCGGTGAAAACATTACGCGCCTGACGGCAAGCCGCCAGCGCATCCGCCTGCCGATCTGAGCGGTACAAGGCTAGCACGAGCGATGCCCACAGGCTCTCCCGATACTGCTGCTGGGCAACCAACGACTGCAACTCGCCGATCAAGGCACCGTGCCGACCCAATGCGAGTTCAACCTCAATCAGGTCTTGGTAGACGTCTAGTCGGGTTTCCTCCAGCTGGTCCAGCTCTGGCCGGAACAACTCTATGTCTGCCAGGTCGGGAAATATCGGCCCCTTGTAGAGCTCTACAGCCTGTCGAAGACAATCCGCACCTTTTAATAAATCGCCGGCCTGAACTGCCAGTTCACCGGCCGCGACCAGCTCACGAAACCGCAGGAGATCGAGTTCTTCCCCGTTAGCGGCGAGAGTGTAGCCACCGACACGACTCGCCAGCCTCTTCGAAGTCTCGCCTTTCAATCGATCGGGTTCCAGAACGCGTCGTAGATTCGCGACATACACCTGTAATTGCGGGCCCGGTTTCGCGGGCGGGTTGTCAGCCCACAAAGCTTCGACCAAGTAATCGGACGTCACCACCGTGTTTGCCCGTAGGGCCAAACACTCCAAGACGATTCGCTGCTGCCCTGCCCCCATAGCCACGAGCGCCCCGTCGGCGACAACTTCTAGCGGACCCAAGGCTCGTATCCAAAGTGCACTCATCGCAAAGCACCCCTCAACCGGCGACCGCCCACCAGGCCCGGATCCGCCCGCTCCCGCGAGCCGGAGTGAAGGTCTGCCGCTCATCCCAATCATGCATCCGCAGCACACGGACGGTCCAGCGTATTGCGAACCAGATCTGGCCGAGGGCAATTAAGGATCGATTAAGCGATCCGCGCGACCCTTAGGACACAAATAGAAACAAGCCAGAGCCGCTCAACCAATCCGAAACGAACTATCTGGCCGTAACGATTCAGAGGAGATCCTGATCATGAAACGAATAGAACCTTTCAGGATCCGCAACGGTCAGCCCTGCGTTGGCGGCCGGGCCGAATCTGACTCACAAGTCCTTTGCCCGGCACGGCCAACGAGACCCAATTGCGATTCCCGCCAAGTCTGGGATCAAGGGATTTGGCCGGATTGCTTGGATTGAAGGCCCCAGCGAGAGCGAAACGAGCACCCCCACCAGTAGAGCTCGTTGGGATCAAGAGAGCCTTCTCCACCGCTCTTAGAACACCAGCCCCACTAGCACCACACGAAAGAGAACCCATCATGTTCCGTAGAATCTGGGCCACCGCAGTCCTGCTCGCCACCGCACTGGGTTTCGCTGCCGCTACCGCGGGCCCCGCAACCGCCGGGTTGCAAACGAACCATTGCGAACCGCTCATCCGCCGCTGACACGCGGCATCCACCATCACCGCACCACCGTTCATCAGGAGATCATCATGTTCCGCAGAATCTGGGCCACCGCAGTCCTGCTCGCCACCGCACTGGGTTTCGCTGCCGCCGCCTCAGCCCCAGCAACAGCAGGAGTTATGTTCAATCATTGCGAACCGCTTATCCGGCGCTGACGCGCAAGATCCTCCACCTTCCACTGTTCAAAGGAGATTTCATGTTCCGCAGAATCTAAACCGCAGCCTTCGCGCTCGCCACCGCAGTTTCAATACGGGCGAACCGCTCAACCGCCGCCGAAGCGCGGCATCCTGTACCACCCAACCACCCGCACCATTGTCATCAGGAGATCATCATGTTCCGCAGAATCTGGACCGCCGCCGTCCTGCTCGCTACCGCCGTCGGCTTCGCCGCCTCCACCGCCGGCCCCGTCCTGGCCGGCGAAAGGCTCAACCACTGCGAACCGCTCGTCCGTCGCTGATCAAGTAATGCAGCGGCTCCCGGCCCGCACCGATCAGATTCGGGCCGGGAGATGCTCTGAAGGCAGGTTGCGGGTTCGCATGAGGAACTTCAAGGCACGGAGAATACACCGGAGAGCCCGGTCCCTGTGGCGAGACGGCCACACCGAGCATGCTGGGCGACTCGCGCTGCATGCACTAGAGCTGTTGCCCGCGGCCGAGAGGGTCAGTCTGGCCCAAGTCGCTGACCGAATCTCTGTTCTGGAGACACTTGCACAATTCGCATCTGACCTCGTCAACCAATCAGAAGCGCAGCGCCGCTGCGACGACGCGCTTGCCTTGCTGGCGGACGTTGAGTCTTGCGCCAGACGGGATGAGTGGTGCGTCTCCATTCTCGTCCACAAAGGAAACAGCCAACGTCTATCTGCCATGTATGACGAATCCGCGCTCACCCTTGCTCACGCCCTTGCTCTCTCAGAACGAATGCCGGATACCCCCCTCCCAGCCGGCCCGCTCAACGCCCTAGGGATTCTAGCCAAGGACCGCGGACGTTATGAAGAGGCGGGAATCTACTACAACAGGGCCCTTGAGTTGCTAGTCAGTCACGCCGGAACGGACGCACCGGAACTGGCGGGCGTTCACCACAATCTCGCGGGCCTGGCCCATGTTCAGGGGCAGTTTGCCCAGGCCGAGGAACCCGCCCGTCAGGCGGTCCGGTTGCGCCGGGCAGCCAGTCCACCGGACCTCGCCGGATTGGCTGCCGATCTGTCGGTTCTTGGGGCTGTCCTTGCCGGGCAGGAGCGTTTCGACGAAGCCGCAGCCATGCTGTCTGATTCTCTTGCGTTGTGGCGGTCCCGTTATGGCAACGCGCACTACGAGGTGGCCGTCCAGCTTCACAACCTCGCGGCAATCCAGCAGGCTCAAGGAGACTACTCGTCTGCTGAGTCCAAACTGGATGAAGCCCTAGCGATCAAACGCGGGATTCTCGGGGAGTCTCATCCTGAAATCGCCGCAATTCTTAACAACATCGCAACCGTATACGCAGACACTGGCCGGCACCCGGAAGCCAGGACCTGCTACGGCCGTGCAGTCGAAATATTCAAACAGACACTCGGTGACGACCATCCGAATACGGTGGCCTGCATTCAGAATCTCAACGACCTTGGAAACGCCCGCTGATCGCAGTCACATCCCAGAGCATGCCGATCACGCTCAGCGTGACAGGTATCCGGGCTGCTTGAGCAACCAAAGTGTTAAGGGCCTTGGCCCATTCATGCACGCTCCAGGTTCGAAAGCATCCACATTTGACATACCCGCGGTTAGGCTCATGTCGTATAGTCCGGCCAGAGCGTGAGGTTATTGGCAAACGATTCAAATGGGCCAATGGATTCACGGACCGCCTGGCTTATTTCCAACGACTCGTAGGAGGCGGAATGCGTTTACGCACCTCCAAGGTTTTGGGCGTCGTGGCCATCGCAGCGCTTGCCCTGACCGCATGCAACGGTGGCGGTAGCGTCGTCGCCACCCCTTCAAAGATCATCACTGCCTACGGCAATGAGCCTCAGAACCCCCTGTTGCCCGGGAACACCAACGAGTCTAACGGCCTCAGGGTAGTCGATCTGCTCTTCGAGGGCCTGCGCGCGTACGACGCAAACGGCAAGCCCATAAATGCCCTGGCCGAATCCATCGAAACCACGGACTCCCAGAACTGGTCCATCAAGGTCAAGTCGGGTGCAAAGTTCACCAATGGTGAAGCCATCACGGCCAAGACGTTCGTTGATTCCTGGAACTTCGCTGCACTAAGCACCAACCTCCAGAACAACAGCTTCTTCTTCGAATCCATCGACGGATACGCTGATGTCAGCGCCGTCACCGAGACCACGGGCGCGGATGGCAAGAAATCCTTCACCCCCGCGCCGACAGCCCAGACCATGTCCGGTCTAGCCGCCGGGGACGACCAGACCATCACGGTGAAGCTATCACAGCCCGAAGCCGACTGGTCCCTGCGCTTAGGGTACTCCGCCTTCTATCCCCTGCCTTTTGAGGCACTAAAGGATCCGAAGAAGTTCGGCGAGAACCCGGTCGGCAACGGCCCATACAAGTTCGAAAAAGAGGGCGCCTGGCTACACGACCAATCCATCTCCCTGGTCAAGAACACTGACTACACCGGACCCCGTGCCGCCAAGAACGGCGGCGTGACCTTCAAGTTCTACACGGATCCGGGCCCCGCATACACCGACCTGCAGGCTAACAACCTGGATGTCACCGACATTCTGCCATCCAACGCACTCAAAACCTACAAGACCGACTTCCCCGACCGGAACGCGGCAAAACCCATTGCCTTGAACGAAGCCTTGATCATCCCGCCCTACAACCCGAACTTCCAGGGTGAAAGCGGCAAGCTGCGCCGCCAGGCTCTTTCCTACGCGATCAACCGCGGGGAAATCTGCACAGTCATCTTCAACGGCACACGCACCCCCGCCAACGAATTCACCGCCCCGGTGCTCGACGGCTACTCTGCCTCCATCCCCGGCAACGACGTCCTCAAATTCGATCCCGCCAAGGCCAAAGAACTCTGGGCACAGGCTGAAAAGATCAAGCCGTACGACGCTTCCAAGCCGTTGCAGATCGCCTCGAATACCGATGGTGGCAACAGAGAGTGGATCGACGCCGTAGCCAACGGCTTCAAGAACAACCTCGGCATCCAGGCAGAGATCCAGTCCTTCGCCAGGTTCGCTGATGTGCTGAACCTGCGCCAGTCCCGCTCTCTCCCCGGCCTTACCCGCACCGCCTGGCAGGGCGACTATCCGTCACTGTACAATTTCCTGGGCCCGGTCTGGAAAACAGGAGCATCCGCCAATTTCGAAAAGTTCTCCTACCCCGAATTCGACAAACTACTTGAGGAAGGTCTCCGAGCAAAGGACACCAGAGAGGCAAACGACAAGTTCAACAAGGCCCAAGAAGTCCTGTTCAAAGAACTGCCCGGATTGCCGTTGTGGTACAACAACCACCCGATCGTGTGGAGCAACAACGTCCTCTCGGCCGAAACCGGTTGGAACGGGGCCATCCTCTACTACAACATCACGGCCAAGTAGACTACCGGGCCTCAGCCATCTGGAGCGACCTCGGTCAACTTCACCAACGAACCCGAGAACCAAGGCTGAGGGCTCGGTCCATTCAATCGCATGGGTCAATCACCTGTGCGATGAACACTTGGACCAGGCAAGCCCTGAGCGCGTCTACGAGAGCGCCAACAGTCTGGAAGGACCATGGCGTCTTCGATACCAGCGTAGCCGAGACAATCCATGACCGAGCAAACAATGGCACAGGCTGGACGTCAACATCCTCGGCGCACACGATGCGTCAGTCGCGGCCACTTGGCGAAAGACGAACGGAACCGCGATCAGCCGTGTTGTCGCCAAGACCGGCCCTCTTGAATTCGTTGCCACCGCTTTGCATAGTATTTCAGCGACACCATTGGAGTGCTGGAGCCGCCCACGGCCCGAGCGGGCTCTTGGTGCGGGGGCGGGGACGATTTACCGTGTCGTCGGTTCCAGCCCGTAGAGCCGGGAAAGTTGGCAGACCTTGGGTGTGTAGTACATCCAGTATTCGCCGGGGTCGTGTCGTCTGATCCGTTGGGTTTCGTCGACAGTTCCGGGCCAGTCGGTCTTCGCCACGAGGTCTTCAAAGAGAAGGACGGATTCGTCGAGAAGATCGTTGATGAGCGGCACTGGCTTCAGGCGCAGGCCGTACTCGTCCGATTCGCCGGCTGTCCATCGGTCCGCACCAGACCGCGAAACATATCGTCCGAGCTCGGTTAAAAGCACCAAAGTCGCCGGCGTCTTTCGAGCCGGCTTGAACTGAGTACCGATCCTGAAGCACACGGCGCGGGCTTGAAGAGACGAGTAGTGGATACGCACGACACTCCTCGACGCACGATGCGACAGTGGCGCTGACGCTAATCGACTCAAAAGGGGGCACCAACATGAATGGCGATGAGAGCAACAAAGCCAAACGGAAACACTGGACACTAAGCGCACTATCGGTCGGGGCGGTGACTTTCATCATGCCGTTCATGGCCGCCTGCTCGGGTCCCATTACGACAACCGCACCACCAACAGCGACGACCACGACCAGTGCGACACCAACGGTCACCAGCACGAGCACTGCCACCGCATCCCCAACCCCGTCTGCGACCGAGCCCCTCACAGGCGATGCACTCTGGGTCGATTATGTTCGGCAACATACGGTAAGCGCAACCGTGAAGGGCGAAACGGACGAAGAACTCATTTCAAGCGCAAAGAAGACGTGCGACCAGCTACGAGACGGAGAACTCTTCGAAGAGGCGGAATACAAGCTGGTTTCAGCCGGTCTGCCGAAAACTTACCAGGACGACATGTCCGTCATCCTTGGGACTGGAACCGCTAAGTTTTGTTTTGAGTTCGTCCCGAATAGTGGCACAGGCGACAATGTAGTTCTCGAGAGGCTGCGAGCCGTCGCCCCGATTATCGCGGGGAATCCAGATGATGCGATATTGAGTCAAGCGCGTTCCGCGTGCCCTGCGGTTGCCAAAGGCCTCGCTGGGGGCGCGGCGACGGTTCAAGAGGCGCGCCGCGCTTGGGGTCACGACCAAGGATACAAATTCATCGTCGTAGCCGTCTTCAACTATTGCCCTACGCACCTGAATAACGTCATCGAAAACAAGTGAGTGGCTTCGAGATGGTCCGGACAACTTGACTCCAAGCCTGCTCTCGAACTTGCTAACTGCCCCGTGAAGCTAGGCGAGCAAGGAACCTGGATTGCGCGGCCGGCCATTCCGCCGAGGCTTCGTTCGCCCCACAACATCTGGACGTCCCTATAGGCGTTGCCGGCGTGTCTCGAATTCGATCCGGAGGTATCCGAGAGCATTGCGCGGCAGCACGGCAGTCACTACCCCGTTATCTCCGAGGGACGCCCCGACCGCGTACACGAGGGGGTCCGTGTCGATGGCCAGGCCACGTACGTCGACTTCGTCAACCCGTACGGTGACCTCAGCGGCGTGGCCGGTCCAGGCCTTACGTCCGGGCCATTCGCGCCGGTAGCGGTTGATGAGGACGTGGTTCAGGTGGTCCGATAGCACCCGACCCACCGACAGTTCGGATGCATCGCGGCGCCACGTGGTCCGCACGGCCTCCCAGAGCTGCGGGTACCTGAGACGCTCAGCCTGCTCAACCAGCCACCGCGGCCGCGGCCACGGCGGAATGCCCTCGACCATCTGTCTCCCCTGTCCGTCGAGTTCAGCCAGGTTGACCGGGTCGGACCGGTCAGCCGGGTTCCGCCACAGCGTGTAGCTTATGCTCGCCGACATCTCGCTGTATCCGCGGGTGTCCTGCCCGTACTGAAAGCCGACCATATCCACGTCTTCCAGCGAAGGCTGCGGCACCAAACCGATGATGGGAATCGGCATCAGTTCCAGACGCCTGGCGTGTCCGATGCGCGGGTCGGGCGCATCCTCGGGCAAGACCCCTTCAAATCTCATGTGCCGATTGTGACCGACACGCGTTCTGGTTTGAAGTCACCAGTCCAAGCAAAAGTGCTAAATCCAAGGCGTGGTTAAGGATGTCCTGAGACGTGTTCGATGCAATTAGGTCTACCGGACTGCGGTGGAGGGTTGAGGAAGAACAGGCACTGCTTGGGATTGTAGGAGCCGACTTTAGCGGTGAACCGGAATTTGTCGCCTTCGGTGACGTTGGACGGAATGTTTTTGCCGGTGAGGTTGAGGTCGAACATATTCACGTTCTCGAACTTGAACGCGGGGCCTACGCCGGTGTTCGGCCCTGCGTTTCCGGGCGCGAGAAGGATGTCGTATCGAGTGTTGTACATCTCGTGGTGTTGCATGTTCGCGATGGAGCCGTCGAACTCGATTTTCCGCCCCTGGTACTTGGCCGCGAATGTCGCCAGGGCAGGGTCGCAGTCGTCGCCGACGTTCAAGAGTGCCGCGAGTTCATTGTTATTCTCGGCGGTGATGACCTGATCTGTTGGTTCAGATGGGGTCGGAGTGGGCGACGGTGTAGGCGTCTGTTTCGCGTGCTCCGGCTTGCTCGACTTGGTGGCGGTGTTCTCGGCGCTGGTATCTCCCTTGTTCTGTGCGGCGGCGATTCCGATGCCGACAGCAGCGAAGACCAGCACAACGGCTGCCGCTACGGCAAGGGCTCGTTGCTTCACAGGGGCAAGGCCCCGGAAGGCGTCCCACGCCTTAGACAGCAACGTTTCGGACTTCACCCGACGGAAGTACAGCGTGGTCCGCAGCGTACCCTGGGTCTGGTCTACGAGTTCCCAGCCGCCCTCTTTCTGCGCCTTGGCAATCGAACGGTTTTCCAGGCCGCGCACGGCTTGAACGGACTTGTACTCGTACTTGACGTCATCCGGCATCCGGCTGCTCTCCCCCTGGCTGAAGCGTTCTGGAGTCTAATGGCGACTCAGGCCATTTGGTTCCTGCTCCAGATCGCCGTTGGCTTGATCAGCACGACCGGAGGGACTCGCCGAGGTAGCTGTGCAGCCGTAAGGAGCTATAGATCGGCTGCCAGGGACAGAATCATGATCGCGAACCCGATAACAATCCAAAAAGTCTGCCAGGACGCGGACCTGAGTGGTACCGCGCGGTGTCCACCACAGGAGATCGGCACTTGCCGAAAACCACCTCCGAATCTTCGCAGCGCGACGCGCCAGTGGCACTGCGATCGCCCAGCTAAGGAAGCCCATGCCGACCATCACGAGTCCGAACAGAACACTAGTAGCCATCGGATCACCACTCCAAGGCCGCCACTCGGCGGTCCGCCTAGGCACAGCGTAACTGTTCTCGAGCTATCGACCAGATATTCGTCCCTCGGCCTTTGACCGAGCGCGCCAAAAAGCAGCAGTACCCGCACTCGCCTGCCGCAGGATTTTCTCTTGCGAACAAACGCCGGAGCCGTCCACATCTACCTGCGCCCCGAGTGGCCGCAGTCGGTTTTCAGAGGGCACCGTCACAGGCGGCGCTGCGTGAGTAGCTGCTAGGGTTGCTCAGCACCTGGCGCAGAATCTCGACGGGTACGGCATATTTGCTTCCATCGATCGCGTAGGCGACCCCCACGAGCTGGCCGCTGTCGTTGATGACCGGGCTGCCGGAGCTGCCGTGTTCGATCGGGGCGTCGTTGACCAGCATGGGCAGAACTGACCATCCGACAGGATCGGGAGCGTAGCCAAGGACCTTTCCGTGCGTGGTTGTCAGCGGCCCACCAAGCGGGAAGCCAACAACTGTGACGTTTGTGCCTACGCCAGGGTTCTCTCGTGCCAGCGGGATGGTGGCCGGAAGTGCTTCCTTCGTCCACACCAATGCCAGGTCGGCGATGACAACCGCCCCGGTGGCGGCGACCTCGATGTCGTGCCCGTCATAGGTGCTGACCTGAAGGAGTGCTGCGCCTCCGATCACGTGCCGGTTTGTCACGAAGACGTGATCCGAGATGGCAAAGCCGGACCCGCTCGAGACTTGCCCGCATCCGACATTGCGCACCCGCAATGCTGCCCGTTCATAGTCGGTGAATCCGGCTGGCGCCACGGCCTCGGTGGTGCGCGCCGGCAGAGCATTGCCCGCCTCGTTTCCCGGCGAGCTGCTTGAAACTGCATCCGGGACGGGCGGAGGGGTTAGCCCGCATCCGGATAATCCGAGGCAAGCGAACACTACACATCCGATCGCGAGAGCCCTAGTCGTCCGCGACGGCATCAGCCGCTCAACTTCCTGGAAAGCGCATCGCTGTCCGCGCGGGCCCTATTGCAGTCGGTGTCTGCCTGGCGGGCAGAGTTCAACGCTGCACCGTATTCACTTGGCCGGTAGTTGGCCAGATAAGACGCGAAGATCTGCTGGTCCCTGATACAAGTGTCCATTTCCCGCGTGACCTGCTGCGCCATAGCGAGGAACGTGGCAAAGACTGCAGCCTGGTCTCCGGCTTGGGCCTTCTCGTTAGACAAGGACCTTATTCGATCCGATGCTGAGTTGTATTGGGAGGTCACGTCGTCGAGCTTGGTTTGCAGATCTCCGGCCTGTGTTTTGAGGTCGTCGCGCTCCTTCGTCATCGCTGCCAGATCTTGGGCGGACTTGTTGGCGCTACTACGCCACTCCTGCGCGGAGTAGTTGGAATAAGCGAAGCCCGCACCGAGAACTGCGGCGACAAGAGCCAGAACGATAGCAAGGACGACGAAAGGCCAAATCCGGACGGGCCTATGGAAATCCGGTGCCGAACGGATCGACAATTCATGCATCTCGTCCAATGTATGACCCTCTTCGTCCTGCTGTTTCTGGGCACAGGGTACACCCGGTGGGGCTGCAAGCCGACCATCCGGCTCTGGCTAGATGATGCGATTCACCGGCCCCGCGCCTCGCGGGCGAGACCGATGCCCATGACGATGAATATGGGCAAGGCAAACATGAACGTAAAGAGGAACTGGCCGAATGAAGTGAAAGAGACGATGACGGAGGCTCCGGCAACACTGAGCATCGTAATGGGTGCTCCCCGCCCCGGGCCGCGCTGCTTCGCAATGAGTACGATGCCGGAGGCTATCGATCCGAGACAAGCAAAAAGAGTCAGGATGAGTATCGCGCCTTGACCCAGAGAGACGCCGATGAGGAAGGAGAAGAACAACCAGACACCTAGGGCGATCCCTACGATGCCTGACGTAAGCCGGTAGCCTGACGACTTCGAGATAGCCGGGTAGGGCTGCTGATATGCCTGATAAGAGTAAGGATTCGGGCCGAAGACCGGCTGTCCCGGGTAGGGCTGCGAATACGGCGGCTGCCCGTAGGGCGGCTGCCCGTAGGGCGGTTGTCCGTAACCCGAAGGATATGGTGGCTGTCCGTAGGAAGGTTGCCCGGCGTAACCCTGGGGATGCGGCGGTTGGCCATAAGGAGGCTGTCCGGCGTACCCCGGCGGATATACGGGAGGCACGAATGCTGGGGCGCCCTGGCTGTTCTCCTGCGGAGGCTGAGCAGGGGTTGGCGGAGGGATAGGCGGGATATTTTGGTCGTTCATTAGTCCCCCAGTGAGTGCGTGCGGTATGTGGCGGAGTCAGGTTATCCGACTTAAAGTCCGGCGGGAAGATCAGGTGTCGGCAAGACACCGATTTACCTTCAGTCCAGCAATCGTGCAGCAATCGGCGGTCTTCATGTACCGGTTGGGCCCTCCCCCAGCTCCAGTCGGCAGCCTCGCCCAAGACGATGTCGTCGCTTCACCGCGAGTTCGCGACCGTGCCCCGTTAGAGTGTGTGCATGACTGCTGGGGGTGCCGCTGTTGAGTGTTACACGGGACAATGCCGAGGGGGCGATACCTCTGAGGGACCTGAGCGAAAAATACCCACTAGTTTCAAAAAGGTAGTGGCGAGCGGAGGGCCTCCGCTCACCGCCAGCGTCGATAAAGCAGACGTAAGTGTTGACAGTGTCCACACCCGCTTTGACAGGACCAACTCACCCACACAGTCCCCCCGGTTGGCCACGAGCAGCCTTCCAGAACCGTTCCCCAACAAACTCGGTTTCATCATGTCGTACCGGCACCCCCGGCCCATGGATAGGTGTAGGCCACCCCGGGCCCACCCGACCAAACCGGAACGAGGAACCGCATAACCCCACTTCAGCAGGCGGAAGGCCACCAGCCAGGGCGTTGAACCCGCCACCCACACACCTGAATAGGCCCCGCGGCGGTCAGGCCGAAGCCCGCACCACCAGCGTCAGAGGCGCGCCAGCGCAAGCTTTGTACACACGTTAAAGCAAAAACCCCTCTGACGAGGGGGAATGCTGTGCCCGAGGTGGGACTCGAACCGCATTCCAGGGCCCGGAAACACAAGGAACTCCCGAAAACATGCCGAGTACGGGCCAGTCCGGCCGATATACGGCCCAGTCCGAAGCCCAAAGTGTGTATGTTGCACACACCCAAATATCGCCATACAGACTCCCCCAACTGCATGCAAAGAACTCCGACAAACAGCTTGGGGACCCCTCCCACTGGACTTACCGTCGAATCCAGTGTTGCTCGATCAGAATCGCGCTGCGCGCGATTCAATGTCACTGCCGGCCACACCGACCACCGGGAGTGTCAGAATAACGGTGGATCCGGGGTTGGCCTGACACGCCGGGCTTTGACTGGCGGAGAGGACTGATCATGAGCGAGAGCACCTGGTGAGCGCTGGGGTTCCCGAGCAGGCCGTGAAGGCACGCATGCAGGCAGAGAAGATCCAGAAGTACCCGATCACCCACGCCGCCGCCGGCAAAGGAGCGAAGGCCGGCAAAACCCGCGGGGCGGCCGCCACCCAGACCCAGGCGCAGAGAAAGAACCGCACACGCGGCCGCTGACCCCGGCACGGCGAAGAGGAGCCACGCACACCGTTAGTGTGCGGGCTCCCCTTTCGCTAAAGGCTCGAGTACTTGCCGGAAGGTATGTCCCCGCGATTCATTGCCGCGCGGGTACGCGGCCGATGTGGTCTCGCAGACTCGAAGTCATGAGATGTGGATTGCGGAAGGCCCGTGTGCTGTCTCTGTCACCCGATTTGGGCGGGCACCGGCAAGTCCACAATAGTGACCTCAATTGTTATGACCCCAGCCACGTACTGTCCCGCCTGTCGTCACCGCGCGAAGACAGTGCGGTCACTGCCGATGGTAGTGAGTGTTTGGACCCTGGCGAGACCAGTGACGTTCACTGGCATGGCGGAGCTGGAGAATGTGCCGTTTCCAGCTGGCCAACGTCATTGTTTCCCCACGACCTGACTGTGCCATCCGCTTCGGGGGCAAAGCCTGAGCTTCCAGTAGCCGTTACGGATCGAGCACCTGTCAAGCCTGTCACTTGAACTGCTACTAGGAATCGGAAAAGGTGCCATTTCTGAGCTGGCCAAAATTATTGAATCCCCAGGCCCAGACTTTCCCGTCGCCCCATCCGCCGTCCGGCTGCTGGTTAGCCAGAAGAGTTCTGACCGCGGCGTCAAGGCTTCGATTGTCGGGTCGATCGGACCCATGGACCGATGATGGTCGGTTGTGCGGCTGGCCAATCGAGCTGCCTCAAATTGGCGCATCGCGCCGTAACGACTCTGTTCGTTCTCCTGCCCTAAATGCCTCGTGACGTCTGTCAGCGGATAGGTCTGACGTAGTCAGACCACTGACTACGTCAGATTCCCGGCACGATAAGGAGACGTCATAAGCAGTCCGCTAGCCAAGCACAGGAGATCAAATGACCCCCATGATCCTCCCCGACACGGAGCCCACCACCGCCTTCCACCCCTCCCGCCGCTCGCGCGGTCGCATAAAGACCGCCAACGGGTTGACTCGTTGTGCTGCCCTGGCAGTCCGGGCTAATGTCCGTACCCACACAAGTATCGAATTGGAATCTGAAGATCGAGGAGCAGAAGTTGAGAGCGAACAAATTGTTGTCTGAACTGGATTTGCCGTTTCCCCTCCGACGTGACACCCAGGTTCTGATTGCTTGCGGATACTTCGATACTTCAACTGGTATCGATGAATTCGCAGTGGAATCCATGAGAGCAGGGCTCCTGCTGGGGGACGAACTCCGGGGGACCTATGCTTTGGCGCGCAAACCAGTCTATTCCGTCATCGTCAACGATCTGGGGATGGATTGTTCCCAAGATGTATGCGAACTGAAACCTGTCGCTCCGGCGGACATCGACACCTCGGTTCTGCAGGAAATCTGCGCACCTTTTGAAGCCACGTTTGAAGTTGTGAGGGAGAGGACGATGAGGAACCGCGCCGCGAGGTTTCTCAAGCGGTGGCAGAAGGACACGGGAGCTGACGGAACGGTCCGGCTCCAGGGAAACGAAATCCTTTTCGATTCAAGCCTTTACCCAAAGGTCATTGCCGGCGCCGTGAACCGGGACGGTGTGGGGATCCCACGATGCCCACTCATCGTTAGTGAATACCTTGAGTTGTCTTTCAAGCGGTTGAGCGCGTCAAAGCAGCGGTCTTGCCGTGTTGTTTTTGATTTCAACAGGGTCGCGGACAAGGACAAGGTCATCAAGGGGACAGAGATGTACCTTGTGCGCAAAGCCGAAGGACAGGAAGCCGTGGTCCAGGTATTTTTCGACGCGGAGACACATGATTTCGTGTCCATCCCGTATAACTCCGAGGATCTGGGAAGGAGTGCAGCATGATCTACCTGGACTATCAGGCAACGACCCCAATTGACGATGAAGTTGCCGACGTCGTTGATGACGCAGGGCGCCGATTTTGGGCCAATCCGTCCAGTCCCCACATGGCTGGTATGAAAAGCCAGGAGGCCATCAACAGTGCACGGCGGAAGATGGCGCGTCTGTTGGCCTGCAAGCCGCGTGAGCTGATTTTCACGTCGGGCGCCACGGAAGCGAACAATTGGGTCATATCCATGGTTGAGCCCTCTCCCGGCAATCACGTCGTTACAACCGCAATCGAGCACAAGTCGGTGCTTGACGCCGCCCGGTCGTTCGAGCGCCGCGGAGGAGACCTGACGATCTTGCCGGTCAGCGGCGAAGGATTCGTTGATCCCAATGACGTGGAGAATGCCATCAAGCCAACGACACGGCTTGTATCGGTTATGGCAGCCAACAACGAAATCGGGTCGCTCCAGCCCATCGCGGAGATCGCCTCCGTGCTGAAGGAGGCCGGCATCCCGCTGCATTCCGACGCCACTCAGGCCATGGGATACGTCCTGGAGGATCTCACTCGATTTCCCGCGGATCTGATCAGTTTCTCTAGCCATAAAATCTACGGGCCAAAGGGAGTAGGTGCCCTCTACATCAGTGACAGATTCCAAGCGTCCGACAACGGGGTTCCTTCGCTGCTTCACGGCGGAGGCCAGGAAGGAGGCAAACGCCCCGGCACCGAGAACCTTCCTGCCATTGTAGGTTTCGCTAAAGCCCTCGAAATATCCCGCAAGGCACTGGCCAGTGAACGGGCAAGGGTTCATGGCCTCAAGTCCACGTTTATGGACATGTTACTGACCCGGCATCCCGACATCACATCCAATTCCCCGGCAAACGATTGTCTCCCTAACTGTCTTAACGTCAGGATCCCCGGCGTGGACGCAGGAGACTTGATGGCCGCCGTCCCAAAGGTAGCCGTCTCGGCCGGGTCTGCTTGCAACAGCAATGACCAGAAACCATCCCACGTGCTGATGGCCATTGGTCTGAGCCCCGACGACGCCCGTTCCAGTATTCGAATAGGTTTCGGACGGACGACAACCGCTGAAGAAGCCGCCGAGGCTGCCCTTGCAATATCTGCATCAGTGTCACGGCTCAAAGCCCGATGAGGCCACGGATAGCAGAGGACCCGGCAGTATTTCCCTATTTCAGTTCCATGGTCAGCCACGACTGGGAAGCGCTGGGCTACCCCAGCGAAAGGACCGCCCGGTTCTGGGACACCAGATCATGCGGGGTCGCTTGCCTGCGCATGGTCTACGCACGCTTGGTTCCTGAATCGGTAATGCTTCCAGCAGCCATTACCGAAGAGCTCCTGAGGGACGGCGCCTATAGCGAACAGACCGGATGGAACCATGCTGGCCTTGCTCGCCATGCGCACCGGAACGGACTAGAAGCCGAGCGGGCACAGGTGGCCAGCCCGGATGAGCTCACCGTCATGGTCAAGGGGGCCGGGGTGCTTGTCGTTTCCATTGGGCACTCTTTCGAAGCTCCCGTCCGATCCGGACACCTCGCCGTGCTAGCCGGGATAACGGACGCCGGACAGGCCCATCTCCACCGACCATCAAGCCAACACCTAACGGAAGGAAGGAACCTCCGCGTTGACCTGGAAAAGTTCTGGGATCACTTTTCCGGCAGGGCAATCAGCTTTCGGGCAACCACCTCTGCGGCCCGCAGGGCCAGGCCTGTGCCTAAGCAGGCAAATTGACCGCATCTCCCAGATCAATGTCGATGAGTTTCTCCGAGCGGACGGTAACGCTGCTGGGCAGTGTCGTCTTCACCGGTCTCAAAGCCCAGAACCAGGCACGTTCCGGAAGCCGCGACAGTGTTGACGTCGGTGCCCTTCCA
This sequence comes from Arthrobacter sp. NPDC058127, assembly GCF_042884555.1. Classification (NCBI taxonomy): domain Bacteria; kingdom Bacillati; phylum Actinomycetota; class Actinomycetes; order Micrococcales; family Micrococcaceae; genus Arthrobacter; species Arthrobacter sp. NPDC058127. The sequence continues at coordinate 100,614 of NZ_JBHVTT010000017.1, read as the reverse complement.
CACCGAGCAGCGCGTCCGCGCGCGTGCATCCGCGGCCAAGGCAACACTTGGGTATGTGAGGGTCTCTTTTGAACTTGGAAGCTTGGTTGCTACCAATTCAAAGAGGCCTTGACCTCTCTCCGGCGCCACACCGAAGCGTCATCAGGCCAAGCTCATGCACCGCGTCAAAGCCGTAACCATGCTCATCTGCGAAGGGCAGATTTGTCCTCGTTCAAAAACCGACAACTCAGCGAAGCCCCGGCCTGCTGCATTGGGTGAAGCGTTCATTCTGCTAACCTATTTGCCAAAAGCGTGAACTTACGCTCTACATCGCTAGAATCAACATGCACTTCATTGGAATTTTTCGTCCTTACAGTGAAGCTCAAACGCCCTCCTTGTTTCCCCGGTTCAGGTGGCAAAACAACGCATTCAGCCGCCCTGTCCTCTTGGGACCCGTCGGCATTAATTAAGCTCTGGCTGCGGCGGGCCAGGAGGTTGGCAACCACGTAGTCCACCGGTGTCCCGCAATCGAGCGCAACGCCCTCAAACGGAAAAATTTCAATCGAATCATTTGACCATTCCTTTTGCCAAACAGCTTCATATAATCCATTCACTGAAAACGGAATCTGTCTAACCGAACGGTTTGGCATCAAAGCGGCACCTATATAGCGGTTTTTGCCAAAGTCTGATTCGGACTGCGTCGCTACAACGAGAAGACGCGTGCGAAGGCCATCCCAACCCTCCAGGAAAGCAGAAATGTTGGTGCTCAACCACATGTCAGAGTTGACGACAAGTACGTTTCGGCCGTCTAGCCAAGGATATATTTTGGCGACCGCGCCCGCAGTTCCCAAAAGTTCTGATGATTCGTCGGATATGTGTATATCCCTAGAGTATAAATGACGGCGAATTTGCTCATTGTGGTGATGAACATTAACAGCGATATCGGGATCTTCCATCTGGGTTCTCTCCAAGGCCCAGTTAAGCAGAGGCTTGTTGCTGACCGGCAAAAGCGCCTTCGGCAGGTCCAGCGTCAAGGGACGCATTCTGGTTCCCAGCCCAGCAGCCAAGACGAGGGAAGCAAGATTATCTGTCATGATCAGCCTTGGTCCTTACGGTAGATCGTCATCGAGGTTGCGGGTGCTGGTAGCTTAGCTAACATGCGAACTGAACCAGCCAAGCCCATGCTCAGGGATCTGGCGAACAGGCGGCTTAGGTTCACCCTGGTGGGAGACCTAGTTCAGGATATAGTCGCAGTCCTCTCCCAGCCCCTCCATCTGGGCGGACAAGCCGAGGCAGACATTACCCATCATCGAGGCGGCAGTGCAGCGAACATTGCCTATCATCTGGCCCAACTTAACGCTACAGCTAGGTTTGTCGGCCGAGTCGGGACAGATGACACCGGTGATTGGCTGATTCAAGCACTCCACTCGGCTGACGTGGAAGTGTGCGTGACACGGTCTGGAAAGTCCAACACTGTCGTATGCGTTGTGGACGACAGTGGTCAGAGATCATTTATTGCGGATACAGCCGCCGCAGCAGGCGCCGGCAGCGGGCAGGAACTTCGCGTTGAGCATGTCGCCGACACCGACGTCCTGCATTTGAGCGGCTACTGGTTGTGCTCGCAGTCGGAGACTGAAACTTTACAGACCATAGTACAAGCTGCAAAAAATGCTGGTGTGCTTATTACGGTGGACGCCGGTAACTTCGATCGTTTACGACTTTATGGCAATGAAGCATTTCTTCAGCTGCTGGGTCGTTTATCGCCGGACATATTATTTCTCAATCAAGAGGAATGGAATGAGCTTCACTCAGCATGCGAACGTCTGCCGGTCCCAATTGTGGTTTGCACGAGGGGAGAACGACCAACTCAGGTCTATCGAGACGGTGTGATTCTACTTGAGCACGCCGTATCCCCGGTGAAGAACATTGTTGACACCACGGGTGCGGGAGATGGGTTTGTCGCCGCCTTCTTATACAAGTTTTGTCGGGGCGAAAACCTTACTACATCGATTGAACATGGTCACGCATTGGCTAGGCAAGTTATATTGACGGCTGGCGCCGTTCCAAGGACCTATGAGATCGAATAATGGAAGTGTTCCAGGGGGTAATGGTCGATTTCCCGATCCTGTCGCTAAACAACTAGAAGGGCATGGTAACTAAATGATCGATCCAATTCAAATAACGCGCGATAACGTGACACGCGGATTTGGATATTCCCTTATTTGTTCTGGTTATCTGATTGAAAATGACCGCGTCCTGCTCGTGCATCACAACGGTTTTGATAAATGGGTTCCACCCGGAGGCCATGTGGAGCCAGGCGAAACCTTTGACATGACGGTGCGGAGGGAATTTAAGGAAGAAACGGGACTCACCGTTGACGTCGTAAGTGCGACTCCGTCACTGTTGTCCGATTCAAACGCCACGCCCCTCCCCGGACCCTTCTATGTTGATCTCGAGCGCGAAGGATTCGAATTCCCCGCGATAGTGCAATTTTTCTATGTTCGTCGCATTGCTGGTGATCGGGAAGAGATTAGGCCGCAACTGGATGAGGTCTATGATGCTGCATGGTTTACTTTGAAGGATCTTGCAGAACTAAAGACGTTTGACCAGGTGCGACGCGTTGCTGCGTACGCTTTGCAAAGCTATTCATCATTGTCCGGATCGAATAACACGGATAAGCAATAACCGTAGTAGGTTCTTCCGCCGTCGGTAATTCTTGTTGCTTGAATAAGCTTTTCTACCGCGCCGTTCGTGATCTGCAGGAATCTACTATTAACTTCCAGTATGTTTTTTGTGATGGAGTTAGGTTTTTTGCGTGTGAGCTGCGCCAATTCCGCCGCGCTCATTGGTCGACCGGCGGAAGCGATTATCCGCAGAATGTTCTGTGCTTCAGGAGGCATCACTACGCGAGGCAGCCGCTCTCCGTGTGTGCCAGCAACTGTGTATCCACCGTTTACATTGACAAGTCTGAACTCGGGTGGCGTGGGGCGAAGTTCCGGCTGTGAATCTGGAAGTCCGGGCGATGACAAGTTTCGCGGCAGCAACAGATTTGATCTTGGTTTGGCCGACTCGAACGCCATAACTGTGTGATATGCGGCTCGAATAGTAGCAGGAGAACCGTGACCAGTGGCCTCCGTCCACAGCCCCTTATCGATTGACCAAGCCTTATTCAAAAATCTCCAGCTCGCCGATAGGCCGGCACCATTTCCGTCACTGCCTGTGAGAACGCCGCGGATACATTCTGCGTATGCGAGATGAAGCCATGTCGTCCCTCCCACCTGCGGGTCATGCTCCACGAGGGTTTTCCATGTTCCATAATTTGCTACGAGCCACTTGGATGTTTCTCCGCGGAGATTATTTTGGATTGACAAATTATTCAAATGAGCAAAATACCCGAGGGCCGTGTTGGCGAGTGCGGTGATGCTGAAACTGGGACCGGACATTGTGTCAAGGGAAGCAGGCCAAACTCCAGATCCTCGGCGATGTCGTAGAAGCATATCAATACCGTCAGCTGCCATTTTTGCTGCGCGCGGGGCGACTCTTTGGAGCGCCGGCGTGTTCGTGGCTGCACGTGTAATCAGGCTTAACTTGCAAAGCGAGGCTACGGCGAGAGCTGTCTGGTGGATGGACGGGGAAGCATCACCCCTTTCCTCGGGCCACCCGGATCCCACTTGATTCCGCTCGTACCAGTCCAGACACCAATTTATCGTCGCGACTGAGGCCTTATCCAAGTGGGAGGGGAAGAGTAACAAGCCGTCGAGCCCGAAGGAGACGAAGCGGGTCCGCTCCCCACGGCCTTTGACTCCGTCAGTAGATACCGTGGGAGGCTGGCAATGCTTCGAAATGCTGGATGCCAAATATTGGACGGCTCCTGCAACTTCGTCTCCATCGAATCCCGCTGCCCTCAGCACTGTTAGGGCCTCCGCCGTGTTCACGATGCTGGAGACGGAAGTCAAGGTCAGACCCCATCCGCCGTCCGTCTGCCGGTTAGCCAGAAGAGTTCTGACCGCGGCGTCAAGGCTTCGATTGTAAATGTCGATCGGACCCATGGACCGATAATAGTCGGTTTTGCTGCTGGTCATTCGAGCTGCCTGAAATTCGCGTATCGCGCCGCGAAAGGATTCAGTGCGGTCTCCTGCAAGTTCCTGGATGACTCGTGACATTTATTCGCGGGCCAGGTCTGACGTAGTCAGACCACTTACTACGTCTCCTTCCCGGCACGATAAGGAGACGTCATAAGCAGTCCGCTAGCCAAGCACAGGAGATCAAATGACCCCCATGATCCTCCCCGACACGGAGCCCACCACCGCCTTCCACCCCTCCCGCCGCTCGCGCGGTCGCATAAAGACCGCCAACCGGATCGATTCGGAACTCACTCCCCGGTCCCGCGGCGGGGGCGGACAGGTGCGCAAGCACAAGCTCCCGATCTGCGAGGCAACCGGACTCGCCCGATACCGTGACCGTCATCAGGCCCGGCAGGGCGCCGAAGCGGTGTGCGCTGGCTGGCACGACTTCGAGGTCGCCACGTTCGCGTGCCCGGCCTGCCACGGATTCCACCTCGAGCAAATATTCCGTTGCGAACCGGTCGTGGTGGGTACGCTTTCGGAGCCGACCGAGGTGTTCACCGCATCGCTCGCATCGCGCAAGAGCCGCTACGTCATCTTCGACGTCGAGAACCCGACGCGCGGCGCAGCGGCCACTTGCAGGCAGGTCGCCTCCTTGTGGAACGTCATAAGGCAGGAGGCACCGGGTATCGCACCGAACGACCACGTTGTCGTCGGTGCGGCCCGTTACGTTGTTCGCAAATACCGCGCCGCTATCACCGGCGACAACGTGAATTGGGTCGTGGGAGCCGACGCTCCGGACGGTGCCGATCGCGCCCTCCTCGCCGCGATCGATGTCCGTCGTGTCGCTCGCGACTTCGACGAACTGGTAATCATCTCCGGCGACCACGCATTCGTGGATGTGGCGCGTAGGGCAAGGGCACTCGGGCTCACCGTTCACGTCGTGACAGTCGAGGACCCGAGGCAGGGCTCGATGCTCTCCCGAGAGCTCGCCGCCATCGCGAATACCCGGTCTTTCGTCCACCTTGAATCGCGGAAGCAGAAGCAGGGAAACCTCGCCAAGATCCACCAGGTCGCCCGTCGGGTGCACCATCACATCGAGACCGCGGCAGCCTGAGCAGGAAGGGAGCACTACCGTGAGAAGGTTACTTGCCATCATCACTGCGATCGCGGTACTCGTCGGAGTTCTGGCCGGGATGAACTGGGACAAGCTCGCGCCGGCCATCGGCCCGGTCCTCGGCCTCCAGTCGACCGCCGCTCCAACTGCGGGCACCGGCCCGATGCCTGTTGGCAGCCAGATATCCGGCGTTCAACCGACCGCCGCTCCAACAGCAATCGTCGTTCCAACTCCGCAGCAGCACTTCCGCTACGCTCTGATCGACCCGACGACCTCCACTGATAAGTCGTTCCGCGAGTCGATGAAGGCGGACATCATCGCCGCCGTCCGGAGCTACGTGCCGCCGAAGCCGCCCGACCCGAAGGTCGGCGTGCCGTCCGTCACCGGTCTGCAACTGACGGTGCGCCTCGTAGCGACGAACAGTCTCGCCTATGGACAGCAGAGCGTCGCAGTCTCGATCCCGAGCGTTCCCGGACTCCCGGAACGGCCAGACATGACCGTGACAGGCGCGCTCGATCCGGGCGGACCCTATGACACCTGGAAGAAGTCGAACGCGGAATGGTCCACTGCTTACGACGCAGCGACTGCTGCAGCTGCCAGCGCAACCCAGACCCTCGGGGCGCTCAACCTCAACGTGGACGAATGGAGTGGGATCACCGCTGGCGCCGCCGCACTCACGCTCCTTGCCCCCGCTCAAGGCGATGTTCAGTTCGCGGTCCTCTCGGACCTTGATGAGAATCGTCCGCCACAACCAGCGAACTTCAACGGACACCCTATTCTCGTCGTCCAGCCGGATCCGGTCGGTGACATTGGTCGCTGGGACTCGCTGTTCAACCAGTTCTCCTCGTGGGCTTCCAAAAGCGGGTCGGGGACGATCACCCGCGTCCGCCCCGAGAATGCCATGCCCGCCATTGCCACCTTCATCACCGGGAAGTGACTGACATGCTCATCCCCATTCTGACCACGATCGGCCTCGCCGCCGCGACAATTTGGCTTTCCTATGTCGCGGCCAAGTACCTGTTCCCACGCTTCCCCAGTTTGTCTGCCCTCCGACAGGCAAGGCGGGATCGCATCGCGCAAGACCCCGGCGACTACGTGCGGGCCTGGGTGGCCCGCATCAACCCCTCACGCCTTCGAGTCGCACAGCAGGCCGCCGCGGCCGAGCGTCACATCGAGCGGACGCAAGAGCGGGAGACACATATCCTGACTGCCTTCAAGGACGGCAAAGCACCGACGTTGGCGTTCAAGATCACGGCGATCACGATGTTCACGCTGTGGTTCGTCATGGTCACGACGGCCTTCATCTTCGATCTGCCGATTATCAACTCGGTGTCCGGCGGCAACGTGTTCTACGCCTTCCTCGGCGCGCTTCTGATCCTGGGCGTCCCGATCATCGGATCAGTCCTGCTCGGCCACTTTTTCCTGAAATGGCGCAGGGGTGAGCTGAGCGAGATCCTCTTCAGCCTGGTTGCCACGCTCATCCTCGCGGCGGTCGTCGTAGTGGTCGCTCTCCTCACAACCCTCGCACCGATCCGCGCTGAGGTGGAGTACGCCGACAAGATCCGTACCGCTGAGCAGCAGAAAACGATGTACACGGAGGACGGCGACCAGAACGCGATGCACTTCGCCGAGCAGAACCTCGCAGAGCTTCAGGCCCAGCAGCATCGCTCAGCCGAGTGGAACACCGCGCTCGTCCCGACCGCATCCGTCGGGGAGTTCGCCACCGGGTTCTTCGTGCCGCTCGCGGTCCCGGTCCTGATGCTTGGCGCGTCCCGCGCGTCCCGCCACAAGGCTCAGCGAGTAGTCGATACCAGCCAAAACCGAGTGAACAACCACGACGCGCGCCAGTATCGACGCCTGTCCCGCACCTTCCGGCGAGTCGGCCTCACTCAAGCTGCGTTGCGGCAGCACTTCGCGACCGTGGCAGCGGAGAACCAGACCGGGCAAGAAGCTGCGGGCACCGCCGAAGGCGCCCGCGTCGCGGTCGCGGACGAACTCCAAGCGCAAACGCCGACGTCCTCCGACCAGACGGTCACGACCGCGAACACCCCGACAACAGCAGAACCGGCCACCACGACCGCTCAGAGCGAGGCTAACCCCAAAAGAGCCGCCGCAGCCGCAAGGCCGACACCCACACCACCACCGGCTTCGACGCCCGAGCGCGACTTCGACGTGCCCGACGAGTCCTTCGACCTCTCCTGAAAGCGATTACGAAAGGCACCCCATGTCCACCTACCGTTACTCTGCAACGGCATTCAACGTGAACGTCGCCGGCGCCTACGACCTCGCCGTAGGCGAATACGACGCCCTGCGCCACGGGATGTGCTCGGCCAACATCGCCGCGCTATCGCACGACGTCTCAATCACCCCGCTCCCCCGCATGCCCCATGCCTCGGAATGGTCGCGCGTGAACGCTGTGATGCCGAACTGGCAGGCCCACCTGCCGGAAACATCGCTCGGCGCAATGGCCGCCGCCCGTACAGGCGACATCCCACTCCCGACAGCACTTGCCACCGTCGCCCAGGAAATCGGCTCACTTGAGCGGCTAGCACTGACAGGCATGTCGATGGCGGTGCTTGCCGATATGGGCGTCGCCTCCCCAGAACGAGTCGACGGCAGCCGTACGAGCGCGATTGAGGCAGGCATCGGGCACGCGACCATCCTCATCCGCGTTGGTGACCAAGGGGCCCTCGAGACCGAGTACATCGGCCTCGCCGACGGTTCCTGCAATGACATCCAGCAGGAGTTCATCGAGCGTATGCGGAACCGAGGCGCCCTGTTCGACGAACAAGTAAATGTGCAGCACCATGACCCGCGCGGCGGCACGCTCGCACAGGACGCCGCCCGCGTGGGCGGTCGATCCCGAGCGGCTGCGTTGGTGGTCGACGGCGACTCCAAACCGAGTGCGCTGACGGCAGCGCTGTTCGCACCAGCCACCACGACCCGCCAACGAGCAGCGGAAGGCGGTCGATGATGGGCGCGATAACCACGACGAAAATCTACTTGCGCGCAGCGGACTTGATCGAAGCCTTCGACCGGTCGACGAAGGACGGCACCCTCATCGCGGTCAACGACCAGACCGGCGACGTTCTCGTCCACAACGGGGCCCTGCGCGACGCTCGACGCGTGCTCGCTGCACACGCCGCGTTAGAAAAAATGCCAACGATCTCGTACTGTCTCTCGACCGGGGCCCAAGCACTCAATGCACCCGGAGGGCCGAAGGCATCCCTGCCCAGCGGCATCGGCGACCGGACCCCCCCGACGGTGGCTATCGATATCATCCGTGACCACTGCCTCGGAAGTGGAACCCCGCACCACATCCAGCTCGACTGGGTCGACCACGAACTCCCCGCAGACCAGCTCTCCACAGCAAACGGGGACACCGCCCGGATCATCGAGCAGCTTGCAGATCTGGCGACAAACCCGGCGGTCCGCAAGGGCGGCCACGTCGTTGCCATCTTTAGCCGAGGCGGCCTGCTCGGGCAGCAGGTCGCGCAGCTTCCTGGGTTCGCCGTGCACAACATCGGTCTCCCGGGCCAGGCCGAGCGCCGTGCTGCCCTTGAGCAGATGCAGCAAAGTGAGCGCCGGCCGCTCGTGCTAGCGCCGGACTTCGACGCCGACGCCGCCGCCCGGGCGACCGGAGCCCTGCGCCTCTACGACATCAGCGTGATGCGCGAGCACACGTCACCGGAGTCCCCGCTTACCCTAGGGATAATTCGCGAGCGGGCGCAGGTCGAATTCGAGCGGGCATTGCAGGGCATCGCCCGAGTCGACACCACTCAGGTAGTCATCGGACGAGACCTTGTCGGCCTCGCCCAGCTACGCCTGATCCTCGAAGACCACGCGCTCGACCCGGCCATCCCCATCAGGGTCGCTTTCCTAGGATCCCCTGGAACCGGCAAGTCGTTCGCAGCGCGCGGTCTCGCGACGCATCTCGGGGTGCCGTTGATCCTGCCCGAGACACTCAAGGAACAGTGGGTCGGCGCGAGCGAACGGAACGGCGCCCGATTCCTCGCCACACTCGAGTCCCTGGAGCCGGCCGTGACGCTGATTGACGACCAGAACGAATCCCTCTCGGCTGACCGCGAACGCTCATCGCACGGCGACACGAACGGTATTTCGGGATCACTCACCGGACTCTTCCTGGACCGCTTCGGCGACCCGACGGGGATGGCCGGCGTGCACCTCGTCATCGCGTCAAACTACGCCCGGCGTCTCGATCCAGCCATGAAGAGCCGAGTCAAGTGCGTTGCGTTCCTCCCTCCCGACGTCGATGATCTGGCCGCCCAGATGGAAGCCACCGCACGCTCTCGATCCTGGGACCTTGAGCCCGGCAGCGCGCTACGAGCGCTGCTGGAGCACCCGCGGCGGTTGACAAGCCGGGACGCAGTCACAGTGCTCGCCGAAGCCCGTACCCGGGCATTTCGCGCCCACCGCCAGCTCATCGCCGAATCCGACGTCGTGGAGTCGCTGACCGACTACAACCCGGGAGTCGACATCGCAGTCGAGCGTCAGACTCTGGAAGCGCTCGAAGCTTGCACGTTCACGAGCCACCTCCCGTGGATGGCGGCCCGCCATTTCGGGGAGGCCGCCACCCACCCGCCGACGTACCTTCAGGACTTCGTGCATGCCGACGGTTCTCTCGATCGGGACCGGATCACCGAGCGCATCGACGAACTGGAGTTCCAACGTGTCCGGTGAGCAGCATCCCGATGGTGCGCTCCTTCAGCGTAGCCAGCGCGCCATCAGAGCTTGGCTTGAGAAGCCAGCCTCAACCGCGACAAGTCCACTGACCGGGGGCGGGGCTATCGCCCGCAGCGAGGCCCGTCTCGCTGAACTCCACGAAGGCCGCCCAGCGCTGCTGATGCCAAGCGCGACCTACGCGCTGTGGGTCGCGCTTAGGACGCTCGGGATCGGGCCAGGTGATGAGGTGCTCATTCCGAAGTATGACTGGGTTTCGAGCCTAGCAGTGGTCCGCGAACTAAGGGCCACACCGATCCCCGTTCCCGTGGTCCCGGCCACGCTCACGATCGATCCTGTCTTGGCAGCAGCTCGGCGCACCGCCCGAACTCGTGCCATTATCGCCACCCACCTTTTTGGGATCCCCACGGACGTGCCAGAACTCCGGCGTGTCCTTCCCGGGGTGCCGATCGTCGAGGACTGCGCGGCCGCATTTGGCTCGACGCTGGACGGCCGCCCGGTCGGGGTCTTTGGGGATGCTGCGATTATGGGATTTGGACCGGGCAAGCGCATAGATGTCGGAGAGCTTGGCGCGCTTGTGCTTTGTGACGATGGAATGCGAAAGCGGGCGCTTCAGCTCAGCGCACATCCGGTTCGTCAAAAGGTCAGTGGGATCGCATTCCCGGAACTGACGAGCATGTCCATCCGTCCTCACCCGTTAGCCGCCATGCTTCTCCTCGACGCACTCGACGAGGACGACGCTGGACCAATGATCCAGGAGCGCCTTCGGCTAGCCAACAGCCTGCTCGTGGCTAGCGGCATTGATGTCCTGGGTCTCGACGCGCGCCGGGGGGTCGCCAGCAGGTCCGTCTCGGTGTTAGCCGAGCAGGTCCTAACCGCTGAACTCCCCGCCGCTACGAAGATCGCTTATGGCGAAGTGCAGGACATCGACGCATTGGCGCGCGGAACTTCCCGGAGTCGACGGATTGTATTCATCACGACGGCTGCACAGCCGCTGGGGGTGCACCGACTATGACACTCCACGGACCATACTGCGGATATGGGAAGTCTCATCGCCGGGTGAAACCAGCCCGTGCACCCGGAGAACCGCGTCACACAAGCACGACTATGGCGAAGGGAGGTGAACCATGCACAAGTTCTTGAAGATCCGCCGCCGAATGGCGATGTATGTCTGCCGCGGCTGCGGCACCGAGTGCGCCTACCCATCGCGTTTCAAAAAGTGCCCGGTCTGCGGAATTAACTGGGATTAGTCTCTCAATTGTCTGCCCTGAGAAGCCGCAGCGTCACCCGATCCGCAAGGACCTGCTGCCGGGGAGTCTGCGCACGTCGCCAGCCACAGGTGAATCCTCGGAGCATCGGTGATACGGCGGCGTGTGCAGACCGTCAGGCGTGATCATCATCGATGGCCTCGACCACATCCCCCGAGAGCAGAACCCGAGTCGGTCCATGCTCGAGGAGCTTCCTGCGCCGGCGGGCCTCGGCGACGGCGTGTTCATTGTTCTTGGCTCTCAAACGACGTCCGTCGTGTCGGCTGATATTCGCGACGCGTTAAGCCGACCGGGCCGCACCATCACTTTGCCGCCACTGGCGAACGACGAGCTCCGAGAGCTCGCGGATCAGGCAGGTCTTGGGGACTGGTTGCGGCCAGGCCAGGTCGACACATTCCTCGAGGTGACCGAGGGACATCCACTTGCCGCGACCTACTTGCTTGGCGAGCTCAGTGCCTTGTCGGCAGCCACTAATGACGAGGACCAGCGACACGTCCAAGCGGATCGCATTTTGGCGGACGCGTCAAACTACGGCGGAGACATCGAGCTGCGCTACCGGGGATACCTTCAGGCGGTCCGAACGGACGACGACGTCTTCGTTCTCCTCGGCAGTGTCGCCCGCCTTCGCACCTCGCTCAATTTGAGGTGGCTGTCCTCTTGGGCGTCCGCCGACGTGGTCACCCGATTCGTGGCAGGCGCGAAGACCTTCTTCCGTGTCGAGGGCGAAGAGTGGCAGTTCGTGCACAACAGCTTTCGTCGTTTCCTCGCCGACGAGACTGCCCGAATCGACGGCGCCGTCAGCGAGAGCCGGGACAGAGTCCTCCACCTCGGGCTGGCGGATAGGTGCGCCGAGTCGGGCGACGCCTGGCCCACGTACCGCGACGAGGAGATCGCGCACCGCTACCTGGCTGGAGACGACCATCGAGTGCTCGTGTTGGTCACCCCCGCCGCCATGCGCGCCAAACTCCGCGCGCTCCAAGCCACACCGGTGATCCAGGACCATACCAACCTCGGTCTGAGGTCCGCTTCGAGATGTGGCGACGAGACCGCCTTCGTGAGGCTCGCACTCTTCGCTGCGGAGCTGGCCCAACGTGAGCAGGCTTTCGGCGCCGAGCAGCTAGCGACGGCGCTTGCAAACCTGATTCCAGCCACAATCGCGATCGACTATGTCGTCCGAGGTTCACAGGTTCGTATCGCGGCGAACACCGCGGCCGCAATCGCGGCCAACTGGGCAGCACACGGTCACAGCGCGGCCGCAGCTGCGGTCCTCAACGCCTTGGGCAGCATCACCGCCCTCGCCGATTCACGCGTCAATCGCAGTGGCGAAGCTGACGGGATGGCCGACTGGGCCATCGCAACATTCCACGTCTCCGGCTTAGACGCCGTTCTCGCGCAACTGGAGCGCCATCTCCCCCTCCCGGACCCGGAACCACCAACGTTCCAAGAAAGCCCGGACAATGCGCAGCACTGGCGTTTCAAACGAGAGCAGGACGACCGGCGCCACCAACGGCTCGAGGTGCTAACGGCCTGCTTCGATCAACTCCTCGAGATCCGCGACTTCGCCAACCTCGATCGCATCGGCGAAAAGATTGATGCCGAAGGCAGCCTGAGCTGGCAGGCGCGGGGTCGCCTCATGCGCGCCCTCGCTGCAATGGCGGACGGAGACGCCGAAGAAACCGTCGCGCAGATCGGTCGGATGGTCGAGCTTGAACGATCACCGCAGTCCCACGACCAAGACGATGACACACGAGTGCCTCTGGGATTCCGGTTACGGGCCGCAGTTGCTCTGCTGTCACTAGGCCTTAGCGGCAGTGAGGTGTTCCGAGCACTGATCAGGGACGAAGAACGACCGACTCTCAACGACAATCCCGGCCACGAACCAGAATCGTCGTACCGACAAGTTCTGGATCTTGAAACAGTCCGTCACTACCTCGCCATTGCCACCCCCGGAAGCGCGCGCATGCGACTTTCGCTTGCCGAGTCCGCCTACTCTGAGGAGTCGGAGACGGCCGGGGCAACGGGAGCGGCCGGCGGGCGCCCCCACAACGCTGCGCGCCAGCGCTTTCTGGGCGCGGTGCTAGCCCTAGCTCGCTTCCGTGCCGAGGCCATAGCGGCGCGAGAGGGCGTGGTTGACCCGCCAGTGGTAGCTGGCCGGGCAGCTGAGATTCTTCAAGTCATCGAGATACCCCGGCAGACAACGAACGAATGGTCTGGGTGGTATGGCGTCCGAGCAGCCTTCCCGAGCTTGATGTCCCACTTGATCCACATCGCCCACCGCGTCGGCGGATCCGCTGAGCTTGCGAGCCTGAGCCGAATCCTTGACCGGACATGGAGTGGAGAGCGTGCGGCCTATTGGTCCATCGAGTACCGACACGCCGCACTTGAACAGTTCGCTGCCCTCGACCGGTCCTCGCACAGCTGGATCCATCAGAAGCTTGACGACATCGGACCGCTGATCAGCGAGCGGTCCTACGACCCGCACGCGCACGTCGAAGCTTGGTTGAAGCACGCCGAGATCCGATCGTCGCTCGACCAGCGCACCCAAGCACTCGACGCAGTCGCCGCCGCGGTCGATGCGTCGTTGGGCCTCGGAATGACCGACGATAACGAGCAGCTCGCCCAGTGGATGGGCTGGTTCACGACGGCAAGGAACTGCAACGCCATCTCGGAACCCGAATATCTCGCCGCCATCGACCGCTTCGCTGCAAGGCTACCGGGGGCCTCGCGAACCGACGAGCACGCAGCGGCAAGGGCCGCCGAGCGACTCGTCCGAGAATGCTGGCAAGTCTCGCCTATGCACGCTTATCGAGTCGGCATCGCGCTGTCCGACGTCGGTGCGCTCCCAGAGATCGATCTCATCACCAGCGCCCTTCTAGCTTCTCTCGATGTTGAAGACAGATCTGCCACCTGGCTCTCTATGCTTGTCGCCACCGAGATGCTCCTGCCCGTCACCGGCAGCGATCGCGACGGCGTGATCGAACGGATCCGAACAGCTGCGGCGGGTACAGACCGAGACACTATCGACCTAGCGATGCAGACCTGGGGGCTCGTCGACGAGGCCGAGCCAACCACTGCGACACCAGGGTCGGAGCAGACTCACTCCCCGCCGGATGGCTTCGCGGACCAGACCAGCCCACAGGCCGCCGGCCCAGCAGGGGACGCTGAGAGGCCCACCACGGCCGCGGCCCTTCTCGCATTACTGCGGAGACTTCCCGACGGCTCGAAGATGTCTGAGAGCTGGTGGAGCACGGCCTCGAACGTTGCCTTCCGCGACCCGATCCCGTTCAACGTCGCACGAGCGCTGGTCCAAGAGTTCGGCCGCCTACAGCCAACTGAGGACGCATTAGGCCATGTGTGCGGTGCCCTCGCGGCCGCCGGAGACCCCGAAGCAGCCCGCCAAGCTCTTCAGATCCGGTTGAGCACGCTGCCAAGCAATGGATGGTTCCGTCACTACGATGGGGGTACTCGGCGGAAGCTGTTCGCTGGCGCACTGCGCGGGCGTGTGCCGGCCATCGTCCGACTGGCGCTTTCAGACCTAGCTGATACCTTCGCCGGTGGTAGCTTCGCCTGGACGGGGTTTGCTGACGAGATCCGCCAGATCCTCGAACTGGTGGTCGGCCCCGCGGCCGTCGCTGCAGCACTGCCCGATGCCGACGCCTACCTGGAGATCATCGCGCCCGTCGACCCCTCGTTTCAGGCGGCGAGCCTCGGGCTCCGGATGGGCGCCGTCGCCAACACCAGCGCTGCGGCAATCGCGGCGATGGTCGGCGACTATCTGGGTCATCCCGCGAAGGCTCCCGAGGAAGGCGCACGGCGGGCCCTCGTAAGGCTCCTGACGAGCAGCTCGCCCGAAGTCTCGTCCCGGACAGCCGTCCTCGCCGCACTCGAGGACGCCGTAGAACGTGGGGGCTGGTCGGCCGAGTCCGCCTTGTCAGTGCTGTTGCTTTCGGCACCGGAACACCCCCCCGGCCACGCTGATCACAGCGGTGGAGAGAACAACTGCCGGAGATGATCAGATACTGCGGGATCTCGCCCGCCGGTTGTGCGTTCAGTGGGGACGAACACCGGCCAGACCAGCGAAGCGTGGTCTGTCACCCATTTATGGAATCGAGCTTCCTCCGCTGCCTGTACATCACCCTCCGGAGATCGACGCCGAGGGGATCCCCTTCATCGACCTCAGCGATCCCCAACAGGTGGTTGCGCCCTTCAATAGTCTCTTGGAGGTCCTCGCCGACGTAGCGGAACTATCAGAGCCAGCGATCATGTACCGGGCCGCACAGCTCGCGCTGACAGGGACGGGAGGAGACCCCTGGACCGGCGGCGGACACCGCGTGATGGCCGATCGGTTGAAGCGCCGAGGGCAGAGGCACACCTACCGACCTTGGGCCTATCTGGTCGGCAGACGCGCGGCCGGTCGGGTGCTGGCGGAGCTCACGGACGCGGACCTGATGCGCGACCCCTATCCGGCGTTCGCGTATGACCTATTGGCTCCGGACCTCCTGATGCCCGAACCCGGCCCGCTACCTGATTCGATTCCGCGACCGTGGCGTCCCGCGTCAGTCTCGTCGTACGACACGCGAGGCTGGTGTGAGGAAGCACAGGACGCCCTGGAGAACTACTGCACCCGTCTGACCTCCGAGCCTGACTTCGTACTCGGAGAAGTCTCAGACTGGGGCAGCCTTGAGTGGGGGCTCCCGCGAGAGGAACGGAGACTGTATCCCCTGCATCTGCGGGGAACCAATGCCTTCGGGCTGCCAGTCCGGGCGGCGTCTCTAGAGGGTGGCGGAAGCGCCTACTTGTATCCCAACCGTGCCGGAACGACATGGCGCCACGGCGAGCTCATCGTCCGGGGGTTCGAGATGCATAATAATGCCCCGTTTCTTGAGTGGATCGCGTTTCATCCGGGAGCAGCGGAGGCCCTTGGCTGGGAACCAGTCGAGCGGCAGCGATTCGCGTGGCGAGGCTCTGACGGTACCTGGCGGGCTCGTACGGACTACTCGGTGCGAGGGCTACTCAGCCACGATCCCCCCGCCCATAGCTACGTCGCCGAAGTCTGGCGTGTGGTCCTGAGCCAACGCGGTCGTGAAGACGTGGAGCGAAGGTTCGGGCCGCTGGTCCGACGACTCACCGTGACTCGAATTCAGCCTGCAAGCCGACGAGAGGGGACGCCGGAACAACAAACGACCGTTCGCGGCGACGTCTAAAGGGTTGGCCCAAGCCTCAGGGAGACGGACCGTCCCATCGTCTGTCCCTTCGGTGGAGCTAAGGAGATTCGAACTCCCGTGACCCTCTTTCTCGGGACGGCACATTTAGTTGACTTCCAAGGACTTCCGCTGTCTCACCGGTCCGCGGAATCTAGGGGTTTTCCGTTCCATGGAGGGTGCATGACATGTGAGAGTTTCATCGTTTCCCTAGGGTAATGCGTAGCGGACTTGGACCAACTTGGACCGCTGCAGGAGTCCTGCAAAACGGCGTTGCCCGACCGACTGAACGTATCCATCGCGATACGGCCACCCCCCCTTATCGAAGACTCACCGTCCCCAAGGGAAGATATGTGTCCGTGACCGACAGCTCGTTCGAGGATGCACGGGGCGCCCACTAGCTCCGTGCAGGCCATTGGATCCACTAATCGATCAGCTGAGGCCAATTGTGGCAAAGGCCTCGGTGAGCGCGGGACACTACAAGGGCCAGGCACAGCTTCAGCGTGAGCCGGAGAACCCCGTAGATCCGCAAGCCGCTGCCGTGCTGATCGACGGTGAGCGGGTCGGCTGTCTCCCGTCATAAGCCGCCAAAGGTCTCCCGCTGCTCGCCGTTGGCAGCGAGCCGGTGCGTTACCAGCTGCACGTCGTGCGGGATCAAAGACTGCTGGCCAAGGCTTACGCGTGGCTGGGTGACGGACTCCCGGAATGGAAGTTCACAGCGGAAAACCCGCCAGCGCTTAAATCTAAGGAACAGATTAACGGGTCCCACGCGGAGAAGTCCTCGATGGTCAGGGAAGCCCTGCAGGGCGGTGGTGAACGGGCGCAGCAATGCAAGCGCGACATGGGCGACGGGGTCCCTTACCTTGAGCTGGTTGAACCGATCAAGCAGATCAAGCGTGAGGGCCGGCTCGAAGAAGCACTGGTCCTCTGCTACAAGGCCATTGAGGCCGCCGAAAGGGATGCGAAGGGCGTCATGCCAGCACCGTGGTACACGGATCAGGCCGCCATCGCCCACCGCAAGCTTGGCCAGTGGGCCGAGGAGATTGCCGTCCTCAAACGGTGGCTGGCGCGCTGCCCCGGGGCCTACCGAGCCGGCAGCAGTATCGCCGAACGCCTCGGTAAACTCGAGGGGAAGTGATACCAGGCGCGTCGAACGAGTTAGCCGGTATGGAGTCCAGTCCCTGGAGTGAGCTCCTCGTGTCCCCGAAGCGCAGGACGCCATCGCGAAAACCTTCGGGGAGAGCCTGCGGGCCGGTACAGTCGCCGGCTGACCAGGGACGAACACGCATTTGTGAACAAGAGGAACTCGACTCTACCGCCCCGGGAGTACTGCACAGACGTCGAGTGGGACGCCGACGCTTGGGTTCGAAGACGAGGGTCACACTCTCTTCACGGATGAGTACTGCGCCATATACCGCGAAGCAGCACTGGAGAACTTCGACCTGAAACATGGACTTCTTCAAGAAGCTACTGCCCCCGGAAGAAGTTCCGGATCCCACACACCTGAACCCAGTCGAGGCATCGAACCCAAGAGCCGAAAGACGCTTCCGCTGACCGACAGGAACGTCCAACAACACCGAGGATCCAGGCAGCGACGTCATGTCGCCTGCAACAGATAACTGCGTGAAGCGGTGTCGGAGGACCCGTAGGAAGGATCAAATGCGGGTCGAAAAGCCGTCCGTGCACAAAGGTGTGCACAATGTGCACACCACCTTTGGCCGGACAAACACACGATGAACCCCATTGCCTGGTTCGCAGAGGGCAGTTACCCGAGGAAGGTCCTCTGAAAGGATTCGGCTTCGTCATGTCGTCGCTACAACTCTGGCGATAAATGAGTGACGGCCAATAACTGGCTGCCGGAAACAGCAGAAAAGGACGACACATAACCCAAGATTCCATCAGGCGCAGGGGGCCAACAGCCAGAACCCTGACCCAGCCACCCACACAACCGACCAGGCCACCGCGGCGCCAGGCACAGACCGCGGACAGCATCAGAGGGACCCGCAGAGGGTCAATGTCCACACATTAAAGCAAAAACCCCTCTGACGAGGGGTCATGCGTGCCCGAGGTGGGACTCGAACCCACACACCTTTCGATACCGCATTTTGAGTGCGGCGCGTCTGCCAATTCCGCCACTCGGGCGCGGAAACACCGAAACAAGACTAACCGACGTCGAGCTCTTCACAGAACTCAACGCTCCCTGTTGCAGTGCGCGAAACTACTCTACATGCAGATAGGCTAATTTTCAGAACCGGCGCGGCCGAGCAATAAATCATACGCAGCGACCGGGTGCAACTAAGATGGTTGAGAACCCGCCGTACGTCTTGAAGGAGATCCCGTGTCAGAACAGACGGAGTCCAAGCCCGCATCCCAGCCGGCACGCCGAGTAGTTGTCGCAGAAGATGAAACCCTCATCCGCCTGGACATCATCGAGATCTTGAAGGGCGAAGGCTACGACGTTGTCGGTGAGGCCGACAACGGTGAGAAGGCCGTTCAGCTGGCCGAGGAACTGAAGCCGGATCTGGTCCTCATGGACGTCAAGATGCCGGTCATGGACGGCATCTCCGCCGCGGAGAAGATCGTCAAGGCGAGGATCGCCCCCGTTGTCCTGCTGACAGCGTTCAGCCAGAAGGAACTCGTGGAGCGCGCCCGCGACGCCGGGGCCATGGCCTACGTCGTCAAGCCTTTCACTCCAGCCGACTTGATCCCGGCTATCGAGATCGCACTGTCCCGCCACGAGGAGATCAAGGCCCTCGAGAACGAGGTGTCCGACCTCCAGGAGCAGTTCGCCACGCGGAAGCTTGTGGAGCGGGCAAAGAGCCTCCTGACCACGAAGATGGGCCTCACGGAGCCGGAAGCATTCCGCTGGATCCAGAAGACCTCTATGGACCGTCGCCTCAGCATGCGCGAGGTCGCCGAGACCATCATCAACCAGGTCAACTAGCACTACCCGCGAAGGGCGCCGCTCCCACGGGAAGCGGCGCCCTTTCGTCGTCTCCGGACACGCCTGGGCGTCCTTCGTGCCCCCAGAACCCGACGCCGCCACTCGCCCCCGGGACAGCGCCCGCGGCCCGCCGCCCGAACCAGCTCGCCCCCGCAAACCACCCAGCCGCAAAACAAGACAAAGGAGGCCCCGCCAAACGGCGGAGCCTCCTGAACAGCGCGGAAAGATCAGGCCTTGGACTTGGCCTTCTTCTTCTTTTCCGGCCACGGTCCCAGCTTTTCCTTGCGGGCTGCGGCTTCTTCCACACGGGACGTGTCCGCGAGGTCTCCTACCCTGTGCACCTTGAGCGAGTTCGTGGAACCAGCCTGTCCGGGAGGGGAACCGGCAGCGATGACCACGAGGTCGCCGTTCTCGACGATCTTCATCTCGAGGAGGCTGCGGTCCACCTGGGCCGTCATGGCATCGGTGTGGCCCACCATGGGGACCAGGACGGGCTGGATGCCCCAGGTCAGAGCCAGCTGGTTCCAGACGTGCTCCACGGGGGTGAAGGCGAATACCGGCTTGACGGGACGCAGGCGGGACAGTCGGCGGGCCGAGTCACCGGACTGGGTGAACGTACAGATGTACTTTGCGTCCAGCTGGTCGGCGATTTCGACGGCGGCACGCGTGATGGCGCCTCCGCGGGTCTTGGGCTTGGTACCCAGCGGGGGAACGCGCTCAAGTCCGTGTTCTTCGGTGGACTCGATGATCCGGGCCATGGTCTTGACCGTCTCGATCGGGTACTTGCCCACGCTGGTCTCGCCGGAGAGCATGACTGCGTCGGCGCCGTCCAGCACTGCGTTCGCGCAGTCCGAAGCCTCGGCGCGGGTCGGGCGCGGGTTGTCGATCATCGATTCGAGAACCTGGGTGGCCACGATGACCGGCTTGGCCCAGCGGCGCGCCAGTTCGATGGCGCGCTTCTGGACGATCGGCACTTCCTCGAGCGGGAGTTCCACGCCGAGGTCGCCACGGGCAACCATGATGGCGTCGAAGGCGTCGATGATTTCGTGGAGCTGGTCCACTGCCTGCGGCTTCTCGATCTTGGCGATGACCGGCACGCGACGGCCTTCTTCATCCATGATTTCGTGCACGCGCTTGATGTCGGAGGCATCGCGGACGAAGGACAGTGCGACCATGTCGACACCGCGCTTCATGGCCCAGCGGAGATCGTCCTCGTCCTTTTCGCTCAGTGCGGGGACGTTGACGGCGACGCCGGGCAGGTTGATGCCCTTGTTGTTGGAGACCCAGCCACCGACGGTCACAGTGGCGACCACCTTGACGTCGTCAACCTCGATGGCGCGCAAGGCAACCTTGCCGTCGTCGATCAGCAGTGCGTCGCCGACGTTGACGTCTTCGGTCAGGCTCTTGAGCGTGGTGGAGCAGATGTCCTTGGTACCGGGGACGTCCTCGGTGGTGATGGTGAAAGTGTCACCGACGGCGAGCTCGTGGGGGCCGTCGACAAATCGACCCAGGCGGATCTTCGGGCCCTGCAAGTCGGCCATGATGGCAACGGGCTTGTGGAGCTGGGCGGAAGCCTTGCGGACGTTCTCGTACGTGTTGTCGTGTACTGAGTAGTCGCCGTGGCTCATGTTCATGCGGGCGACGTCGACGCCGGCCTCCAGCACCGCGAGGGTGTTGTCAAAGCTGGAAATTGCCGGTCCGAACGTTGCCACGATTTTTGCGCGTCTCATATACCTACCCTAGTAGTGTGCTGCAGTTGGAGTTGGGAAAGCGTCGTGCGCCGGTCCTTAGAGGACCGATATAGCCCGGTCGGTGGGAGCCACCGGCGCGGGGAGAATGGTGCTGCCCATGAGGTACTTGTCGACGGCGGCAGCGCAGGCGCGGCCTTCGGCGATCGCCCAGACAATCAAGGACTGCCCGCGGCCTGCATCGCCTGCCACGAAAACGCCCTCGGTGTTGGTCATGTAGTACCCATCTCGGGCCACGTTGCCGCGGCCGTCGAATTCTGCGCTGACCTGTTCGGTGATACCGGCAGGTTCCGCGCCCGTGAAGCCGAGCGACAGGAAGACCAGATCGGCCGGAATCACGCGCTCTGTACCGGCCTTCGGCAGGCGCTTGCCGTCCACGAACTCGGTCTCGGCGACCTTGACGCCAGTGAGCTTGCCGTTTTCGCCGACAAATTCAACGGTCGAGGCAAGGTAGGTGCGTTCGCCGCCCTCTTCGTGTGCGCTGGCAACCTCGAAGAGCGTGGGGAACGTCGGCCACGGCTGGTGCGAGGCGCGCTCGAGCGGCGGCTGCTTGCCGATAGCGAGGGTGGTGACCGAGGCGGCGCCGTGGCGGTGTGCCGTGCCGAGGCAGTCGGCGCCGGTGTCGCCGCCGCCGAGGATGATCACGTGCTTGCCCTTGGCATCGATCTGGCCCTCCACGGTTTCACCGGCAACCACGCGGTTGGCGGGCACCAGGTAGTCCATGGCGAAGTGGATGCCTTCAAGCTCGCGGCCCGGGATGGGAAGGTCGCGCGGAACGGTAGCACCGGTGGCGATCACCACGGAGTCGTACCGGCGGCGCAACTGCTCCCAGGTCACGTCGCTTCCGACCGCGACACCCGTGCGGAAGCGGGTGCCCTCGGCCTTCATTTGCTCGACGCGGCGGTCGACCTGTTCCTTCTCCATCTTGAAGTCGGGGATGCCATAGCGCAGCAGTCCCCCGATCTTGTCGTCGCGCTCGTAGACGGCCACGGTGTGTCCGACGCGCGTCAGCTGCTGTGCGACTGCAAGCCCCGCGGGGCCGGAGCCGACGACGGCGACCGTCTTCCCGGAGAGACGCGTCGGCGGAAGGGGTTGTACCCAGCCGTTTTCGAAGGCGTCGTCGATGATCGAAACTTCAACCTGCTTGATGGTCACAGCGGGCTGGTTGATGCCCAGGACGCAGGATGCTTCACACGGCGCGGGACACAAGCGGCCCGTGAACTCCGGGAAGTTGTTGGTCGCGTGCAAGCGCTCAATCGCTTCCTCGCCCTTTCCGCGCCAGGTAAGGTCGTTCCACTCCGGGATGAGGTTCCCCAGCGGGCAGCCTTGGTGGCAGAACGGCACGCCGCAGTCCATGCAGCGGCCGGCCTGGCTCTTGAGCACGCCCTTGTCCTGGGCTTCGTAGACTTCTTTCCAGTCCATGATGCGGACGGGAACGGGACGGCGTGGCTGCGTCTCGCGCTGCCGGACTTTCAGAAATCCGCGTGGATCAGCCACCGGTTACCTCCAGGATTCGAGACCATACTTCTTCGCCATCGGGATCAAGGCCCTCTTCGATGGCGTCGAGACGGGTTTGCAGGACTGCGGCGTAGTCGCGCGGCAGAACTTTGGTGATGCGGGCGGCTGTGTCATCGAAGTTTTCGAGCAAGCGGCCTGCGAGGACGGATTCGGTTTCTTCCACATGCTTGACCAGGAGGCCGTGGACGATGGTGCGGTCCTCGTCGTCGAGCTCAAGCAGCTGCAGTTCGCCGGAATCCAAGGCCTGCTTGTTCACGCGGGCAGGCTGGAGGTCCAGCACGTACGCGGTACCACCGGACATGCCGGCACCGAAGTTGCGTCCGGTGCGGCCGATGATGAGCGTCTGGCCGCCGGTCATGTACTCGCAGCCATGGTCACCGATGCCTTCGACGACGGCGGTGGCCCCCGAGTTGCGCACCAGGAAGCGTTCGCCCACCTGGCCACGAAGGAACATTTCGCCGCTCGTAGCCCCGTAACCGATCACGTTGCCGGCGATGACGTTGCGTTCCGCCTGGAAAACGTTGGTGCGGTCCGGCCGGACGATGATCCGTCCACCGGAGAGGCCCTTGCCGACGTAGTCGTTGGAGTCACCGAACATGCGCAGGGTGATGCCCGCCGGAAGGAAGGCGCCCAGCGACTGCCCGGCGGTGCCCTTCAGCGTGATGTCGATAGTGTCGGTGGCGAGGACATCGATGCCGAACGTCTTGGTCACGACGTGCCCCAGCATGGTGCCCACGGAACGGTCCGTGTTGATGACGTCGACGGCGATCTTCACCGGCGTGCGGTCGCTCAAGGCCTCGGCGGCCATGCCGATGAGGCGCTGGTCGAAGTGCTTGTCGAGCTCGTGGTTCTGGCCGGTGAGGTTCCGCAAGGGAACGTCGTCGTCGAACTCGAGTCCGTGCAGGATCGGGTCCAGGTCCAGTCCGTCGGCCTTCCAGTGGTCGACCGCTTCGCGGGTGTCAAGGACCTCGGCGTGGCCGATGGCTTCTTCGAGGCTGCGGAAACCGAGTTCGGCAAGCAGCTCGCGGACTTCCTCGGCAAGGAATTCGAAGAAGTTGACCACGAATTCGGGCTTGCCTGTGAAGCGCGAACGAAGCTCCGGGTTCTGGGTTGCGACGCCGACCGGGCAGGTATCGAGGTGGCAGACGCGCATCATGATGCAGCCGGAAACCACGAGGGGCGCGGTCGCGAAACCGTACTCCTCGGCACCCAGCAAGGCGGCGATGACGACGTCGCGGCCAGTCTTGAGCTGGCCGTCCACCTGGACCACGACGCGGTCGCGGAGCCCGTTGAGCATGAGCGTCTGCTGGGTCTCGGCAAGGCCGAGCTCCCACGGGACACCCGCATGCTTGAGCGAGTTCAGCGGCGAGGCGCCGGTTCCGCCGTCGTGCCCTGAAACAAGCACGACGTCGGCCTTCGCCTTGGTGACGCCGGACGCCACCGTGCCGATCCCGACTTCGGACACAAGCTTCACGTGCACTCGCGCCGAGGGGTTGGCCCGCTTGGCGTCGTAGATGAGCTGCGCGAGGTCCTCGATCGAGTAGATGTCGTGGTGGGGAGGCGGGGAAATGAGCCCGACGCCGGGGGTTGAGTGGCGGGTCCGGGCTACCCAGGGGTAGACCTTCTGCGCCATCAGCTGGCCACCCTCACCGGGCTTGGCGCCCTGGGCCATCTTGATCTGGATGTCTTCGGCGTTGGTCAGGTACAGGCTGGTCACGCCGAAACGGCCGGAGGCAATCTGCTTGATCGCGGAGCGGCGCTCCGGGTCCAGCAGGCGGTCCACGTCTTCGCCGCCTTCGCCGGTGTTGGACTTGGCGCCCAGCCGGTTCATGGCGATTGCGAGCGTTTCGTGGGCTTCCTTGGAGATCGAGCCGTAGCTCATCGCTCCGGTGGAGAAGCGCTTCACGATGCTGGAAACCGGTTCGACTTCCTCAAGCGGCACTGCGGGGCGCAGGGTGTCCTTGAACTTCAAGAGCCCGCGCAGGGTCATGAGGTTCTCGGACTGGTCGTCAATTCCCTTGGTGTAGGACTTGAAGATGTCGTAGCGGCGTTCGCGCGTGGCGTGCTGCAGGCGGAAGACGGTCTCCGGGTTGAACAAGTGCGGTTCGCCGTCGCGGCGCCACTGGTATTCGCCGCCACCGAGCAACGGACGGTGCGGCAGCTCGATGCCGCCTTCCGGGTACGCCATCTGGTGGCGCGCGGAAACCTCGGCGGCGATGACGTCCAGGCCGACGCCACCCAACTGCGAGTGCGTGCCGGAGAAGAATTCGTCCACGAGGTCCTGGGACAGGCCCAAGGCTTCGAAAGTCTGGGCACCGGTGTAGGAGGCCACCGTTGAAATACCCATCTTGGACATGATCTTCAGGACACCCTTGCCGAGGCCCTTGATGAGGTTGTAGACGCCGTCTTCGGCAGTCACACCAACGACTTCGCCAGTGCTGATGAGCTGCTCCACGGATTCCATTGCCAGGTACGGGTTCACGGCGGAAGCGCCGAAGCCCACCAGCACAGCCACGTGGTGCGTTTCGCGGACGTCGCCGGCCTCGACCACCAGGGCGGTCTTGGTGCGGTTGGCGCTGCGGAGCAAGTGGTGGTGTACCGCGCTGACAAGCAGCAGGGACGGGATCGGAGCCCACTGCGCGTTGGAGTCGCGGTCGGACAGCACGATGTACTGCACACCACGGTTGATCGCGCCGGAAACCTGCTCGCAGATTTCCGTCAGGCGGCTCCGCAGGGCCGCTTCGCCGCCCTCCGGACGGTACAGTCCGCGGACCTTCATGGCGACTTTGTCGCCGTCGGCGTTCTCGATGTTGGCGATCTTAGCGAGTTGATCGTTGTTGATCACCGGGAACGGCAGGGAGATCTGCGGCTGGCGCACTTGCCCGACGTCGAGAAGGTTGCCATTGGGACCGATGGCACACTTCAGCGAGGTGACAAGCTCTTCGCGGATCGCGTCCAGGGGCGGGTTGGTGACCTGGGCGAAGGACTGCACGAAGTAGTCGAACAGCAAACGCGGACGCTTGGACAGCACGGCAACCGGAGTGTCGGAGCCCATGGCGCCGAGAGGTTCGGCCCCGGTGCGGGCCATCGGCCCAAGGAGGATCTTCAATTCCTCGGTGGTGTACCCGAAAGTCCGCTGGCGGATGTTCACGGACGCAGCCGTGTGCAGAACGTGTTCGCGCTCGGGAAGGTCGTTGAGGTCGATCAAGTTGTCCTTGACCCATTCAGCCCACGGGTTGGCCGCGGCCACCTCGGCCTTGACCTCGGCGTCGTCGATGATGCGACCGGCTTCGGTGTCCACCAGGAACATCTTGCCCGGCGAAACACGGCCCTTCTTGACCACCTTGGCGGCCTCGACATCTATCACGCCGACCTCGGAGGCGAAGACGATCAGGCCATCTTCGGTGATCCAGTAACGGCCGGGGCGCAAGCCATTGCGGTCAAGGGTCGCACCAACAAGGTTGCCGTCGGTGAAGGACACTGCTGCCGGACCGTCCCACGGTTCCATGAGCAGCGAGTGGTACTCGTAGAAAGCGCGGCGGGCCGGATCCATCGTGGCGTGGTTTTCCCACGCCTCGGGGATCATCATCATGATCGAGTGCGTGATGGGCCGCCCGGAAAGCCAGAGCAGCTCGGCAACCTCGTCGAACGACGCGGAGTCCGATGCGCCCGGGGTGCAGATGGGGTACAGCTCCTCCGGGGAATCGCCCAGCAGCGGGTTCGCGAGCTGGGACTGGCGCGCACGCATCCAGTTCCGGTTGCCCTTCACGGTGTTGATTTCACCGTTGTGGGCGATGGTGCGGAAGGGCTGGGCAAGCGGCCACGACGGGAAGGTGTTCGTCGAGAAGCGCGAGTGCACGATGGCCAGCTTGGTCTTGAAGCGCTTGTCCGAGAGATCCGGGTAGAACGGCTCCAGCTGGGCGGTTGTCAACATGCCCTTGTACACGATGGTGCGCGAGGACAGCGACGGGAAGTAGACGCCGAACTTGTTCTGCGCACGCTTGCGGACACGCCAGGCCCGGGAGTCGAGTTCATTCCTGTCGAGCACTTCGCCCGTGGCGGAAGCGAGGAAGGGCTGGGCGAAGTAGGGCATGCAGGCTCGGGCCATGGCACCGACCAGGTCCCCGACGACCGGCACTTCACGCCAGCCAAGAACCGTCAGGCCCTCATCGGCTGCAAGCGCCTCGATGCCGGCCTTGGCGGTCTCTGCTTCGCGGGTTTCAGCCGGCAGGAAGGCGGTACCAACCACGTACTGGCCGGGTGCGGGGAGCTCGAACTCAGTGATGGCCCGGAAGAACTCGTCCGGGACCTGCATGAGGAGCCCGGCACCGTCGCCCGTGCCTTCGTCGGCGCCAACGGCGCCCCGGTGCTCAAGATTGCGCAGGGCAGTCAGGGCCGCTTCCACGATGTCATAGCCGGGTTCACCACGCAGCGTGGCAATAATGGCCAGGCCACAAGCGTCCTTCTCCTGCTCAGGGTTGTAGAGTCCCTGGGCTTCCGGGAGCGCAGCGAAACGCTTGAAGGGCGAGATGGCCCCCTGCGGTTCGACTGATTCGGACCAGCTTGGGTTATGAAGACGGGTCATTGAAGACGTCCTTCCTCGAGATCGTGCGAATGGAAGGGACAACGTTGGCCCCACCTTGCCTGCCGTGTGACGGGCATAACAAAGCGCTAGTTACTTGAAATTGTAGGTCAGCGGGCAAGACGCAACGAACAGTTACGCATGTCCCTGACCCAAGCTTGACCGCGGAGCCTCTGTGTGCTGCCGGGCGACTGCCAAGGGTGCCACGACGCTGTGGCCGGGGGCCTCTGGGCGGTAGCCCGGTTCCCCTGTGCCGTAGCGCTGGCTACTTGGTGCTGCCAGCTTCCGGCCCGGATCCGGGGGCGCTGCTGGCGGTGGTTTCGGTGGACGCGGAGCCGGAATCCGACGTGACGCCGGCATGTGACTCCTCGGCCGTTTCCGTAGGCTCAGCAGTATGGCCCAGATCGCTTTGGTTATTCCGGAGATTACCATGAGCACCGGTATCTGAGACAGATCCGTCCGTATCATGGCCCTTCGCACCGGTCACAATTGTGCTGTTCGTCTCACCGGCAGCAGTCGTCTCATCGTCCCCGGCACTTGAGACATCGGTGGCGGACTCCTCCGCTTCGGCGGTCACCGCAGCGGGTTCCTTGCCGGGAAGGTACGCCGTGTCCGGCTCGGGCCTGCCGCGCAGGCTCAGTGCGATGAAAATGATGAGCGCCGCGACGAAGACGAAGATGCTGGTCCATACATTGAGACGTGTAGTGATGCCGAAGAGGTTGATCTGTTCGGCATCGTCAATACGCAACGCTTCGATCCAGACCCGACCAAGTGTGTAATAGATGGCGTATAGCCAGAAGAGTCTGCCTCGGCGGAAATGGAAGCGGCGGTCCAGGACAAGGAGGACCACGACGCCGATGATGTTCCAGAGGGATTCGTAGAGGAACGTCGGGTGGAACAGCGTGTCACTAGGCATGCCGGCCGGAAAATTGGGGCTGTTGGGGTCTATTTGGAGGCCCCATGGCAACGTGGTGGGTCCACCGAAGAGTTCCTGGTTGAACCAGTTTCCCCAACGTCCGATCGCTTGTGCCAGCAAGAGCCCGGGGGCTGCAGCGTCGAGGAAGGCTGTGAGCTTGACGCCGGAGCGGCGGCAGCCGAGCCACGCACCGATAACGCCGAGAACCACGGCACCCCAGATGCCCAGGCCACCCCGCCAGATCTGCGGGATCAGGGAGAGGTCGCCGGTGCCGTTGAAGCCCGGGCCGAAGTACGCGTCCGGTGAGGAGATCACGTGGTAAAGGCGGCCGCCCACAATGCCGAAGGGAATAGCCCAGATGGCGATGTCCCACAGGCTGCCTTCGGGTGTGCCGCGACGCTTCCAGCGCACGGCGGTGAGCCACAAGCCCACGATGATGCCCAGAAGGATGCACAGGGCGTACGCATGGATGCGGAGAGTGCCCCACGGAAGCGGAATATCAAATCCGGACCATGAGGGGCTCGGAATGCTCATGGGAGCCATTGCCGCGACGTGGAGGAGACTCTGCATTGTCTACGCGTTTCCTTTTCTAGGCCTGCGCTGTGTTGTGGGCTTGCGCTGTTGCCCGGCCGAGGCCGGCGCTGAGGTTCTTGGTGAGTTGCGCGACGGCGTCAACGCCGCCGTCGCGGATGGCCGCAACCAAGGCGGTACCGACGATCACGCCGTCGGCGTATGCCGCAATCTCGCGGACATGGTCCGCGGTGGAGACGCCGAGCCCGACGCACACCCGCTCGGCGCCAGCCGCATGGGTGTCTGCCACAACTTTTTCCGCGGCGCTGCTGACGGACTGGCGGGCTCCCGTGACGCCCATGATGGATACAGCGTAGACGAAGCCGCGGCTCGCCTCCACGGTCATGGCCAAACGTTCCGGCGTAGACGAGGGCGCCACGAGGAACACCCGGTCCAGTCCGTATTTGTCGGATGCGGCAAACCATTCGGCTGCCTCGTCCGGAATGAGGTCCGGCGTGATGAGTCCGGCTCCTCCGGCCTCGGCCAGCCTGCGTGAGAACTCGTCGACCCCCATGCGCATGACGGGGTTCCAGTAGGTCATGACCAGCACGGCGGCGTCGGTGGCTGCGGTGATGCCCGCTACCACGTCGAAGACGCTGGCGACGCGGAACCCGTTGGCGATTGCCTCTGTGGTTGCAGCCTGGATGACAGCGCCGTCCATGACGGGGTCCGAATACGGGATGCCGATTTCAATGAGGTCCGCACCGTTGCGGGCCATGGCAATGCCGGCGTCGATGCTTGACTGAACGTCCGGGTAGCCTGCTGGCAGGTATCCGATCAACGCTGCCCGGCCTTGCGCCTTCGCCCGGTCGATCGCGGCTGCGGACTTGCTGCTCATCTGTTCAGTCATCAGTTCTGGTCCTCGCTTGCTTCTTCAGTGCTGATCTCAAGGTTGCTGCGTTCGGACGGTCCCTTGGGCTTGCGCGTGGAGAGGGTGGTGCCCTTGACGTTGCCGTTTTCATCCAGCATGTCGAACCATGCCGCGGCCGTTTCCACGTCCTTGTCACCGCGCCCGGAAAGGTTCACGATGATGATCGTGTCGGCCGGGTTTTCCTTGCCTTCAGTGAGCTGCTTGCCCACCTTGATGGCACCGGCGAGGGCGTGCGAGGACTCGATGGCGGGGATGATGCCTTCGGTCCGGCAGAGCAGGCGGAACGCGTCCATGGCCTCGGTGTCCGTGATGGGCTCGTACGTGACGCGGCCGATGTCCGCGAGGTAGGAGTGCTCCGGACCGACGCTCGGGTAGTCCAGACCTGCGGAAATCGAGTGGGACTCGATGGTCTGGCCGTCTTCGTCTTGCATGAGGTATGACCGTGCACCGTGCAGCACGCCGGGACGTCCGAGGGTGATCGCGGCCGCATGGCGTCCGGTTTCGACACCGTCGCCGCCGGCTTCAAAGCCGTAGATCTTCACGGAGGGGTCATCCAGGAAGCTGTGGAAGATGCCGATGGCATTGGAACCGCCGCCGATGCAGGCACAGACGGCGTCCGGAAGTTTGCCGGTCTGTTCCAGGATCTGGGCGCGGGCTTCCTCCCCGATCACCTCGTGGAAGAAACGCACCATCGCCGGGAACGGGTGCGCCCCTGCCGCGGTGCCCAGCAGGTAGTGGGTGTTGTCCACATTGGAAACCCAGTCGCGGAGGGCGTCGTTGATGGCGTCCTTGAGCGTCTGTGATCCGTTGGTCACGGGAACCACGGTGGCGCCCAGGAGCTGCATGCGGGCCACGTTGAGTGCCTGGCGGCGGCAATCCTCTGCGCCCATGTAGACAACGCATTCAAGGCCGAGCAAGGCTGCAGCGGTGGCGCTGGCAACTCCGTGCTGGCCGGCGCCGGTCTCGGCGATGACACGGGTCTTGCCCATGCGCTTCGCGAGCAAGGCCTGGCCGAGGACGTTGTTGATCTTGTGGGATCCGGTGTGGTTCAGGTCTTCGCGCTTGAGGAAGATGCGCGCCCCGCCGGCGTGCTGGGAGAAACGCTTGGCTTCGGTGAGTAGCGACGGACGGCCCGAGTAGTTCTTGTTGAGGTCCTTCAACTGGGCAAGGAACTCAGGATCGGCTTTGGCCTTCTCGAACGTGTCCTCGACTTCGTCCAGGGCGGCGATGAGGGACTCGGGCATCCAGCGTCCGCCGTATGAGCCGAAGTACGGCCCCGGGGCGTTGCGGAGCGAAGCTCCGCCCTGTAGGAATGCGTCGGCCACATTCTCTTCCGAGTTGGCTGTTGATGCGTCCACCATCAGTCTCACCGTCCTGTTCAGTTGGTAGTTGGGTTTTCCAGGAGCCACAGGACAGCAAGCAGCCGCGTTGTCTGCTGCTGTCCCGGTCCACGCCGTGGATTCAGGCCTGTCTCAGGTCCTGACGGCGATGGCGGCAGCTCCGGCCGCCTTGAATTCACTGATCCGCTCACGCGGGGTGGAGTCGCTCACAAGGGCTTCGCCCACAAGGATTGCGTGGGCACCGTTCCCGGCATAATGCGCGACGTCGTCGGCGTTCCGCACGCCGGACTCAGCCACCACAACCGCTCCCGCCGGAATGCTTCCGGCGAGCGAGGCGAACAAGGAGCGGTCGACGTCGAGCGTCTTGAGGTTGCGGACGTTCACCCCGATGATCCGTGCCTGGGCTGCGGCCGCACGCTCGATTTCCTCGGGAGTGTGGGTTTCCACCAGGACGTTCATGCCGAGCTCGTGGCTCAACGCGCTGAATTCCCGCAGCTGTGCATCGGAAAGCGCCGCGACGATCAGCAGGATCAGGTCCGCGCCATGGGCACGGGCTTCCCAGATCTGGTACTCGTCAATTGTGAAGTCCTTGCGCAGCAACGGAATGTCGACGGCGGCACGCACCGCGTCGAGGTCCGCCAGGGACCCGTTGAAGCGCCGCTGTTCGGTGAGGACGCTGATCACGGAGGCGCCGCCGTCGGCGTACTGCACCGCAAGTGCCGCAGGGTCGACGATGCTCGCGAGATCGCCTTTGGAGGGGCTGCGGCGCTTGATTTCCGCGATGACCTTCAGTTCGTCGCGGCTGGCTGACGGACCGCCCAAGGCGGCCCACGCGTCCAGCGCTGGCGCTGTGGCCGCAGCGCGCTCTTTCAGCTCGTCAAGGCCAACAAGGCGGCGCCGAGCCTCCATGTCCTCCCTGACGCCGACGATGATGTCATCAAGAACGGTCACAGTCAGTGGCCGGCGTTCTTCAGCTTGCTGCCGTCGACGCCGTAGCCCGCCTTGCGCATGGCCCAGCCGGCAATCAGGCCGGCGAACATGACGACGATGCCGGCGATGAAAATGGGGGTGCTGGCGATAACAAAGGCGATGGAGGACACCAAGGCCCCTACCAGCATGACAATCACGCAGGTCCACGCGGCCGGGCTGTTGCCGTGGCCGATGGCGTCGCTGTGGCTCGCAGCGGTCACAGGGGCCTTGCTCGCGGACACTGTGGTTTTGCTCATGTGAAAATCTCCTCAGGATGAATACTGCTTACATTCTGCCATTTATTGACCGCACCCGGGACATCGTCCGACGTCCGGACAGTCGGGTCCTACGTGGGGTCTTCTCCGCGCGAGAGGCTGTCCCAGCTATCGATCTCATCGACGGGACCGGACCCCGCGAGGGCCGCCCGGCTGGCGACGTCGTACTTGGTGCGCGCCTTCCAGTGCCGGCCCGCGAGCGGCAGCAGGGCACCGCACAAAGCCAGCAAGCCTGCAGCCACGACGGCGAGTACCGGAAACACGGTGGACGACGCAGCTGCCTGACCACCCGAAATGCCGGTGGTCGCCGCAATGGTTCCTTGCGCCGCACCGAGGGGGTCCGCCAGGACCGTCACCGCGGCAATGATGATGCCTGCCGAGGCAAGCACGATGATCGTTGCGATGATCCAGCGCGAAACCTTGCCCGCAATGGATGATGCCAGTCCCCCGGCAAGGGCGACGAGCGCGAGTGCGGTCACCGCCGTTGCCGCCTTGCTCCCTTGAACGTGGAGATCGGCATTCGCCGCGGCAGCGGGATCGAGCCGGACGTTGATCCAGGTCTGTGTCGTGGTCCCGAAAACGGCGAGGGCAAAAATTGCCATGGCTAGCACAACGTTGCCCTTCCGTGCCCACACGGGAGGCTTTCTGGTGGCCGTCTGGGGGTGGGCAGCGCTCACGGGGTGGGGGTCCCGTCGTCGACCGTCTCCGCGGAAACCGCGTCCGGGGAAATGTTGTGAAGCGATCCTGCGGTGTGCACGGCACGCAAGGGGGCGGCCGCCTTGTTGACAGTCTCGAGCGCTTCGGAAGGTTTATGGGAATCGGCCACGATGCCGCCGCCGGCCTGGACGTAGGCCCGGCCCTCACGCAACAGTGCCGAACGGATGGCGATCGCCATGTCCATATCTCCTGCGAAGTCCAGGTAACCCACCACACCGCCGTAGATGCCACGCCGGTGCGGCTCGAGTTCGTCCAGGAGGCGCAGCGCGCGCGGCTTGGGGGCACCGGACAGCGTGCCTGCAGGGAAGGTCGCCTTGAGCACGTCGTATGCCTTCGCCCCGGGCGCCAACTCTCCAACCACTGTGGACACGAGGTGCATGATGTGGCTGAAGCGTTCCACCTCCATGAACTGCGTGACGTCCACGGTTCCTGCCACGCAGACCTTGGAGAGGTCGTTGCGGGACAAATCCACGAGCATGAGGTGCTCGGCGCGTTCCTTCTGGTCCGCGAGCAACTCGGTGGCCAGCGCCTTGTCGGCTTCAACGGTCTTGCCGCGCGGCCGCGATCCGGCAATCGGGTGGGTGATGACCTCATTGCCCGTGACCGTCACGAGGGCCTCGGGAGAGGAACCGACAATCGTGTATTCGCGGCCGTCGGGGTCTTCGAGGCTGAAGAGGTACATGTACGGGCTCGGGTTCGTGTTGCGCAGCACGCGGTAGACATCCAGCGGGTCCGCCGCACACTCCATTTCGAAGCGCCGCGAAATGACCACCTGGAAGACCTCGCCGTCGACGATCGCTTCCTTGCCGCGATCGATCGCGTCTAGGTACTCCTGCTCGTTCCAGCGCTCCTGGACACTGGACGCGAAGTCGAGTGCTTCAGACTGCAACACCGATACGGGCTGCTTCACGGGCGTGCTGATCTGATCCAGCAGTCGCTTCACCCGGGCGACGGCGTCGTGCCAGGCTTCGTCGACGCGTTCGGAACTGTTGTCGAAATTGATGGCGTTGGCAATCAATAGGACGGTGCCGTCCATGTTGTCGTGGACAGCCATGTCCGTCACGAGGTTCAGGGCGAGTTCCGGCAGGTGGAGATCATCCTCCGGGGGGCTGGTCAGCTTCTCCCAGTGCCGGACGGTTTCCCATCCGAGGAAGCCTACAAGGCCGGAGGTGAAGGGAGGAAGGTCCGGGAAGCGGTCGGTTTGCAGGGCCGCAATGGTGTCGCGGACGGCGTCGACGGGGCTGCCGTCTACCGGCACGCCAACGGGAGGCTCGCCGATCCAATGGGCCTGGCCGTCCTTGCTGGTCAGGGTGGCACGCGAACGGGAGCCAATGAAGGAATAGCGTGACCATGCTCCGCCGACGGCTGCCGATTCCAGGAGGAAGGTGCCGGGCTGGCCTTGGGCCAGCTTGCGGTAGAGCCCGATGGGAGTTTCGGCGTCGGCCAGTACCCTGAGCCGGACCGGGATGACCCGGCTGTGTGCGGCGAGTTCGCGGAACTCCTCCAGGCCCGGGCTGATGATTCCAAGGTCCTGCATGGTTTGTGTTCTCCGCCTCTTCTTGTGTGCTTGCCTCAGTGGATGGGGTGGGGTGGGCTAGTCCCGCGCGCCTGTCACGGCGGCGAGGCTCCGGTCATCGAAGCATGTGCGTGTACCGGTGTGGCAGGCGGCGCCTACTTGGTCGACGCGGACCAGGAGGGTATCGCCGTCGCAGTCCAGGGCGACCGATTTCACGAATTGGACGTGCCCGGAAGTGTCTCCCTTGCGCCAGTATTCCTGGCGGGAGCGGGAGAAGAACGTCACGCGTCCGGTGGTCAGGGTGCGGTGCAACGCCTCGTCGTCCATCCAGCCGAGCATCAGTACTTCGTCGGTGTCGAATTGCTGGATGATCGCTGCCACCAGGCCGGCGGAATCGCGCTTCAGCGCGGCGGCCAACTCGTGCGGGAGCGGACTTGCGGGCACGACGGCGGCTTCCGCGGCGAAAGCGGCAGCGGGCGTGGCTGGGGGTGTTGACTGCTCAGACATCAGATCAAGTCTAGTGCCTCGCGTGGAGCCGAAATTCAGCGGCGGTTCCACTGCGCAACAGAGCGCGTCTCGTGCTAGTTTCACAAGTGATGCATTTCGTCGATCCCTCCCGCGAAGTACTGGCCGAAACACTCCTGGCGGCCGGACCTGACTCCCCCACGCTCTGCGAAGGGTGGCTGACTAGGGACCTCGCGGCGCACTTGTACTTGCGGGAGCGCAAAGCGGCTGTTGGTATCGGCTTGCTCGTCAAGAGCCTCGCCCGGGCCTCGGACAAAGCCACGGCCAAACTGGCCTCCAAGCTCAAGACCACGGAAGATTACGCCGAGCTGGTGAATACCTTCCGTTCAGGGCCGCCCGCCTTGTCTCCCCTGAAGATCAAGGCCCTCGACGAGTCCTCCAACCTCATTGAATATTTCGTGCACACGGAAGACATCCGCCGGGCGGGAGACCGCTGGGCTCCACGAGCCCTGGACGAGGAATACTCGGACGCCTTGTGGGATGAATTGATCAAGCGCGCTGCCATTCTCTACCGCGGCGTGGATCTCGGGATCGTGTTGGTGCGCCCCACCGGACCCCGCCATGTTGCCAAGCGCGCTCCCGTATCCGTCGCCATTGTGGGTGAGCCCGGTGAACTCCTGATGCACGCCCACGGCCGCACGCATCACGCGCTGGTCACCTTCGAAGGCCAGCCGGACGCCGTCGCGCTTCTCCAGTCAGCCGAAGTCGGCCTCTAAGCTTCCCCCGCGTCAACCCCAACGCCTCCCGTTAACCCAACTAGTCCCCACCGCCGCCCTCGCCTCGCAAGTCCCCACCGGCTCCCAGCCTTCGCAAGCTCAGGCCGGGGCCCTCGCCGGTGTGGCCCCTCGGCCAGGGAACCCTGGCGGTGTGGGCCCACGCAGTTGTTGTCGTTATGAAGGCTCAAAACGACAACAACTGCAAGTTAGTTGGGTCGGACGGGGTTGGGCCCGTTAGCGGACCAGGAAGCCTGCTTCACGGATCGCTGTTTTGACCCGGGCGATCATGTCGTCCGGGCCGAAGTGGAACACCGAAGCTGCCAACACTGCGTCGGCACCTGCCTCCACTGCTGGCGGGAAATGCGCCGGTTTTCCAGCGCCGCCGGAAGCGATGATCGGGATGTGGACGGCCGCGCGGACCAGGCGGATGAGTTCGAGGTCGAAGCCGTCCTTGGTGCCGTCGGCGTCAATGGAGTTCAGGAGGATCTCCCCCACACCGCGGTCCGCGGCTTCCTTGGCCCAGGCAATGGCGTCGATGCCGGTGCCCTGGCGTCCACCGTGGGTGGTCACCTCGAAGCCGGAAGCCGTGGGCTCCGAGCCGGGCCTGGTCCGCCGCGCGTCGACCGACAGGACCAGCACCTGAGATCCGAAGTGCCGGGTGATCTCGTCGATGACGTCCGGGCGCGCGACGGCGGCCGTGTTGATGGAGGCCTTGTCCGCGCCGAAACGCAGGAGCTTGTCCACTTCGGCCACGCCGCGGACGCCACCGCCGACGGTCAACGGGATGAAGACTTCCTCGGCGGTGCGGCGAACGACGTCGAACGTGGTTTCCCGGTTGCCGGAGGACGCCGTGACGTCGAGGAACGTGAGTTCGTCCGCCCCGGCGTTGTCGTAGCGATGAGCCAGCTCGACGGGGTCTCCGGCGTCGCGAAGACCCTCGAAGTTGATGCCCTTCACCACACGGCCGGCGTCGACATCTAGGCAAGGGATGACCCGTACTGCTACAGCCATAGCTACTCCTGGAATTGTCTCGTGTCAGATGCGGCAGGCGTGGATGCTGCTGACCAGGATGGCGCGGGCGCCGAGGTCGTACAGCTCGTCCATGATCCGGTTGGTTTCCTTTTTCGGAACCATGGAGCGGACGGCAACCCAGTCCGAGTCTCGCAGCGGCGACACTGTGGGCGATTCGAGGCCTGGGGTGAGGGTGGCGGCTTCTTCCACGAGGTCCTTGCGGATGTCGTAGTCCATGAGGACGTACTGACGGGCCACGAGCACGCCCTGCAGGCGGCGGATGAGGACCTCGATCTCCTTCGCGGTGCCGTTTGCGGCACCACCCTCGCCGGTGCGGCGGATCAGGACGGCTTCGGACTTGAGGATGGGCTCGCCGAAGATCTCCATTCCGGCAGCTTTGAGCGTGTTGCCGGTCTCGACGACGTCGGCGATCGCGTCGGCGACGCCGAGACGCACGGAAGACTCAACGGCGCCGTCGAGACGGACCACCTTGGCTTTGACGCCGCGCTCGGCGAGGTAATCGCGCAGGAGGCCGTCGTAGCTCGTGGCGAGGCGCTTGCCTTCAAGCTGCTCGACGCCGGAGAAGTCGCCGACGGGGCCGGCGAAACGGAAGGTGGACGCGGCGAAGCCGAGGGGAAGCAGCTCTTCCGCTTCGACCTGCGCATCCAGCAGGAGGTCGCGGCCGGTGATGCCGACGTCGAGCGTTCCCTGACCGACATACACGGCGATGTCGCGGGGGCGGAGGAAGAAGAACTCAATGTCGTTGTCGGGATCGACCATGACCAGTTCGCGGGTATCGCGGCGCTGGCGGTATCCCGCCTCGGACAACATCGCGGAGGCGGCTTCGGACAAAGATCCCTTGTTGGGGACGGCTACTCGCAGCATTTGGGACTTTCTTGGGGTGGAAGGTAATTGTTTCAGGCATTGTGCTCACGGCGCTGTTCCCAGAGGCGACTTTTCTCGGAGGGAACGTGCAGTGAGCGCGGGGGCCACGCTGGGGCAGCGCCAAGACCTCTTCAGGTCCGGGCGCAGCGGACGTGGCTAGAGATGCTTGTAAACGTCTTCCAGGCCCAGACCCTTGGCGAGCATCAGGACCTGCAGGTGGTAGAGCAACTGGGAGATTTCCTCTGCCGCGGCTTCATCGGATTCATACTCTGCAGCCATCCAGACTTCGGCGGCTTCCTCCACGACTTTCTTGCCGATGCCGTGGATTCCGGAGTCCAATTCGGCGACGGTGCGGGAGCCTGCCGGACGGGTCGCTGCCTTTTCGCTCAGTTCTGCGAACAGCGTCTCGAAATTCTTCACGCCCTACAGCCTACTTGCTCGGGGCCGGTGACCGCCTGTCGGGTCATTGCATGACGGAAGGGATGTGAGCGAACGCACAAGGTGCGCGTGCCCGCCCACATCCCATTTCGTCTATTTGCTAGGTGTACTGCTTGAGAGTCAGTGCCGTGGCGAGCGCGGCGGTCACGGCTTCGTGGCCTTTGTCCTCGGAAGAGCCTTCCAGTCCGGCGCGGTCCAGGCCCTGCTGCTCGGTGTCGCACGTGAGCACGCCGAAGCCCACCGGCACGCCTGTGCGGACGCTGACTTCAGTGAGTCCCGACGTCGCCGCCTGGCACACGTACTCAAAGTGCGGCGTGCCTCCGCGGATGACGACGCCGAGGGCGACGACGGCGTCGAAATGGGGCGCGAGCCTGGCCGCCGCGACGGGAAGCTCAAAGGATCCCGGGACGCGCAGCACGGTGGGCTCGGCGATTCCGGCTTCCTTTGCGGCACGGAGCGCTCCGTCGAGGAGCCCATCCATGATCTGGGTGTGCCAGCTGGCAGCCACGATGGCGAGTTTCAGCTGGTGGGTTTCCTCCGTGTTGAGGGTGGTGAGGTCGATGGTGGGGGCGCCGTGTCCGCTCATGGGTGTGTGGTAATCCGTTCTTGTTGGTGCAGTTCAGTCGACATAGTGCAGTTCAGTCGACATGGTGCAGTTCAGTCGACATGGTGCAGTTCAGTCTTGTTCGAGGTCGAAAGTGCCGGCATGGGTACCGGCAGGTTCGGTGTCACCGAGGGTCAGCCGGTGGTCCATGCGGTCCTTCTTGGTCTGAAGGTACCGAAGGTTTTCTTCACGGGACGGAACCTCGGTGGGCACCATCTCGACAACCTTCACGCCAGCCGCGGCGAGCCGGTTCTGCTTGTCCGGGTTGTTGCTCAGGAGGCGGATTTCGTGAAGGCCCATTTCGGCAAGGATCTGGGCAGCCGCCTTGTAGCAGCGGGCATCCACCGGCAGCCCGAGTTGCTCGTTGGCCTCGACCGTGTCGAATCCGGCCTCTTGCAGTGCGTAGGCCTTGATCTTGTTTGCCAGGCCGATGCCGCGGCCTTCCTGTCCGCGCAGGTAGAGCAGGGTACCGCCCTCTTCACGGATCAGCTCAAGGGCGTAGGCCAGCTGTTCGCCGCAATCGCAGCGGTACGAACCGAAAACGTCCCCCGTGAGGCACTCCGAGTGCAGGCGCACCAGCGGGGCCTTGCCTGCGAGCGGCGCCTTGGGCGAACTCACCGCCAGGTGCTCCGCGCCGGTCGCAAGGTCGGTCCACGCCTGTGCCACGAACTCACCGAAGGCGGTGGGTAGCTGGACAATCGGGCCGCCGCTCACGGGATGCACTGCGCGCGCGGCCGTGCCGCCGTCGTGCGTTGTCGCTGTGGTCATCGCTGCTCCTCGTTTCCTGCCGGAATTGCAACCTGGTGCCCAGCCTCCGACGCTGCAACATAAGCCACGAGATCCTCGATCGAAATCAGAGGACATCCATGCTCGGCAGCGAACTCCCGGAGGCTGTCCAGGCGCATCATTTCACCATCGTCATGTACCAACTCGGCGATCACGCCCACCGGGGCGAGCCCCGCAAGCCGGCAGAGATCAACTGCCGCTTCCGTGTGTCCCGGACGTTCACGCACTCCCCCCTTAACGGCCCGGAGCGGAAAAATATGCCCGGGCCGGGTGATCGAGGACGGCGTGCTGCTCGAATCAGCCAGAATCCGGGCCGTCAGGGCCCTGTCCGTGGCGGAAATACCGGTGCTTACGCCCAACGCGGCATCACAGGACACCGTGTAGGCAGTGCCTTTGGCATCTTCATTGACCAGGACCATGGGCGGGAGCGCCAGGGCATCGGCCCGCGACCCTTCGAGGGGAACGCAAATGACGCCCGAGCTGTAGCGGATGGTCCAGCCCATGAGGGCAGGCGTCGCGTGTTCGGCGGCGAAGATGATGTCGCCTTCGTTTTCGCGGTCTTCATTGTCTACAACAATCACGGGACGGCCGGCTGCCATGGCCTGCACAGCGTTCTCAACGGGGTCCAGCCCCTGGCGTACCACCGTGGTACTGCCGTTATGTGCGGCGCTCACTGGGCAGCCCCGCCGGAAGTCGCTGGAGCGCGGAAGGACAACAGTCGCTCGGTATATTTCGCGAGAACATCCACCTCAAGGTTGACACGCCCGCCCGTGGCCTTGGCGCCGAGCCCGGTTTCGTCCAGCGTGGTGGGAATGAGCCCCACTTCAAACCAGGGGTTCTCTTCTTCGGCCGGGCTGACGGCGGTGACGGTGAGTGAAACGCCGTCGACGGCGATCGAGCCCTTTTCGGCGATGTACCGTGCCAGCGGGGCCGGCACGCCGAAGCGGAGGCGGTCCCAGTTGCCCAGCGACTCGCGCTCCAGAAGCTGCCCGACGCCGTCGACGTGGCCCTGCACGACGTGGCCGTCCAAGCGGCCGCCCGCCTGGACGCAACGCTCGAGGTTCACGGTGTCACCCGCGCTCAGTTCGCCGATGGTGGTCCGGACGAGGGTTTCGCCCATGACGTCAACGCTGAATTCCCGGCCGTCGATGTCCGTTGCGGTGAGGCACACGCCGTTGACGGCGATGGAGCCCCCCAAGCCAAGCCCCTCAGTGGTGCTGGGGGCCATGAGGCGCAGCGTGGCGCTGGCCTCGCCGTCGTGCTCGACGGACAGGACCGTGCCTTGTTCGGCAACGATTCCGGTAAACATCAGTGTCCTCCTGTGGTGGTATCCGAGGCGTCCTTGCCCGGAAATGGTTCATGGTGTTCGGTGTGTGACTTTGTCCAAGCCGGTTTGTTTCCGTCCGATGGTCCGGACCTCAAATGCAGGCGGAGGTCGCGGCCCAGTGCATGGACTGCACCGCCGCCGGCGTCGTCCCAGTTCCAGTGCTGGGCCTCGGCGAGCGTGGAGATGCCAAGATCCGTCAGGGCAGGTGTACCGGCACCCAACAGGGTGGGCGCAAGATAGACGATCAATTCATCCACAAGACCCGCAGCAAGGAAGGCGCTCAGGATGCGGGAGCCGCCTTCCACCATGACGTGCCGG
Source organism: Arthrobacter sp. NPDC058127 (assembly GCF_042884555.1). NCBI lineage: Bacteria > Bacillati > Actinomycetota > Actinomycetes > Micrococcales > Micrococcaceae > Arthrobacter > Arthrobacter sp. NPDC058127. Next base: position 59,708 of record NZ_JBHVTT010000017.1, on the reverse strand, counting down.
ACGCCTTCGGCGAACAACAATTCCAAAGCCTCGGAAGGCTCGCGGGTTGGCAGGTGGATGAACTTGCCGTCAGTCCCCCGCACCGCCGCATCCGCTGGGACCTCCCGCAGCCCCATGACGGCCCGGAGTGGCTGGCTTTGCGATTCATCGCCGTTCTCTTCCCGCGCCGTCAGCCGCGGGTTGTCCACCAGGACGGTTTCGGTACCCACCAGAATGGCGTCTATCAAGCGGCGCAGTCCGTGGTTGTCGGCCAGCGATTCCGGACTGGAGATCCATTGGCTGGTCCCGTCGGTCGCCGCGATCCTGCTGTCCAGGGTCTGGGCAATATGAAGCGTGACGAACGGGCGCCTCGCCTCCACGGCATTGAACCACTCGCGGTTCAGCTTCAAGGCCTCGGCGGCGGCCAGCCCGGACCGCACGTCCACACCGGCAGCACGGAGTGTGCCGGCACCTCCCGCGGCCGGATCGTGGGGATCATCGACGGCATAAACCACGCGGGATATGCCAGCGTCGATGATCGCCTTGGTGCACGGTCCCGTGCGCCCTATGTGGTTGCAAGGCTCCAGGGTCACCACCATGGTTGTCCCTGCGAGGTCCAAGCCCTTTGCCTTCGCCTTCGCGATCGCATCCGCCTCTGCGTGTGGCGTGCCGGCGCCGCGGTGGTAGCCGGTGATGAGCTGCTCTCCGTTGGGCCCGAGCACAACCGCTCCCACCAAGGGATTGGCGCCACGGTGTCCCCGGAGGGCCACGTGCAGGGCAGTCTCCATGGCCGCCGACTCAGCGTCCGAGAAATCCGGGTTAATGGCGTCGCTCATGGGAGGGCTCCTGCAGGTTCCGGCTCGGCAGTTGGCCTGAGCGGCCGGCTTTCACGTCGGTCTGCGCGCCACCAGACGAAGAATCCGGCGAGCGTGAAGAATCCGTAAAAGAGGTACATGAAGGCGCTGGCAAAGTAGCCTGCGCTGAAAAGCAGCGGGACTCCCACGATGTCGACGGCAACCCAGATCAACCAGAATTCTGTCCAGCCGCGTGCCATCCCATACGTCGCCAGGAGTGAGCCCATGAAGGTCCAGGCGTCTGCCCACACGGGCGGGTAGGAACCCATGGAATCGAAGACGGGAGTCAGGGCGGCGGTTCCCGCAATCATGGCGGCCACCATTCCGATCCGTACTCTGGGGCTTGCCCAGCCGGGCACAATGGCGCGGCCGTGGGTCCCTGCTTGGAGGCCCTGGCGCCAGCGGTACCAGCCGTAGACGGCGACGCTGATGAACATGATCTGGCGTCCGGCCTGGCCCCAAAGGGTTGCAGGCGAGGCGGCACCGAAGACGTTGCCAAGGAAGACCGTCAACAGGAGCAGGTTGCCTGCGATCCCGACGGGCCATGCCCAGACTTTGCGGCGCATGCCGCCCAGGGCGCTGGCGAGCCCGAAAATATTGCCTAGCACTTCGCGAAGAACAAGCACAGATCCGCCTACGGGAATCTGTGCTTCGAAGAGCCATCGCAGAAAGTCCATGTCGTTCCTTCCCTCGAATGCCGCGATGGCTCCGGGGGGTGTACGACAGCGCGATGCCGGGCGCACGGAGCGCCCAAGCATGACTGTACGTGCTTCTCCCATCCAGACTTTAACTGTCGGTACTGGAATTCCACCAGTTCAACCGTCCGCCGTCGTGATTCCGGTGAAGGAAACGCGATGGCTCGCGGGTCGCGGACTATAACCGCCGGTTCGGAATTACACCGACCCCGGAGCACGTATGTGTGTTGCTATTCTGACACAACTGGGGCAATGGCCGATGTATTCCCGGAGCAATATGTAGGCAATTGCGTCATTCTTGTCACATTGCCGCGAGGCCGGCAGCGCGCAGCCGCTCAATAGCGGCAGCAGGGTCCTCATGGCCGTATACGGCGGAGCCGGCAACGAACACATTTGCGCCGGCTTCGGCTGCCCGGACAATGGTCTCCTCCGTCACGCCGCCGTCAACCTGGATTGCGACGCCGATACCGGATCCGTCGATCGCGGCACGCGCCCGACGGATCTTGGGCAGCGTGACGTCCAGGAAGGATTGCCCGCCGAAGCCCGGTTCCACAGTCATGATGAGGAGCATGTCCAGCTCGCTGAGCATGTCCAGGTATGGTTCCACCGGCGTGGCCGGACGAAGGGCCATCCCTGCCTTCGAACCGCGGGCCCGGAGCTCACGGGCGAGCTTGATGGGAGCCATCGCCGCTTCGGCATGGAAGGTCACGGAAGCCACGCCGGCGTCGGCGTAGGCCGGCGCCCAGCGGTCGGCGTCGGCGATCATCAGGTGGGCGTCGAGCGGGACCGGGCTCACAGCCTGGATCCGCTCCACGACCGGCAGCCCGAGCGTCAGGTTCGGGACAAAATGATTGTCCATGACATCGACGTGGACGGCATCGGCGTTGCTGATTCTCTTCAGCTCGGCTTCCAGGTTCACGAAGTCCGCGGACAGGATGCTCGGGTTGATACAGCACTCAGTCAAGGCAGTTCCCTCAGTGTTGGTGGCGGTCTAGTGGTTTTGGCAACTCTCCAGCTTAGGCACGCGGGACTTTCAGCCGGGGAAAGGCGCCGAAGGTTACGGCTTCTTCCGGATGAGCGCCAGGAACATCGCATCGGTTTGATGCACGTGCGGCCACAATTGGGCGGTCAACTCGTGGCCGGCGCCCAGGTTGCCCTTCAGGCTGATTGCGTCCAAGGCCGCGCCGGCGTCGATCTGCTCCAGGTCGTCCCGCTTGCGCAGCACATCGCTGACGACGGCGGTGGTTTCGGCCGGGTGCGGGGAGCACGTCACGTAGGCCACTACTCCCCCCGGCTTGACGGCGTCGATGGCCGAGTTGAGCAATTCCCGCTGCAACGGACCGAGGTCGGCAAGGTCCTTGGGGGTCCGGCGCCAGCGTGATTCGGGGCGGCGGCGCAGCGCGCCAAGGCCGCTGCAGGGAACGTCGACCAGCACGCGGTCGAAAGTTTCCGGTTGTTCCTTGCCGACGTCGCGACCGTCGCCTACCCGCACGCTCCAGGCGTCCGCCGGAACCGCGGTGAGTGCTTGGCTGACCAGCTTTGCCCGGTGTTCCGCGGGTTCATTGGCCAGGAGGGTCGCGCCTTCCTGATGGGCGAGGGCGGCCAGCAGCGCGGCCTTGCCACCGGGTCCGGCGCACAGGTCCAGCCACTTCTCGCCGTCCTTGGCCGCTTGTCCGAGGTCCACACCGGCGACGGCGCGGGCTACCAACTGGGATCCGACGTCCTGGACGCGCGTGGTGCCTTCGCGGATGGAGGACATACGCCCGAGGTCCCCACCGCTGGAGAGCGCCGAGTCGATGACGAGTTCACCGGGAGTGGCCCCGTTCTCAAGGGCTTCATCGAGATTGCCGATGCCGGGCAGCGCAACCAGGTTCACCACGGGGGCCGCGTTGTCGGCTTCGAGAAGTTCGTTGATTTCGCTCGCGGGACGTCCATGCATGACGAGCGACTGGCGCAGTGCCCGGACAATCCATTCCGGGTGCGCATGGCGTACGGAGGCGATCCTGGTTTCGTCGGTCTCGTTTTCCAGCAGGTGGTCGAGCCACTCCGGGAGGGTCCTGGCGGTGACTTTCCGGAGCACGGCGTTGATGAGCGACGACGGGCCGGCTCCGATGACCGCGCGTGCCAGCCCGACAGTCTGGTCGAGTGCGGCGTGGGCAGGAACGCGCATGGCGAGCAATTGGTGGGCACCAAGGCGCAACGCATCAAGGACTGCCGGATCGAGTTGGGCGAGCGGCCGGTCGACACACTTGGCGAGGACGGCGTCGTACATCCCCTGGCCGCGCAGTGCCCCGTAGCTCAGCTCGGTGGCGAATCCGGCGTCGCGCTTGTCGAGGTGGTGGTGGCGGATCCGTGACGGCAGCACGAGGTTCGCATACGCGTCTTCCGAAGCGACTGCGCGCAAGACTTCGAACGCCACCAATCGTGCCGGATCCGCGCGCCGGGTCCGCTGGGACGGTGCGTTGGCGGAGAAACCGCGTTGCGGGCCCCTGTTGCGTTCGCGGCCTTGGGCGTTGCGGTTGCTTTCGCCGCGGGGACCGCGGTTGCCGTGGCCCCCGCCGTCCCTGTTCCCACCGCTATTGGGGCCGCGTCGGCCGGACTCATTCATTCGAATTCCACGCTTTCTGGTGTTGCCAAACCACGGGCCCAATCGGCCGACGGCATCATCTTTTTGCCCGCAGGCTGGATCCGCCCGAGCTGGACTGCATGGGATCCGGTTCCGACCAGGACGTTCTTGCCGTCAACCCGGACCTGGCCGGGTGCAAGGTCCCGGATGTCCGGGCGCAACCCGACGGGTTCCAGCTTGACGCGCTGCCCGTCGAGCATGGTCCATGCTCCCGGTTCGGGCGTAACGCCACGGGACCTGCGGTTGATGGCGAGGGCCGGTTGCGTCCAGTCGAGCCGGCCGTCGTCGAGCATCAGTTTGGGCGCGAGCGAGACGTCGCCTTGCTGGGGCTGGGGGGCCGCTTTGCCCGCCTCGACGGCGGATAGTGTCTGGGTGAGCAGGACCGCGCCGCTGCGCGAGAGCCGCTCCAGCAAGTCGCCGGCCGTGTCTTCGGGGCGTACGGTTTCCGTCAACGTCCCGAAGACCGGCCCGGTGTCGAGTCCTTCTTCCAGGAGGAAGGTAGCGGCTCCGGTGATGTCGTCACCGGCGATGACTGAACGCTGGACCGGCGCGGCGCCGCGCCAGGCCGGAAGGAGGGAGAAATGGAGGTTGATCCAGCCATGGCGCGGCACTCCGAGCGCCGACTTGGGGACAAGGCCCCCATAGGCGACGATCGCGGCGACGTCCGGCTCATACGAAGCGATCCGCTCGGTGGTCCCGGCATCCACCTTGGAGGCGTGGATGATGTCGATGCCAAGTTCAGCCGCACGTGCCGCGACGGGCGACGGTGTCAGGATCCGTTTGCGGCCGGTCGGGGCGTCCGGCCTGGTCAGCACGGCGACGATCTCGAATCCCGCCCCGACCAGGGCGTCAAGGGAAGGGACGGCGACAGCCGGGGTGCCGGCGAAAAGCACCCTCATTCGGCGGCCCCGAAGCTGCCGAAGCTCGAGCCCACGGTGTTGGCCCTCTTGGCGGTGGTCCGTTCAGTCACGGAGTGGTAGTTCGCCGCGCGGATGGCCCGGAGGGCGGTTTTGCGGTCCTCACCCTCCAGCCGGTCGGTGAAAAGGATCCCGTCCAGGTGGTCGGTCTCGTGCTGGAAGCAGCGGGCGAGCATGCCTTCCGCCTCAACGGACACCGGGTTGCCGTTCATGTCCACGCCGGTGGCGCGGGTGGTCCGGCGGCGGCGAACCGGGAACGCGAGGCCGGGAATGGAGAGGCAGCCTTCTACTTCGTCAGGCTGGAAGTCATCGCTGTTTTCCAGTACGGGGTTGATGATGTGGCCTTCCACGCCGCCGATCCGATAAGTGAAGACCCGCTGGCTGACGCCGATCTGCGGAGCGGCGAGCCCTGCACCGTCCACGTCTTCCATGGTCTCGGTCATATCCGACACGAGTTTGGCGAGCTCAGGCCCGAATTCCGTGACTGGATCAGCAACCGTGCGGAGCACGGGGTCGCCGATGATACGGATACTCAAAATGGCCATGTGCTGTCTTTCCTCACGATCGGCGAAGCTTCGGTCCCCGCAAAAGGGGCCTAGGCCAGTTTAGTTGAGCCTGCGGGCGCCGCGGCGGCAGGGTACGACGGCGGAGCTACAGGGAGCAGCGCCGTCCCGGCTGCGGCCACGTCGGCAGACATTTCCCACACCCGCTTCAAGGCGCAGAACTTCCACCAATGGTGCTTGAGGACGTCCGGGTTGGCCCGCTGGGGACGCACTTCCGTCTCGCCGATAGCCACCGCAAGCAGTACCGGGTTTTCACCGTATTTCCAGGGCTCCCACTCCCCTGCCACAGGATCCACGAGGCTTTCCTCAGCCTTCATGCCCGCAACCAGCTGCATCACCACCTTGTCGTCGAGGGGTTTCACTGTTCCGTCGCGAGTGGTGCCTTTGGTCTTGTAGTCGATCAGGCAGATCCTGCCGTTGATTTTGGCGACGAGGTCGAGGGTTCCGGCGTAGCCAACGCTTGCGTTCCACACTGTGATCTCAGGCGCAATGGGCTCCACCCGATACAACTCCCACCATTCGTCGAAGCGGGCCGCGAAGGCTTCCTCGCCGTTCGAAGCGAGCTCGTCGCGCGTTTCCTTCACGCGGTGGGCGCGTCCGAGGGCGCGGAGAGCCACTTGCTCGCAGTAGTTATGCACGCGGTCGCCACGGCGTGCAGCGTCGTCCCGGTACACCTCCGCAGCCTTGGCTGCCTTGTTGACGGCCTGCCTCATCTTGGCAGGACTGGACAGATGTTGTGGTAGCTCGGGGTCCTTCGCCAAGCTGCTGGCACCCATGTAGCCGAACCAGCCGTCCAGGGAGTGGGCCTGCTGGCCGATCACCGTGGTGATGGAAGGGACCGAGAAGGTCTCGGACGTGGACCGGGCATACATCCGGCCGTATTCGGTGGCATGGGCAAGCAGTGGATCTGTCATAGGAAAACTCTTTCACACACCGCTGACAAGAAGATGCGGAGCCTTAGTGGCTGCGGACGGAAGAACGCTCCGTCGATCGGTGAGTCCCTCCCCCGTACCTGACCACCAACGGTCATGACCGCCGCCGGCGGATCGCTACCACTCATTTCTTTCAGAGCAGAGCACTCATTTTCGCCGTTACCCGGCAATCAACCTCAAAATGCTGAAAGCATCTCCGAAAGCTGTAGCTCACGCCAATGAACCGGATCCAAAACGGTGTGAGAACCGCAGGCAACCGCGGCACCGCTGTCTTCACACAGGGAACGGGCGCAAACGGAATTCGGGAGATCGTAGACAACCGAACAGGAAACATCATCACGGTGACCAAGGGGTGATCTGAATATGCGAATTTCTTACGACCGTGAAGCACGGGCCGCCTATGTTTCATTGCTCGGAGCGATCGAAGATGGTCCATCGGTACGCCAGCTTGGCCCCATTGACCTTCCGGGCGGGACGGCCAGATTGTGGTTGATTTGGACAGAGACGGACATATCCTTGGTTTCGAAATCCTCAATGCCGATCTCGCCCTGAGCCCAGAAGTAATCGCCAAAGCAACAAATCCGCTTTGATCAAATACAAAAGCAATCGCCGCTCCGCCCCGCAACCAGGGCCTTCATGCATGGCGTACCGGATTCTTTCGCTCCCGATGCCATAATTGGTCACGTCCTCGGCTACGGGAGCGAATCTTGGTCCTCGATATAACAACACTGCGAGTCGCCCTTGGCGTGGTCGCTCTCACCCTGCTCCTCTTGTTCTATGCATCGTTCAGGCGCACACGGTCGTCCTACAACGGGTGGTGGTGCATCGCCCTCTTGTTCTTCCTTGCTGGAAACCTGGCCTTCCTTCTCAACGGGACGCCACACCAAGTCTGGGCAAATCCCTCGGGGAACGTCCTCTTGGTGGCTGGAGCGCTGAGTGTGTGGACCGGCGCCCGGTCTTTGAGGATGTTGCCGCCGCCAAAATGGCAGTTTGCTACGGCCTGTGGAATCACGGCCCTCGCGTCCGTATTGGAGAGCCCCGGTCACAACACCTGGTCCGGGGGCTTGGTATATCTGGGATTCATGACGTTGGGCATCGCGTTGGCGTCGCGCGATCTGTGGCTGCTGGATTCCAGCTACTCCCATGTGCACAAGTCGATGGCGTTGGCCGCGGGATTCCTTGCCGCGTACTATTTCTGCCGCCTGGCCGTTTACCTTGTCGAAGGTCCAACCGGGCCGACCTTCCGCATGTATTTTGGCCCGTCGATTGCCAGCCTGGTCACGCTGATACTTCTGGTTGCCGTGTCTTTCAGCATGACCGCCCTGAGCAACGACCAGTTGATCAACCGGCTCAGCGAACGCGCTGCCCGTGACAACCTGACCGGGCTTCTCAATCGCGGAACTTTCATGGACCTGGCAACGAAGGAACTCGAGCGCCTGCGCACCACGAACTCCGTCGCTTCCTTGATCCTGGCCGACCTGGACCACTTCAAAGCGATCAATGACGAGTACGGTCATGCCGCCGGGGACGCCGCGCTACAGGCGTTCGCGGTTGCGTGCACCGAGTCTGTACGATCCACGGACCTGGTGGGAAGGTATGGGGGCGAAGAGTTCATCTTGCTCTTGCCGGGAGCCAGTCAGGAGCGGGCTGAAATCATCGCGGCTGATATCAATCGCTCTTTGGCGACAGCCAAAAACGTCGACGACATCCACATTCCAACGGTGAGTTACGGGGTCACCGCAACTGAGTTCGACGCCGTCGACCTCACCGCGATGATTGCGGCCGCCGATGCTGCCCTCTACGAAGCCAAGTCGCTCGGAAGGAACCGGGTGGTAAGGGCTTCGCCCCATGCATGATTGGGCGAAGAACCCACGAGCAACGACAAGAGGTCCTGTGCGAAACATGAACTATGTTTCGCACAGGACCTCTTCTTGGTGGGCGATACTGGGTTCGAACCAGTGACCTCTTCGGTGTGAACGAAGCGCGCTACCACTGCGCCAATCGCCCGTGCACAAGAAGACTAACCGACCCCGGCCGGAATTCAAAAATCGGGAAAACGTCAGGAGAAGTCCCCCTGCGACTCACCGATCGCCGGGTCGCATTCGACGTCGGGACTCAGGCCCGTCACGGCCCAACGGATCAGGCAACAACCAGGAAAATGCCCACGAATCACATCGGTGTAACTCACGAAAACCGCGCCAATTCAAGGAACTAGCGGCTATTGCCTACAACTCGGACAGATCGATTTGGAGTTTCCCGGAACCTCCTATAGAGTTTTTACTCGTCGGAAAGCGACGGAATGCCCCCTGCGGGCAGGCCGCCGAAGAAGACAATGCGGACGTAGCTCAGCTGGTAGAGCACCACCTTGCCAAGGTGGATGTCGCGAGTTCGAATCTCGTCGTCCGCTCGCAGGACACTGTCACGGCATTGACTTCTTGGAACCCCAGGAATCGTGCTTACACGGTGGGTTGGCCGAGAGGCGAGGCAGCGGCCTGCAAAGCCGTATACACGGGTTCGAATCCCGTACCCACCTCGGTGAAAACCTTGGTTTCCGGTCCAGGCCGGATTGCATTTGGGCGATTGGCGCAGCGGTAGCGCGCTTCCCTGACACGGAAGAGGTCACTGGTTCGATCCCAGTATCGCCCACCAAGGCAAGGCAACTTGCTTGTTGATGAACGTCCGGCCCGGCCGGATGACCATCATGTGCGGACGTAGCTCAGCTGGTAGAGCACCACCTTGCCAAGGTGGATGTCGCGAGTTCGAATCTCGTCGTCCGCTCCATTTCCTGGATATCGGGCCAGTTCCACTGGCCGATAGCAGTGACAGCATCCAAGCAGCTCCGCGTGAGCTGCTTTTTTGTGCCCGCAGAGACGCCCGACACGGGCCGTCTACCCCGAAACGGTGGCCGCTGGCTACCATCCACCCTAAGCTTCCAAAGCTTAGCTATCCCGAAATTCGCCCGCCAACACTGGGAAGCAAGCCCCTCCCATACATACGTTTTGTCCTATAACCGGACTATTTCGCGACGCGCAAATTACCTGGGGATGCGGTAGATCCCTGTCGACACCTGAATACAGGTGTCGACAGGGATTTGGCGTGTCGCCCAGCTTTTGCTGTAGCGCTCGGCCCCGGGCGGTCATGTCCGTCCCGGGATTGTCGTCGCTCGGATGTCGGATTCTGCTCAATCATTCGAATGGACAAATGCCGGGCCCACGGAATCACGGGACCGGCAACTTCGGCGAAGAGAATGATCCAGCAGAATCCGACAGCGTCCGTTGGTCATCCCCGAACTTCACCCGCCAGCACCGGGAAGCAAGCCCCTCCCATACACACGTTTTGGCCAACGCCTACCGGAAAGATCAGCAGAACTGATCAATACCACTCAGCAAAAATCACTTTATCCAATGTGATTTAGATCGCATACTTTTCTTCGGGCACTCATTCGTCCACGCCACAAGGCAGGAGCACACCGTGAATCAACAAACACTCGTCCGTTCGATCATGAGGAAGAAACCCATTGACGACATCGAGGAGGAAAGCAAGCACAGCGGACTCTTCAAAAGCCTGGGCCTCTGGCAACTGACAGCCATCGGCGTCGGCGGCATCATCGGCGTCGGGATCTTCTCTCTGGCCGGCCTCGTGGCGCACGGGAGCAAAGACACCCCCGGCGTCGGCCCCGCCGTGCTGATCTCGTTCCTGGTCGCGGGCCTTGCGTCAGCGGCCGCGGCACTCTCCTACGCGGAATTCGCCGGCATGATCCCCCGCGCCGGGTCCGCCTACACCTATGGGTACGTTGCCTTGGGCGAGGTCATCGGCTGGTTCATCGGCTGGGACCTGCTGCTGGAGTACATCGCGATCGTCGCCGTCGTCGCAATCGGCATCTCCGGCTACTTTGACGCGTTCCTCTCCGGGATCGGCATCCACATGCCCGCCTGGATGACCTCCACCGTGGACGAGGGAAAGGGCGGGGTCATCAACCTTCCGGCCATCTTGGTCTGCTTGCTGGTCACCTGGATCCTGAGCCGCGGAACCAAGGCGTTTGGCCGCTTCGAACTCGTGGCGGTGGCCATCAAGGTTGTCCTGATCCTGTTCATCATCGGCCTGGGCATCTTCTACATCAACACCAACAACTACAACCCGTTCATGCCCAGTGGCTTCGGCCCGGTCCTTGCCGGCTCTGCCACGGTCTTCTTCGCCGTGTTCGGCTACGACGCGATGAGTACCGCCGCGGAGGAAGCGACTGACGGAAAGAAGCACATGCCGAAGGCAATCGTCCTCTCGCTTGTCATCGCCATGCTCCTCTACGTTGCGGCGACGCTGGTGCTCACCGGCATGCAGAACTACAAGGACATCAATCCGACCGCCGGTTTCGCCTCGGCCTTCACCGGCGTCGGTCTGCCCGTTATCGCCACCATCATTTCCGTGTTCGCGGTGCTGTCCATCCTGACCGTGATGCTGACCTTCCTCCTGGGCGTCACCCGCGTCTGGTTCTCGATGAGCCGCGACGGCCTGCTTCCAGGCTGGTTTGCGGGAACCGACAAGCACGGCACCCCGCAACGCGTCACGTGGATCGCAGGCGTCGCCTCGGCTTTGCTCGCCGGGGTATTCCCCATCAAGGCCGTCGCCGACCTGACCAATATCGGCATCCTCGCGGCGTTTGTGGTGGTGTGCTTGTCAGTCATCATCTTCCGCTACAAGAAGCCCAACGCGCCCCGCACCTTCCGGCTCCCGTTCATGCCTGTGGTTCCGGCCTTCGGCATGCTGGCGTCCGGCTTCCTTATGGTCCAGCTCCATTGGGAAACCTGGCTGCGTTTTGTGGTGTGGCTGGTCATCGGACTGGTCATCTACTTCAGCTACGGCCGGAAGCATTCGCTCATGAATCCGGATAGCCCCCGCCACCAGCAACTTTCTGGCTCCGGGAACCAGCGGTTGTAACCTTTTCGACGATTCGTTTGACATCCCCGTCAAATTATCCCTTGGCACCTCCAAGGTCTCGGGTTAGGATCGAGAACGGAGGAGCGAACTGGCTCCGCGATCGAAGGGAGGTGCCCGTGGGATTACTTGACGGTCTGAAGGGCAAAGTTCAGGACCTCGTTGGTGGCAGTGAAGAAGCCATCAAGGACGGCATCGAATAGACCGCCGATTTATCGACGACTAGATGCGGTTCAGAGAGCCGCTTCCGAGTTCGTGGGCAACCTCGACGGTTTGCTGAAAGGGTTACGGCCTGGACAGCTCCCTCCGCCAATGAGGCTCCATAGCCGGTTCCGCCGGCCAGAGCTCCCGAATACAGTTACGTCAACGGGGCACCGGTCCCGCCGCGAGGCGCCGCCGGTGCCCTTGGCGTTTAACCGCTACCGCCTCGGCAGACGGACCGCTGCTCCGGTAACGTGAGGGACTATGCCAGCGTCACCTCTCCACACCGCACAGTCACGTCCGGCTTCCCCTTCCCGGCAGCTCTCCCGTCCGCTTGTGGCGGGAGTTGTGACCGCTCTGGTCGGTTTCACCTCATCTTTCGCGGTGGTGCTCGCAGGTCTCCGGGCCGTTGGCGCCACACAGGAACAGGCCGCCAGCGGACTCCTTGCCCTCACCCTCACCTTCGGGCTAGGCGTGCTCTGGTTGTCTTGGCGGTCCCGCTTGCCCGTCACGCTTGCGTGGTCGACTCCCGGCGCGGCGTTGCTCGCGGGAGCCGGAGTGCCCGACGGCGGGTGGCCGGCCGCCGTCGGCGCCTTCCTCATCGCTGGCGTACTGATCGCCCTCACGGGACTCATTCCGGCGCTTGGCAAGCTGATGGCGAAGATTCCCACGGCCCTCGCGCAGGCGATGCTCGCCGGGGTGCTTCTGTCCCTGTGCCTTGCCCCGTTCAAGGCCTTGGGCACTGCCCCTTTGTTGGTGGCGCCCGTAATCCTCTGCTGGCTGGTCACGATGAAGCTGGCGCCCCGCTGGTCGGTCCCTGCTGCGCTGTTGGTGGCCCTCGCCGTCATCGGAATCTACATCGTGGTCAACGGCGTGGGCATTCCCATGAACCGGCTGTTGCCTGAGTTGCATTGGACCACCCCGGCCTTCACGCCCAGTGCGGTGGCCGGCATCGCCTTGCCCTTGTTCATTGTCACCATGGCTTCCCAGAACATTCCGGGAGTGGCTGTGCTGAGGTCCTTCGGCTACACCGTCCCGTGGCGCCAGTCGATGCTGGTGACCGGGGCAGGGACTGCGCTTGGGGCTCCCTTTGGTGGACATGCGATCAACCTGGCCGCGTTAAGCGCTGCGCTGGCCGCCGGAGAAGAAGCGGGTGAAGACCGGAGCCGGCGCTGGATCGCGGCCTTCACTTCAGGCCTGGCCTACCTCGCGTTGGCAGCCTTCTCCGCTGCGTTGGTGACCGTCGTGGCGGCGGCACCGCCCGGGCTCCTGGAGGCCGTGGCGGGGTTGGCCCTGCTGGGCACGATGGCTTCCGCCATCGCTTCGGCGCTGGCTATCGCCGAGGAACGCATCGGAGCCTCCGTGACGTTCCTGATCGCAGCCTCTGGCCTCAGTTTCGCAGGGATCGGCGCCGCATTCTGGGCACTTGCCGCCGGAATCCTGGTGCGTTGGGTCCTGAAAGACAGGGAACCCCAAAACTAGAGTGGCCCCTAGAGTGGGGCAGCAGGGTCCCTACGTGGCGACGGAGTCGACACGAAAGGGCCTGCCCCAATCTGTGGGGTAGCAGGGTCCCTACGTGGCGACGCAGTCGACACGAAAGGGCCTGCCCCAATCTGTGGGGCAGCAGGGTCAGTCTTCACCCGCGTGGCTTGCACTCGACACGAAAGGGCCTGCCCCAATCTGTGGGGCAGCCGGGTCCCTACGAGGGCTCGTGGTTTTGGCCCTCACGCGCCAGCGCTGTCAACCGGGACACGGCGCGGAAGTACTTCTTCATGTACCCGCCGGTCATCATATCCTCGGTGAACAGCTTGTCGAAGGGCACGCCGCTGGCAAGGATCGGGACGTCCTTGTCGTACAAACGGTCGGCCAGCACCACGAAGCGAAGGGCAACGGCCTGCTCCGTGATGGTTTCCACATCCCGCCAGACAACCGCATCGATGCCTGCGATCAGCTTGCGATAGCGGCTGGGGTGGACGCCGGCGAGGTGGTCGATCAGGCCGCGGAAATCGTCCACCGCCACGGTCTGCCCATCGAACTCGGCGTGCATCTGCCGCTTGAGGTCTTCGGTCTTCAAGGGTGCCGGAGCGGCGGGCAGGCCGCGGTGCCTGAAGTCTTCCCCGTCGATCCTGACAACATCGAATTGGTCCGCGAGGACCTGGATCTCCCGTTGGAAGTCGACGGCGGCAAAGCGGCCCTCGCCCAGTGACCCGGGCAGAGTGTTGGACGTGGCAGCGAGCTTCACGCCGGCGTCGGCCAGTTCACGCATGAGGCGGGACATCAGCACTGTGTCGCCCGGATCATCGAGCTCGAATTCGTCAATGCAGACGAGCTTGTAGCTGCTCAAGGCTTCCACGGTCTTGCGGAAGGACAGGGCACCTACCAGGTTGGTGTACTCCACGAATGTTCCGAAGGCTTTCGGTCCCGGAGCCGAGTGCCACAGGGACGCCAGCAGGTGGGTCTTTCCGACGCCGAATCCGCCGTCGAGGTAGATCCCGGCCCTGCCGTTGACCTTCTTGCTGAAGAGGCGTTTGAACAGGCCGTCTCCGTCACCGGCTCCCACCGTCGAGCCGAACGCTTCCAGGGCCTTGACCGCCGCCGCTTGGCTGGGCTGGTTCGGATCAGGCCGGTAGCTTTTGAAGGACACCTCTCCGAACCGTGGCGAAGGGTAGAAACCCTTCAGAATCTCATCCACTGAGACCGCCGGCGTGCGCGCGGCGAGCTGTTCGATCTGTACCAAGGCGGTCCGTTCTTCGTGTCGTAAGTCCCCAGCAAGAATACCGGCTATGGCGTGCCCCGGGCGGACACGTGATGAAGGCCATATTTCACCATATGAACGGGGAGGAGCTTTAGTCCCCTGCCCTCGATAATGTGGGATCAATGCCGGGCACGTCCTCTCGCCCGGCGCCGCCCGGTGTCAGTGCAAGTGTCAGTGAAAGGCCATGCCAATGTCCTACCCCGTTGAACAGAACGAAAAGTTCGCCGCGTACGCCCACCCAGAACGTCTGGTGTCCACCGAGTGGCTCGCCGCAGCCCTTGAAGGCGGCGCGCTCGGCGACGGCAAGCTGGTTGTTGTCGAATCCGACGAAGACGTCCTCCTGTACGAGACCGGCCACATTCCGGGCGCAGTCAAGATCGACTGGCACACGGACCTGAACGATGAAGTCACCCGGGATTATGTCGACGGTGAAGCGTTCGCTGCGCTGGCAGCCGCCAAAGGCATCTCGCGGGACACCACCGTGGTGATCTACGGCGACAAGTCCAACTGGTGGGCCGCTTACGCGCTCTGGGTTTTCACGCTCTTCGGGCACGAAGACGTCCGCCTCCTGGACGGCGGCCGCGACAAATGGATCGCAGAAGGCCGCGAGATCACCACCGACGTCCCCCAGCCCGCCCCGGGCGAGTACCCCGTGATCGAACGGAACGACGCCCCGATCCGCGCCTTCAAGGATGACGTCTTGGCTCACTTTGGCAAGCCGCTGATCGACGTCCGATCCCCCGAGGAATACACCGGCCAGCGCACCCACATGCCCGCCTACCCCGAAGAGGGCGCCCTGCGCGGTGGCCACATTCCCACCGCAGCCTCCATCCCGTGGGCACGCGCCGCTGCCGAAGATGGCACCTACCGCAACCGGACCGAACTTGAGGCCCTCTATCTCGGGGAAGCCGGCCTCACGGAAGGCGACGACGTCGTGGCTTACTGCCGCATCGGCGAGCGTTCCAGCCACACCTGGTTCGCCCTGAAGTACCTGCTTGGTTTCGAAACGGTCCGCAACTACGACGGTTCCTGGACGGAGTGGGGCAACGCAGTGCGCGTCCCGATCGTCAAGGGCGCTGAGCGGGGCTCCGTACCCGCATTCGCCGGAAAGTAGTCCGGAATCTCCGTGCCTTGCCATATTGGCTTTGCCATATTGAAGCAACGGGGGCCAGAGCGGCCCGGACTTGCGTAAGCTGGAAGTGATGAGTACCAATACTTTGCCCGCCGCATTGGCGGAAATTGTCGATGACTTCCAGGCGTTGACCGAGCCCGATCGCCTTCAGCTGTTGCTTGAGTTCTCGCGCGGGCTCCCGGGCTTGCCGGAACGGCTGCTGGACCACCCTGAACTCCTGGAGCAAGTGGTGGAGTGCCAGTCGCCGCTGTTCCTGACCATAGAGCAGGAAAAGAACCCCGACGGCGTCGCCTACCGTTTGTTCTTCAAGGCACCGCCGGAGGCGCCCACCACGCGCGGGTTCGCGGGGGTTCTGCACGAAGGCCTGGATGGGCTGACTGCCGCAGAGATCCTGGCTGTTCCGGATGACATGCCGGAACTGCTGGGCCTCACCCGGGCAATCACGCCGTTGCGCATGCGCGGCATGACGGCCATGCTGGGGCGGATCAAGCGCAAGGTCGCCGCAGCGGACCGCTTGTTGTCCTGATCCGGGATACCGGGAATGGCCAAGAAACAGGCTTCACAGGGAACGCCGGCCACAGCCGTACTGGCTGCGGCCGGCGTTCCGTTCACCCTGCACCCGTACGCGCATGATCCTTCGGCAGCCAGCTACGGGCTTGAGGCGGCCGAGGTCCTGGGTATC
This sequence comes from Arthrobacter sp. NPDC058127, assembly GCF_042884555.1. Taxonomy (NCBI): domain Bacteria; kingdom Bacillati; phylum Actinomycetota; class Actinomycetes; order Micrococcales; family Micrococcaceae; genus Arthrobacter; species Arthrobacter sp. NPDC058127. The sequence continues at coordinate 43,440 of NZ_JBHVTT010000017.1, read as the reverse complement.
GATCCCGACCGGGTGTTCAAGACCTTGATGGTGGACATTGAAGGCAAACTCGCCGTGGGCATCGTTCCGGTGAGTGGCACCCTGGACCTCAAAGCAATCGCAGCGGCCCTCGGATCGAAGAAGGCCACCATGGCCGATCCTAAAACGGCCGAGCGACGCACCGGCTACGTCCTGGGCGGTATTTCCCCGCTGGGGCAACGCCAGGCATCGCCTACCGTCCTTGACGAATCGGCCCTGGCCTTCGGAACAGTCCTTGTTTCCGGTGGACGGCGCGGCTTGGACATTGAACTGGACCCCGCGGACCTCATCCGGCTCACGAACGCCCGGACTGCGCCGATCGGGAGCTCCTAGCAAGCCCCGGGAGCAGCGCAGGCACGAAGGCTCTCAGGCCGACGCAGGCCCGCCGCGGGGCGCGAGGCGCGGAGCGAGCCATGAGCGCACCAGCCGCTCCCACTTCTGCGGGTCCACGTTCCACTCCTTCGTGTGGCGCGCGCCTTCGAAAGGCTCAAAGGTGACCATTTCCGGATTCTTTTCGGCGAGGCTGGCGGAGGGTTCGTAGGGAACGTACTCATCATCCACGCTGTGGATCACCAGCGTCGGGGTCCGCAGTTCAACGGCGCGGGTATCCCAGTCCATGGCCTTCAAGTCGACGGGAGCGGCCAGGCCGGTGAGGCGCCGGCCCAACGGGTGCCCCAACATCAACTGTCCATAGCGGCCCACCGCGTAGGGAATCCTGTTGATCTGGGCATGGTGTGCCAGGACGTTGACCCAGTTGATCACCGGGGCGTCCAGGACCATGGTCCTGATCACATGGCGGTGGTGCGAAAGATCGGCCGTCTGCAGGCAGATCGCCCCGCCCATCGACCATCCGAAGAGGACCACCTCGTGGGCGCCATGGGCGAGCGCGTACTCAATGGCCGCGTCGACGTCGTGCCATTCGGTGGACCCCAGCCCGTAACGCCCGTCGGGGGCAGACGGCGCAAGGCCGTCGTTCCGGTAGGAAACCAGCAGGCTGTCGAGTCCGAGTTCGCGCGCAGTGTGAACTGCCCGCAAGCCTTCGAGGCGGGTGGCACCGCGGCCGTGGACCATGATCGCCCACACCTTCGCGGGCTTCCCCGTGCCGGACGGAATGAGCCACGCAGGCGCCTTGCCACCCTCGACGTCGATCTGTATGTCTTTCGAATCCAGGCCAAGCGCCGCCGGGGAGTCGTAGACGGCGCCGCTCCACCATGCGCGCCGGGCCGTTGCCAGATCACCGCTGTAGACTTCCTCGACCTCGCGCTGCACCGTCCGTTCCGCGGGCGAATAGGACACGATCCGCCCAATCCGTGCGAACCCTGTCCCGCCCGCGAAGTAGAGGCTGAACACGCCGTCGATGGTGGTGTCCGGGGTGGCCGCGAGGATGACCTGAAGACCATTGTCACCACGCACCACCGCCAACACTTCCTGGTCGGCCTCGCGCACTGAGGGGGTAATGACGCGCCGGGCGAAATAGGCTGCGAGCGCAGATGACCCTGCGCCCAGCAAGCCGGCAATGCTGCTTCCGGCAACGATCCCCGCAACGGCCCATTTGGCGCGGGCGGACATTTTCGCACCGTTCTCAACGGTTGGCGCAGCTCGGGTCATGGATGCCATGTGACCATTCTCCCGGTTGCGGAGCCGTGTTCTGAACAGCGCCCTCCATGGTGTTTCCTCCCGCGAGGCCGCGGGGCGGCAAGAACAGAATTGCCGCGCCAAACCATGCCACCCGGCGCGGCTCAGGTCTACGCTGTAGCCATGAGTGATCCAATCGTCATCCTTACCGAAGAGCCTCTCGGCCCGGACGACCGCGTCAATATTGCCAAACTGCTCGACGGCGGAGACTCGCCCTTGGTGGTGCTGGTGCCCGCGAACACCGAACGGCACTTGCTGGTGGACTTCCTTGAGAACCTCTCGATGCTTGAAGTAGCCAAGGCATTCCGGGATCTGATCGCAGAGGCACCGGATCCCCAGTCGGAGCGGGCCCAGGCTGCAGAGGCCCTGTCAGCGTCCCTCACGGCCTTGGATGGGCTGGGTGGCGGAGTCACAGGTGAAATCGTCGACGGCGGTGCCGTGGCCGGCTTGGTGTCAAAGGTCAAGGAACTCAATGCGGCACAGGCCGTAGTGGTCACCCGCCCGCATGCGATTGCCGACACCTTCCATACAGACTGGGCGAACAAGGCCCAGGACCAGTTGGGGTTGCCCGTGCTGCATCTCTATGCGGGCTCGGGATTTATCGGCGACTCGTGAGCGTTGAGAGAGCATGAGCACTGCAGATAACAAGAAGTACTTCCAGGCCGCAGACCCTCTGGCCGGGGTTCCCCACCAGGATGTCCCGAAGGACGGGCAATGCGTGGAGAAAACGGACGCGGAGTGGCGCGAGGAGCTTACCCCGGAGGAGTTCAGGGTCCTTCGCCAGGCCGGAACGGAACGCCCGTACACGGGTGAGTATTGGGACACCCATACAGCAGGCGTGTACCAGTGCCGGGCATGTGGCGCAGAGCTTTTCACCAGCAACGAGAAATTCGATTCGCATTGCGGCTGGCCGTCCTTCTGGGCACCGCTTGCTGAAGGCACCGTCCGTTACCTGCATGACCGCACTTTGGGAATGGAACGGGTGGAGGTCCGCTGCGCCAATTGCGATTCGCACTTGGGACACGTATTCGAGGGCGAGGGCTACGGCACTCCTACTGACCAGCGCTATTGCATAAACTCCGTTTCGCTCAAGCTTGTCGAGTCCGCGGCCGGGCAGTAACGCCAAGCTACCGGCAGTCCCCCACGGCCAGCCCCTCCCCGGGCTGGATCTTCCGGGGGCTGCCGGAACCACTTGCACAAGAGTTTCTTATGCTCGAGCCACTTTTGAGTTAGCGACTCTGGCCGCTTGTTACGCTCACCTCAGAACAATGATTCTTGAGGAAAGGCACCGTCAACGATGACCACCACCGTTAGCACCACCCGTCCGCGCATCACGTCGGACAATCAGGACTGGATCTCCCTGAAGGCTGCGGCCACTGCCCTCCAGGCCTTCCAAGGCCAGGACGGTTCCATCCAGGATTCCCTCCACCACGAGGCTGCCCGGGCATACACATCCACCATCATGGAGGCCATCAAGAGCCTGGCTCCTGCGTTCCCGCACGACGCTCCCTATCTTGAACTCCTGGTCGAGGACTTCGGACGTTGGGCCGGCGGCGGCTTCGGGATCCCGGACTTCCTCGACTCGCTGCTGGCCTTCCAGCCGCAGGAACACCGCGAAGACGGGCTCCAGCACCTCGTGGTGTTCCCCATGTACACCCAGAACGGAAGCACGAGCCGTCTTGTGGAAGCGGTCCTGATCGAGGTGATCTGGCCCGAGTTCATCGGCGCGTTGGAAGCCGGCGACTACTCCAACAAGCTGTTCGTGCCCATCCGTTTCCTGGACTTCACCCCCGGGTACGACACCAATTCGGCCGTGCTCTTTCCCGAGACCGTCGCAGTGCGGGAAACGCCTGCCTTCACGTGGGGCGCCATCTTCGCCGACCGCGAGGCCGCACGCTTCCGCCGCGTCCTCAAGGCAGCCGCTGCAACGACGTCCCTTGAGCTGCCCGCAGACGCCGCCGAGCTGCTGGACGACCAGGAACTCACGCAGCGGACGTTCGTCATGTGGGACCTGATCCATGACCGCACCCACATGCGCGGCGACCTTCCCTTCGATCCGTTCATGATCAAGCAGCGGATGCCGTTCTTCCTCTATTCGCTCGAAGAACTCCGCTGCGACCTGACAGCTTTCCGCGAATCCGTCCGGATCGAGAAGGATGAGGACGCTTCCTCCAACGCGCGGCGCCACGCGAAGCTCGTCCAGTACGCCGTCATCTTCGACCGCATCTTCCGCTTCGCGATCACTGGCAACCGGGTCCGCAACTACGACGGCCTGGGCGGCCAGCTCCTCTTCGCCTGGATGCACCAGCACCACGTCCTGCACTGGACCGACAGCAAGCTCAGCATCGACTGGGACGAGGCCGCCGACGTCGTCATCGAGCTCGGTGCCCGGATCGAAGAACTGTACTGGCGCTCCATCGACCGCCCCAAAGCCGCCCACTGGCTCGCAGCGTATAAGCTCATTTCCGGTACGGTCACTCCCCACCCGGCATCGGTCTGGGCGAAGGGCCCAGAGGCACTGCCGCTCGATGGGCCGCCCCGCGGCCTCACCGACCAGGTCCTCGACGACGAATTCCCGCTGTCCATGTTCTACGAAGCACTGGAGAAGAAAATGCGTCCGATCATCGAATCAACCACCGGTATCACCGGGCAGTCCGAAGCCTCATGACCGGCGAGCCGCTGACTGTCGTCGTCACCGGTGGCAGCAACTCCTCCGGCATCGCTGTGGCCCGTGCCTTGGCTCAGGCCGGGCACCGGGTCTTCACGATCGGCTCGAACGAGGCCCGCATCGGAGCCGCGGCGGCCGAAGCGGGCAGCGACGTCACTCCCCTGGTGTGCGATCTTTCCCGCCTGGAGTCCGTGCGCGAACTCGCCTCGGAGATCCACGCGAGCACGGAAAGGGTCGACGGCGTGATCCACCTGGTGGGAGGGTGGCGCGGCGCCAAGGGAATCGAAGACCAGCCGGACGAGGACTGGGCTGCCCTTGAGCAAAGCGCCATCACCACCCTGAGAAACGTCTCCAGGATCTTCTACAAGGATCTCGCGTCCTCCCCCAAGGGACGATTCGCCATGGTGAGTTCGACGGCGGTCGCCGCACCTACCGCCGGGGCCGCCACCTACGCGGCGGCCAAGGCTGCCGCGGAAACCTGGACCCTGGCCGTGGCTGACGGCTTCCGCCGCGATCAATCAGGAAACAAGGACGAACCCACGGAGCAGCACAGCGCAGCCGTCGTCTTTGTGGTCAAGTCGCTCCTGGACGCGGCGATGCGGAGGGAACACCCCGAGCGGAAATTCCCCGGATACACGGACGTCGAGGACTTGGCGGCGGCCGCCGTCGGGCTCTTCGACCAGCCCGCATCGGAACTGAACGGACAGCGCCTCCTCCTGGCCAAATAGACTGAAAGCGTGAATGAACAAGTGACGAGCACTACAGAAGAATTCCCGGCTGCCCTCGACACGGAAGCCGTTGGGCGCCTCCACGATCCCTCCGTCCGCGGTTTCGCCTCGGACAACTACTCCGGCGTCCACCCTGAAATCCTGGCGGCCCTGGCCGCAGCCAATGGCGGCCACCAGGTCTCTTACGGGGAGGACCAGTACACGGAGCGGCTCCAGGAAGTCATGGAGGAGCACTTCGGCGCAGGCATCGAATGCTTCCCCGTCTTCAACGGGACTGGCGCGAACGTGTTGTCCCTGCAGTCACTGCTGCCGCGCTGGGGTGCGGTCATCTGCGCATCGACCGCCCACATCAACATGGACGAGAACGGCGCACCGGAGCGGATCGGCGGCATCAAGCTTCTCCAGGTCCCGACGCCGGACGGCAAGCTGACTCCGGAATTGATCGACCGCGAAGCCTGGGGCTGGGGCGACGAACACCGTGCGCAGCCCCTCGCCGTCTCCATCACGCAGACCACGGAACTCGGCACGTGCTACACGCCGGAAGAAATCCGGGCGATCGCCGACCACATCCATGCCAAGGGCATGAAACTGCACATGGACGGCGCCCGGCTCGCCAATGCCGCCGCCCACCTTGGCGTGCCCTTGCGGACATTCACCCGCGACGCCGGCGTCGACATCTTGTCCTTCGGCGGCACCAAGAACGGGCTGCTGTTCGGCGAAGTAGTCGTCGCCCTGAATCCCGAGGCCGCCCACGGGCTGAAGTTCCTGCGCAAGATGAACATGCAGCTGGCCTCCAAGATGCGCTTCATTTCGGCCCAGTTCATCGCGCTTCTTGAGTCCGGGCTGTGGCTGCGCTCGGCGGAACACGCAAACGCCATGGCCTCGCGGCTGCGTGCGGCGGTCGACTCCATCGAGGGCGTGGAGCCTACGCAGGCCACGGAGTCCAACGGCGTCTTCGCGGTACTCCCCGCCGGCGTCGCCGATCGCCTCCGCTCCTCCTTCAAGTTCTACGACTGGAACGAAGCGAACCGCGAGGTGCGTTGGATGTGTTCCTTCGATACCACGGAAGAGGACATCGATTCCTTCGTTGCCGCAATCAAGCGCGAACTGGCGTCCGCATAGGCAACGGGACGGGGCGGCGTGGCTTCAAGGTTTCGCCGCCCCTGACACATAATCTGCGAAGGTGAACGCACTCGCACAGGTTCCCCCGGATTTCTTGCATGCGTTGGGAACGCTACGAAAAGCAAAGTGCCGGAGCGAGCTGCGGCTCGCGGAAATTCCGGCACCCTCCCGCTTGGCCCCCTACGCCGTGGCCCTGGGAGCGGAGGTCTTCAGCCGGTCCACCCGTCCCGGCCGGACCCCTGTCCATGGCCCCGCGGCCATGGCATTTTCCAGCGAGAACACTCCCGGTACGGCCGATGATGAAGACGATGAACTCGCAACAGGCAGGTTCATCTTGCTCCACGACCCCGACGGCTCTGCAGTATGGGACGGGGAATTCCGGATCGTCACCTATATCAGGGCCCAGCTGGACGCCGACATGGGCAACGATGCCATGCTCGGTTCGGTGGCCTGGACATGGCTCGTGGACGCCCTGGAGAACCATTCGGCCCAGTACCGCGCGGCCGGCGGAACGGCCACACGCATCCTGTCCGAGAGCTTCGGGACGTTGGCCGAAAGACCGGAAACCATCGACATCGAACTCCGCGCCTCATGGACACCTGGCTCCTCCGATGCCCAGGCACATCTGGAGGCATGGTGCGACATGGTCTGCACGTTCGCTGGCCTCCCTCCCCTGCCTCCCGGCGTCACGCCCCTGCCGAACCGGCGGCTCACATGAAGGCCGTTTGTAGTCCGCTGGAGCCCCTGGCCGGACCGGCCGAGCACAGAGTCGGTAAACTGAAGGCACCATGACCCCTGAAAATCTGGAACCCACCACAGCCGGCGCTCCGGCTGCTGATCCCACACCACACATCACGGTAGACGGCTTTGAGGGCCGGATACCCGAGATCATCGATCTGGATGCCCCACGCGAGGGCGTGCCCCTTGTCATCGACACCATGGCCGGCTTGGAGCGTTGCGCCGCTGCCATCGCCGCCGGATCCGGCCCCGCCGGGGTCGACGCCGAACGCGCCTCCGGCTTCCGCTACGGGCAACGTGCCTTCCTGGTGCAGATCAGGCGCGACGGAGCAGGCACCTGGCTGATCGACCCCGAGCCCTTCGATGACCTGAAAATCATCAATGAGGCGCTGCGCGGCGTCGAGTGGATCCTGCACGCCGCGACGCAAGATCTTCCCTGCCTGGCCGAGCTTGGCATGTGGCCCGACAAGCTCTTCGACACCGAGCTGGCCGCACGCCTTGCCGGGCTGCCCCGCGTAGGCCTGGCAGCCGTCATCGAGCAACTCCTGGGCTTCGGCCTCGCCAAGGAACACTCGGCCGCCGACTGGTCCACCCGGCCCCTCCCCGAACCCTGGCTGCGGTACGCGGCCCTCGACGTCGAGGTGCTCGCCGAACTGCGGGAAGAACTCATCGAGCTCCTGGAAGCGGACGGCAAGCTTGAATTTGCCGAACAGGAATTCGCCGGCATCCTCGGAGCAGGACTTCCAGCCCCGCGGGTGGACCCGTGGCGAAAGACCTCCGGACTGCATCAGATCCGTGACCGCCGGCAGCTGGCCGCTGTGCGCGAGCTTTGGTACGAACGCGATCAGCTCGCGCGGAAACGCGATGTTGCTCCCAGCCGCCTAATTCCCGATTCCGCCTTGGTCGCAGCCGCCAAGGCCATGCCCACCACCGTTCCGCAGCTCCTGGCCACCAAAGGTTTCCACGGTCGGGCCGCGCAGCGCGAAGCACCACGCTGGCTTCGCTGCATTGCCGCCGCGCGGAACACCGAAGACCTTCCACCGCTGCATCTTCCAACCAACGCTCCCCCGCCGCCCCGCGTCTGGACAGACCGCGATCCCGAAGCCGCGGCGCGCCTGGGGACTGCCCGGCCCCGGCTTCAAGAGGCGGCCGATGGGCTCAAACTTCCCGTGGAGAACCTCCTCACTCCGGACTACATGAGGCGCGTGCTGTGGCGCCCGCCGTCGGAGATCACCGTGGAGTCCGTATCGGAGGAACTGCGCGCGCTCGGCGCCCGCGAGTGGCAAATCGCCATCACGGCGCCGATCCTGGCCGAGGCGTCACTGAATCCGCAACCACTGCCGCCCAAGGAACCCAAAGAGCCACGGAGCCCGGCTTCCACGGAACAGGCCCCGACCCCCTAGCAGGAGGTTCCCGCCTCCCCTTGAGACCCTCGCTCACAAACAAGCCCTCCCGGCCCGACGCTCGCTCACAAACAAGCCCTACCGGCCCGCCCCTCGCTCACAAACAAGCCCTACCGGCCCGACCCTCGCTCACAAACAAGCCCTACCGGCCCGACCCTCGCTCACAAACAAGCCCTACCGGCCCGACGCTCGCTCACAAACAAGCCCTCCCGGCCCGACGCTCGCTCCCCACATCCTCGCTCCCCACATCTGGGACTTTTCCAAGTGGATTCCCTAGTGATGTGAGCGAGGGTCCGCCGGAAACCCGTCATATGTGAGCGAGGGTCCGACGGGAGACGGATATATGTGAGCGAGGATCGGTATTGATCTCCTTGCGCGCTAAGTTACCGGCGAGTAACATGGCCGTAAATGACACCGGCTTCCCCTGTGAGGGCTGTCCGGCATCCATGTCTCAACGAGGAGCCACACATGAGCCAAACCGGGAACAGCGCCAAGCCGCGGGCAGTCCGCGACGTCGTCTTCGTGGACGGTGTCCGGACGCCGTTCGGCAAAGCGGGCGAAAAGGGGATCTACGCGGGCACACGTGCCGACGACCTCGTGGTCAAGTGCATCCGCGAACTGATGCGCCGCAACCCTAGACTGCCCGCCGAACGCGTTGACGAAGTTGCCATCGCCGCCACGACGCAGACCGGCGACCAAGGCTTGACCATCGGCCGCACCGCGGCCCTCCTGGCCGGCCTCCCCCGCACCGTACCGGGCTTCGCGATCGACCGCATGTGTGCCGGAGCAATGACCGCGGTCACGACGACGGCGAGCGGCATCGGTTTCGGCCCGTACGACGTCGTGATTGCCGGCGGTGTGGAGCACATGGGCAACCACCCCATGGGCGCCGGTGCGGATCCCAACCCGAGGTTCATGTCCGAGCGGATCGTGGATCCGGCCGCCCTGAACATGGGCAACACCGCCGAGAACCTGCACGACCGTTTCCCGTCGATCACCAAGGAGCGGACGGATACCTACGCCGCGGCGTCGCAGGCAAAGCTTGCTGCCGCCTACGGCAAGGGCCAGATCCAGCCCGACTTGGTCCCGGTCGCCACCATGAAGCCCGGACAAGGCTGGACAGTGAACACCATCGACGAGCCGCCACGCCCCGGCACCACGGTAGATGACCTCGCGGAGCTCCGCACGCCGTTCAGGGCCCACGGCCGCGTCACCGCGGGCAACGCCGCCGGCTTGAACGACGGCGCGACGGCGGCAGTCCTAGCTTCCGCGGACGCCGCCGAGGAGCTCGGCTTGTCCGTGAAGATGCGCCTGGTCTCCTATGCCTTCGCAGGCGTCGAACCCGAAGTCATGGGCATCGGACCGGTCCCGGCCACCGAGAAGGCCCTCAAGAACGCCGGACTCGGCATCGAGGACATCGGCCTCTTCGAGATCAACGAGGCCTTCGCCGTTCAGGTCCTGAGTTTCCTGGACCACTTCGGAATCGCCGACGACGACCCGCGCGTCAACCGCTACGGCGGGGCAATCGCCGTCGGGCATCCCCTCGCCTCGTCCGGCGTGCGGCTCATGAACCAACTGGCCCGCCAGTTCGAAGAAGACCCGTCAGTCCGGTACGGCATCACCACGATGTGCATTGGCTTGGGAATGGGCGCCACAGTGATCTGGGAGAACCCGCGTCACGTGGACTACACCAACTACAACAGCCACAGCAGCTACAACAGCGAGACCGAGACCGCCGTCGACACCGAGAGCAAGGGAGCCGCAGCATGAGCGCCGCCGAATTCCAGAAACTGGCCGGACTGTTCCCGGACGAGACAGTGACCCATTCCTATGTCCAGGACATCGAACTCCCCGGCAACGCCGGAACGTTTGCCCTGATCACCTTGGACAACGGACTGGACCACACCAAGCCCACCACCCTTGGACCCAATACCCTTGTCGAGCTGGGGACGGCGCTTGAAGGCCTGAAGGTTCGCGCTGCGCGCGGCGAGATCGTCGGTGTCGGTGTCACTGGCAAGCCGTATTTCCTGGTGGCCGGAGCGGATCTCTCGGCGGTCAAGCGCCTCGAAGAGCGCGAACACGGGCTGTGGATGGCGCAACTGGGCCACGACGTCTACGCGACGCTGGCCGATCTGGGTGTTCCCAGCTTCGCCTTCATCAACGGCCTCGCGCTCGGTGGTGGCCTCGAAATCGCCCTCCAGTCCACGTACCGCACGGTCTCCACGGGCGCCGGCGCCCTCGCCTTGCCGGAAGCCTTCATCGGGCTCGTCCCCGGTTGGGGCGGCGTCTACATCCTGCCGCGACTCATCGGCCCGGAAAACGCCGTCAAGGTCATGATCGAGAATCCGCTGAGCAACAACCGCACGCTCACCGGTCCCCAGGCTTTCCAGCTCGGCATCGCCGACGCGATCTTCGAACCAGCGGACTTCGTGGAGCAGTCCATTGCCTGGGCCGCGAAAGTGATCGCGGGCGAGACCGTCCCGGAGCGGAGCAACTCCGTGGACCCGGAGGATCCCGCCGTTGCCGAACGCTGGGCCGGCGCCGTGGCAGCAGGTCGTGCGTTCGTGGAAGCCAAAACCTCAAACGCATCACCGGCTCCGGCCAAGGTGCTGGATATCCTCGAGGCCAACCGGACCATGGGCAAGGCGGAATCCGCGGCCCTGGAATGCGAGACGCTCGCAGAGTTGATGCAGACGGACGAGTTCCGTTCCACCGTCTACGCCTTCCTGGACCTCGTGCAGAAGCGCTCCAAGCGGCCTGCCGGTGCGCCCGACCGCAAGCTCGCGCGTCCGGTGACGAAGATCGGCGTCGTCGGTGCCGGCCTGATGGCGAGCCAGCTCGCCCTGCTGTTCGCGCGCCAGCTCAAAGTACCCGTGGTCCTGACGGACATCGACCAGGAGCGCGTGGACAAGGGAGTCGCCTATGTCCATGCGGAGGTGGACAAGCTGCTCGGCAAGAAGCGGATCAGTTCCGACGCCGCGAACAGGACCAAGGCCTTGGTCAGCGGCTCCGTCTCCAAGGAGGCATTCGCCGACGCCGACTTCGTCATTGAAGCCGTCTTCGAAGAACTCAACGTCAAGAAGCAGGTCTTCGCTGAAGTGGAGGCCATTGTCTCCCCCGAATGCATCCTCGCAACCAACACGTCCTCGCTCTCCGTAACCGCGATGGCTGAGGATCTGCAGCACCCGGAACGCCTGGTCGGTTTCCACTTCTTCAACCCGGTTGCTGTCATGCCGCTCCTGGAGATCGTGCGTGCCCCGAAGACCGACGACGCCGTGCTGGCCACCGCCTTCGAGCTCGCCAAGGGATTGAAGAAGACAGCCGTGCTGGTCAAGGACGCGGCCGCCTTCGTCGTCAACCGGATCCTGCTGCGGCTCATGGGCGAAGTCATTGCCGCGTTCGACGAAGGGACGCCGGCGGAAGTCGCCGATTCGGCGCTGCGCCCCATGGGCCTGCCGATGAGTCCGTTCACCCTCAGCGCGATGGTGGGCCTTCCGGTCGCCCAGCACGTCCAGGAATCGCTGCACACTGCCTTCGGCGAACGTTTTGCGGTATCCCAGAACCTGCAGAAGCTGATCGACAACGGGGTAAAGTCACTGTGGGCTCCTGGTCCTGACGGAAAGCCGGTCATCCCGGCGGAGACGTTGGCGCTCATGTCCTTCGGCACCACGCCGTCCACAGCCGGGGAAGTCCTGCGTCGCACGCAGGACGCCCTGGCTGAGGAAATCGGACTCATGTTGTCCGAAGGCGTAGTGGCAGGGCCTGAAGACATTGACCTCTGTGTCATCCTCGGAGCTGGCTGGCCGATGTTCCTGGGCGGGATCACACCCTATTTGGACCGGGTGGGCGCTTCCGAGCGTGTCAACGGCAAACGCTTCCTGGCACCCGGGATCGCTTCGAAGCCGGTGGCCGGATAGCGTTCCGCCGTCAGGTGTCCGACAGGCTCCGGGCAAGGCCGCCCAATGAGCGCACCAGTTCGGCGAAGGCTTCGCTTGGGTGGTTTTCCGAGACGATGCGGGCGTTGGGCGGCTCGCCCCACAGTCCGCGGAAGTCCGCCACGGTGGTTCCGATAAGCCTGGGGGCCGTTGTCTCAACGTGCACTGTCGCCGTACGGGTGCTGTACCTGGCGGTTCCCGCGGCAACGGACGCCGCGAAGTAGTCGTGGATGTGCGCCACATAGCCCTGGTCGTAGTGGCGATGGAACTCGAAATAGAAGCGCAGCATGTCGCTGAGGTGCCGAACGAGTTCATTGGAGGCAGTGCTGCGCCGCCTCTCCGGCTGCTCCGGAAGGACAAGTTCCGGCTCCGCGCAGCCCGCCGCGGAAGCCAGTGCGGCTACGTGTTCGGGTGTCAGTTCGATCCGTTCCGTGGTCTCCAGCGCGCACACCACGGGAAGGCATTCCTCGGGAAGGCCGGAGAACGCCGCAAACACCTCGGCGGCTGCGTGCGGATCAACGTGCGTGTTCCACTCGGCGGTGGGCGTCGTGTTGCCCTGGTAGTAGTAGCTGCCACCCATGATCACGACGCCGCGCAGCAGCTCCGGCAGCCGAGGCTCGGCCCGCAGGGCAAGGGCGAAGTTGGTGAGGGGCGCCGTCAGCAGGGCGGTCAGCTCCCCCGGCCGTGACCGGACCGCTTCGACCCAGAGTTCGACGGCGTCGGCGTTGTTCACCTGTCCGTGCGGTTCCGGCAGCTCGGCGTAGCCGACGCCTTGGGGCCCGTGGGTTTCCGGGGTGGTGGTCAGCGGAATCCGCAGCGGCGCCAGCGCACCGATCGCAACGGGGACATCGGGGCGGCCACACAACTCGAGCAGGGATAGGTTGTTGCGTGCAACCTGCTCCGCCCCGACGTTGCCCGGAGTACTGCTCACGGCTACGAGCTCCACATGCGCCTGGCTGCACAGATAAGCAAGGGCGAGGGCGTCGTCGATTCCCGTGTCGCAGTCCACCAGCAAGCTCACGGACTCGCGCCGGCCTACAGCCGCTGCCTGCTCCGCGTTCATGGAACGCTCCTTAGAAGAGGGCGACCTTGGGCGTACGCGGGAAGATGTCATCCAATTCGTCGCGTTCTTCAGCCGTGGGCACCCAACGCACCGCCTTCGCGTTTTCTGCGATTTGCTCAGGGCGGGTGGCTCCCGCAATAACGCTGCTGACTGCGGGCTGGGCGGCCAGCCAGGAGAAGGCCAGCTGCAGTTCGTTCAGGTCCCGCTCCTTGGCGAATTGGCTGAACCTGCCCAACTGGACCCAGTCGGCGTCGTTGACCATGTTGGTCCGCGTATGGCTGAGGCGCGATCCTTGCGGGGCGCTGCCTGGAGCGTATTTTCCCGTCAGGAGGCCGTTCGCCAAGGGGAAATACGGCAGGACACCGAGACCGAACGCCCGGGCGGCCGGCAGCACTTCAAGTTCCGCGCGACGGTCCAGCAGGTTGTAGTGGTTTTGCGTCGAAATGAACCGCGCACCGCCCTGCATCCGGGCGACGTATTCGGCTTCGGCGATCTGCCAGCCCGCTCGGTTGGAATGGCCGATGTACCGGACCTTGCCGCTTGTCACGAGGTCATCGAGGGCTGCGAGGGTCTCGTCAACGGGGGTGAGAGGGTCCGGGGTGTGGTACTGGTACAGGTCAATCCAGTCGGTGCCGAGGCGGCGCAGCGATGCCTCGGCGGCCTGGATGATGTAGCGGCGCGATCCCCGGGAACCGAAATCGTTGCCGTTGGCGCCGTGCATGTCCATGCCGAATTTCGTGGCCACGATCGCGTCGTCCCTGCGACCTTTCAGGGCGACGCCCAGCATGGTCTCGCTCAGGCCGGGCTCCCGGCCATAGACGTCTGCAACGTCGAATAGGGTCACGCCGGCATCCAAAGCAGCATGCACTACTGCGTTGGTACCTTCTTGCGATTCCGTGGCCGTATTGGCCCGGCCGAGATTGTTGCACCCCAAACCGACTACTGAGACGGTCAATCCGGAATTTCCAAGACGGCGATATTCAGTCATGGTTTCACCCTACAACGCCCGCGGTGGCCAATCCGCCGCTCAGGATCCGAAGGCGATTCCTGCCTCTTCCATCGCGTCGTGCAACTGGGCCATGACCTTGGGGCCCATGCCGTGCAAGGCCGCCACCCGCCCCTCGCCGAACTCGGCGAGCTGTTCCAAGGTCTCCAGCCCCTCGTGGGCGAGTGCCCTGCGTGCCGGAGCGGACAAACCCTTGGGCAGCGGAGTGTGTCCGGGCCAGTTGCTCTTGGGCGCCATGCGTGTCCCTTCGAAGCGGTGATGTAGTCCTTAGAGGGTAAAGCCCGCACCGGTTTTCGGCGAGTGTTTCACTTTGAATGCGGTTGGTTCGGCATGGGGCGCCGCCGCGATGCTCAGCTTGGTGAAGTCCAGGTCTTCTCCCCTGATGCACACCTTGATGGCGTTGACGGCCTTGTTGACGTCCGGGCACAGGCAAAAGATGTTGAGCTTCGAATCGCTGATATCGGAACGATCCACGGTGCCCAGGCCCCGCCAGGCCAGTTCGCTCGTCAGCGCGGCCTTGGCCTTGCGTTCAAGGTAGCGGTCGCGGTCGGTGCCGTCCTTCGTCTTGAGCGCGATCTGCGCGACAACCCAAAACTGCTCAGTCTCGGGAATCTCCGCATAGCCGTCCTCTTCGCATTGCGCGGCAAAGGCCGTCATGAGGCCTTCGACGGCGGACTCGTCCTCGACGTCGGTTTCGTCAGTGCTGCTCTGGTGTCCTACGACCCCGTGGTTGATGACGAACTGCTTGAATTCGTCGTCGTACCAAGCCTCGCGGAAATGCAGGACCGCTTCGTCGTCGCGCTTGTAGGTGCGGATAATGCCGCTCATGCCCGTCCTTTTCTGAACCACTCCGCGCAGGTGCTGTTTGGACCTGTGCCGTCGAAGGGTGCCTGTTTTTTGGATACTGCCCGGAACAACTCGTCACATTCGTGCCGTATGGATTCGACCACGCCGTCGGGATAAGCCATGGAGGCGCGGTGCTCGTCGAATTCGTCCTCGTCGTCAATGAAGACGTCCCTGTGCACGGAGCGGATGACATCGAGATCCATGTCAATCACGTGGAATTCGGACACACCAGGCTCGATGGTCTTCCACTCGTGTGCCGTGGCGAGGTCGACGTAGATCCGAAAATCCCCCGGGTAGCTGTCGTCGTAGAAGGTGGCAACATATTCGCCTGAACGCGGCACGAGGAGCACCGCGTCGGACGCGGTGTAGAAGGCCGCCCCCGGCCGGGAACAGAACTCACCCTGCCCTTGGAAGATCCACCAGCCGTGGATGTCTTCGCCGAGATAGCTCCCCGGGACAACCCAGTGGGCGGTGCCATCCCATTTCCGGTTTCGGGCAACCACCAGGTCGCCTGGTTGGAGTCCTCCCGGCAACCGCGATGAGTCCCCGCTCACAGTGTGGGAAGACTGCCTGTGCTGGGATGTTCCTGTCCTGGCAGGGGCCGCGCGAATGGCACCTTTGTCCCCAGGACCTGCGCGACGACGTCGTGCGTTATCTGTTGGGCGGTGAGCCCTACCCGCTCGAGAACCTGGCTCCTGGTTCCATGGTCGAGGAATTCGACCGGAAGCCCCACCTCGTTGAGGGCCGTGTCCACGCCGGCCGCGCGCATCTCCTGCCGGATCCGGGAGCCGACGCCGCCCGCGCGGACGCCGTCTTCGATGCAGATCACTAAACGGTGCCGGGCGGCGAGGGCAATGATGGACTTGCGTACAGGCAGGACCCACCGCGGATCCACCACTGTTGAACTGATGCCTTGGGATCCGAGCCGGGACGCGACGTCGAGGGCGAGCTCGGACATCGCGCCGACGCTGACAATCAGGACATCGTTCTCCGTGGAGCCTTCGGGGCGGCGCGCCAGCACGTCGACGCCGTCGAAAAGCCGTTCGATCGCTTCGATCTCGCTTCCCACGCTGCCTTTGGAGAAGCGCACCACGCTTGGTGCGTCGGCGATGGCAACCGCCTCGCGGAGTTCTTCCCGCAGGCGGCTAGCATCGCGCGGAGCTGCGAGATGCAGCCCCGGCACAATCTGGACCATAGCCATGTCCCACATGCCGTGGTGGCTGGCTCCGTCTGGGCCCGTCACGCCGGCGCGGTCCAACACAACCGTCACCCCGGCTTTGTGCAGGGCGACGTCCATGAGCAGCTGGTCGAAGGCACGGTTCAGGAACGTGGCGTAAACGGCCACGACCGGGTGCAGTCCGCCAAAGGCCATGCCTGCGGCCGAAGTGAGTGCGTGCTGTTCGGCGATGCCGACGTCGATCACTCTTTGTGGATGCCGTTCCGCGAACTTGTGCAGTCCGACGGGGATCAGCATTGCGCCGGTGACACCTACGATGTCTTCGCGCTCATCGGCGATGTCCGCGATTTCCTCGGCGAACACCGATGTCCACGAGCGGGCTCCGCCGGCTTCGGTGGGTTCGCCAGTCTCCGGATCGATGATCCCGACGGCGTGGAACTGGTCCGCCTCGTTGGCGAGGGCAGGTGCGTAACCGTGGCCCTTTTCTGTCATCGCGTGGACGATCACGGGGCCGCCGTAATTGCGGGCAGTAGTCAGCGCGTGCTCGAGGGCCCGCATGTTGTGGCCGTCGACAGGGCCGATGTACTTCATGCCCAGGTCTTCGAACATGCCCTGCGGAGCCCACCAGTCCTTGATGCCCTTCTTCATGGCATGAAGGCTCCTGTAGGTGAACTGGCCGATCGGTCCGCCGCTCTGCAGTTTCTTCTTCCACCAGTCCAACACCACCTCGTAGGTGGGCGCTGCCCGGAAAGAATCGATCGTGGGGCGGAGGGAAGCGAGATAGTCGGCAAGGCCCCCGACTGTGGGGGCATAGGAGCGCCCGTTGTCGTTGACGACGATCACCACGCGGCGTCGTTTGTCCGCGGCGATGTTGTTGATCGCCTCCCAAGCCATGCCGCCCGTCAGGGCGCCGTCACCGACGACGGCGACAACGCAGCGGTCGCCCTCACCGGTCAGCTGGCGGGCGCGGGAGATACCATCGGCCCAGGACAGGGAAGAGGACGCGTGGGAACTCTCCACGATGTCGTGCTCGGACTCGGCCCGATCAGGGTAGCCGGACATGCCCCCTTGCTGCCGGAGGGTGCTGAAATCCTGCCTGCCGGTCAACAATTTGTGGACGTAGGACTGATGGCCGGTATCGAAAACGATGCTGTCGCGGGGCGAATCGAAGACCTTATGGATGGCCATGGTGAGTTCCACCACGCCAAGGTTCGGTCCAAGGTGACCACCCGTTTGAGCGACGTTGGTGATGAGGAAAGTCCTGATCTCGCCTGCAAGCTGCTCCAGCTGCTGACTGGTGAGCTTGGCCAGGTCCTGCGGGTTCCGGATTGTCTCCAAAAGTCCCAACGGCCCCTCCTTAGGGTGATTGACGTGCTATACAACTCTAACGCCTTGGCCGGAACCAAGCCGCAGGAAAGGCTACAGCCCCGGCAGGTCGATGACCAGCCGGGGCTGTAGCTGTTGCCTTCCAGCTCAGGCGGAACCTGAGCAAACTTCGGCTAGTGTGCCGAAATTTGGCGCAAAACGTACTGCAGGATGCCGCCGTTGCGGTAGTAGTCCGCTTCGCCCGGGGTATCGATGCGCAGCACGGCGTCAAAGGACTTGGTGCTGCCGTCCTCTGCCGTTGCGCTGACCTTGAGCGTCCTCGGCGTCGTGCCGTTGTTCAGCTCGGTGACGCCCTCGACGGAGAACGTTTCCGTGCCGAGCAGGCCCAGCGACGCAGCGGATTCGCCGGCCGGGTACTGCAGCGGGAGGACGCCCATGCCGATGAGGTTGGAGCGGTGGATGCGCTCGTAGCTTTCGGCGATGACAGCCTTGACGCCCAGCAGCGCGGTTCCCTTGGCAGCCCAGTCACGGGATGAGCCGGAGCCGTACTCCTTGCCGGCCAGGACCACCAGGGGGGTGCCGGCTGCCTGGTAGTTCTGGGCAGCGTCGTAGACGTAGGCCTGGGGGCCGTCCGCCTGGGTGAAGTCGCGGGTGAAGCCACCCTCGACGCCCGCACCGTCGTTGAAGTCAGCGAGCAGCTGGTTCTTGATGCGGATGTTCGCGAAGGTTCCGCGGATCATGACCTCGTGGTTGCCACGGCGTGAACCGTAGGAGTTGAAGTCCTTGCGCTCCACACCATTGGCCAGAAGGTACTGGCCTGCCGGGGTGTCCGATTTGAAGGAGCCGGCCGGGGAGATGTGGTCGGTAGTGACGGAGTCGCCCAGCTTCAGCAGCACGCGGGCTCCGGCGATGTCCGTTACCGGTTCCGGCTGAGCCTTCATGCCTTCGAAGTACGGGGGCTTCCGCACGTACGTGGACTTGGCGTCCCAAGCGAAGGTGTCGCCTGCCGGGGTGTCGAGTGCCTTCCAGCGGTCGTCGCCGTCGAAGACGCCTTCGTAGCCGCGGGCGAACATTTCCTTGTCGATCGAGGAATCGATGACCTTCTGGACCTCGACGGGGTTCGGCCAGATGTCCTTCAAGAAGACGTCGTTGCCGTCCTGGTCCTGGCCCAGGGGATCGGCGTCGAAGTCGAAGTCCATGGTTCCGGCCAGGGCGTAGGCGATGACCAGCGGCGGGGACGCCAGGTAATTCATCTTGACGTCCGGGTTGATGCGGCCTTCGAAGTTGCGGTTGCCGGAGAGGACAGCCGTGACGGAAAGGTCGTTGGCCTGGATGGCCTCGGAGATTTCGGCGTCGAGCGGTCCGGAGTTGCCGATGCAGGTTGCGCAACCATAGCCCACGATGTAGAAGCCGAGCTTCTCCAGGTAGGGAGTCAGGCCGGACTTCTCGTAGTAGTCGGTGACAACCTTGGAGCCGGGAGCGACCGAAGTCTTGACCCACGGCTTGGAGGCGAGGCCCTTGTCCACGGCGTTGCGGGCGAGCAGCGCGGCAGCCAGCATCACGGAGGGGTTGGAGGTGTTGGTGCAGGACGTGATCGAAGCGATCGAGACGGCACCGTGGTCCAGTTCGAATTCGCGGCCGTCAGCTGTTGTGACGCCCACCTTGTTCGACGGGCGACCGTTGGACTTCGGTCCGTGTGCGTGCGGAGCTACGTCCGCCAGGTGCGACGCGGAGGCGGTGAACGACGGCGAATCGGAGGCCGGGAAGCTCTCGTCAATCGCTTCGTCCAGGCTTCCGTCGGCCAGGTCTTCCTTCACGTAGTTGCGCAGGTCCTCGCGGAACTGGGCCTTGGACTCCGTGAGGATGATGCGGTCCTGGGGACGCTTCGGGCCCGAGATGGAGGGAACAACCGTGGACAGGTCGAGCTCGAGGTACTCGGAGAACTTGATCTCGTGCGAGGGGTCGTGCCAGAGGCCCTGTTCCTTCGCGTACGCCTCGACGAGGGCGACGTTCTGCTCGGAGCGGCCGGTGAGGCGCAAGTAGTCGAGCGTGACGTCGTCGATCGGGAACATCGCTGCCGTGGAACCGAACTCGGGGCTCATGTTGCCGATGGTGGCGCGGTTGGCCAGCGGCACGGCCGCAACGCCTTCGCCGTAGAACTCCACGAACTTGCCGACCACACCGTGGTTGCGCAGCTGCTCGGTGATGGTCAGGACGACGTCGGTTGCGGTGGCGCCGGCCGGGATGGAGCCCGTGAGCTTGAAACCGACAACGCGCGGGATCAGCATGGAGACCGGCTGGCCCAGCATGGCAGCCTCGGCTTCGATGCCGCCAACGCCCCAGCCCAGCACGCCCAAGCCGTTGACCATGGTGGTGTGGGAGTCCGTGCCGACGCAAGTGTCGGGGTAGGCGCGGAGGACGCCGTCAACTTCACGGGTCATGACGGTGCGTGCCAGGTATTCGATGTTGACCTGGTGGACGATGCCGGTTCCCGGGGGAACAACCTTGAAGTCGTCGAAAGCAGTCTGGCCCCAGCGCAGGAACTGGTAACGCTCGCCGTTGCGCTGGTATTCGATCTCCATGTTGCGCTCGAGGGCGCCGGAGTTGCCGAAGGCGTCGATCTGCACGGAGTGGTCGATGACCATCTCAGCAGGAGCCAGCGGGTTGACGCGCTTGGGGTCGCCTCCGAGGTCCTTGATGGCTTCGCGCATGGTGGCAAGGTCAACCACACAGGGAACCCCGGTGAAGTCCTGCATGATGACTCGGGCCGGGGTGAACTGGATCTCGGTGTCTGGCTGGGCATTCGGATCCCAGCCGGCCAGGGCGCGGACGTGGTCGGCCGTGATATTGGCGCCATCTTCCGTCCGCAGGAGGTTTTCAAGCAATACCTTAAGGCTGAACGGAAGGCTGTCTGCGCCCTCAACGGAGTTCAACCGGAAAATTTCATAATCGGTGCCGGCTACATTCAGTACGCCTTTGGAACCGAAGCTGTCCACAGTGCTCATGGCAGGACTCCTCTCGCAACAGCTTTCATCTTTGTCGCGTGGTTGACCGCTAGCTAGTTAGGCAAGCCTAATCTGAGCGCCGTGCCGGTCGGTGGAGAAGTGAAGCGCGACGTAGGACTTCTCCACCATCGTAGTGTCGGCTATGCCGCGGGCACCAGCAACGCAACGGTCTCCAGATGATGCGTGTGCGGATACAGGTCAAAGGCCCGGACGGATTCAAGCCGCCATCCGCCGTTCCGGAAGTACCCCAGATCACGCCCGAAAGAGGCCGGATCACACGACACATAGGCGATTGCCCGCGGCCCGGACTCAATGAGCTGGCTGACCACGGCTTTGCCGGCACCCGCCCGCGGCGGGTCGATCACCAACGCGTCGAAGCTCCGGGGGCGCTGCCGGAGGACACGTTCCACCCTGCCCTGGACGATTTCCACCTGGGTCTCTCCGTGCAGATTCTTGCGGGCATCCCTGCTGGTCCCGGGCGATCCTTCGACGGACAGTACCGAACCGGTGACCCCCACCGCATCCGCCAAGGGCGCCGTAAACAATCCGGCTCCGGCGTAAAGATCGGCCACGGCCGATCCCGGAAGGAGGTATCCGCCGTCGTGCAGGAATCCCGTCACCGCCCCCACCAGGGTCCCGGGCGCATCCTTGTGGATCTGCCAGAACCCTTCTCCCGTCACACGGTATTCGTGACCGGCGGCCGATTCCTGGACCCACGTCCTGCCGCGCAGCTGCAGGACTTCTCCGCGGACGGGGTCGAAGGATGCCACTGACACCTCATGCGGGAGCTGGCCCAGGATCCGGTTGAGGCGCCGGGCATCGGTGCCTTCTTCCGGTGCAAGAAGGACGAGCGGACGCGATCCATTGGCAGGCGCAGCCACTTCCACCCGCGGTATCCCCCGCAGGTCGATGTCCCAAAGCCGCAACTCGTTGATGCCCGGCAGTGCCAAGGGCATCTCGTGGACCGGAATGACGACGTCGGAGCGGTGGGCATGCATCCCCAGCCGGCCCTCGGGGGTGACGGCGAAGCTGGCACGGGTCCGCCAGCCAAGCCCCTTATCGCCGTCGGACCCTGTAACGCCGCCGGGGCCCGGGTCACCCGCGGCCGCCGGCTCCACCTCGACATTGAGTTCGACGCCGGCGAGCCGCTTCAGTTGCTCGGCGAGCACTTCGGATTTGAGCAGGCGCTGCCGTTCCAGTGTTACGTGCCCGAGTTCGGCGCCGCCCACGGGCGGACCGCCCTTGCTCCAAGCCGCAAGCGAGTCGGCGAGCGGCCAGAAATGGCGGGTCCGGTCGTCGGACGCTTCCAGGACGTCGACGACGTCGGCGCGCCAGAAACGGGAAGACTCTCCCGCGTCGGTCAACCGGACCCGGACCTTCTCCCCCGGGATGCCGTGCCGGACAAAAATGACCCGGCCTTCGTGCCGTGCGACAAAGTGGCCGCCATGGGCGATGGGGCCGACGTCCACCACCAGCTCCGTGGCAGCTCCGTCCTGGGCCGTCGGCGAGCTGGATTGGGTGTTGCTGGGGTGGGTCATTAGGTATCCTGCAATGCCTTTGCTTCTTCGGAGGACTTCAATTGCCATGGAACGCTGGCCACCATGACGCCGGGTTCAAAGTGGAGCCGGGCCTTGATGCGCAATGCGGTCTGGTTGTGGACGAGCTGTTCCCACCACTTGCCGACGACGTACTCCGGAATGTATACGACGATCAGGTCGCGCGGGGAATCGCGGCGCATGTTCTTGACGTAGTCCAGGATGGGCGTGACGGTTTCGCGGTACGGGCTCGCCAAAACGGTCAACGGGACCGGAATGTCCAGCTTGTCCCAGGCCTCGACGGTGTGCGCCGTTTCCTCGTGGTCGATGTCGACGATGATGGCGTCCAGCCGCGACGGCCTCGACGCCCGGGCGTAGGCGAGGGCCCGCAGCACCGGTTTGCGGACATGGGACACCAGGAGCACGGCGTGGACCCGGGTAGGCAACGCACGCGGGGACGAATCCTCGTCAACGGCCAGTTCCTTCGCCACATTGTCGTAATGGGCTCGGATGCTCCACATGATGAGGAACAGGACGAACATCGCCAGGAGGGCGATCCAGGCGCCTTGTTCGAACTTGGTGATCAGCACAATGGTCAGCACCAGCGCTGTCATGGCGAAGCCGAGCATGTTGATGGTGCGGGACTTCACGATCCTGCGGCGGACGGCCTTGTCCTGCGCGAGTTTGAGTTCCCTGCCCCAGTGCCGCACCATGCCCAGCTGGCTCATCGTGAAGGAAATGAAGACGCCAACGATGTACAGCTGGATGAGCTTGGTGACATCGGCGTTGAACGAAATGATGAGGACCAGGGCCCCGGCCGCAAGGGCCAGGACGCCGTTGCTGAAGGCCAGGCGGTCTCCGCGGGTCCGGAGCTGGCGGGGAAGGTAGCCGTCCTGGGCGAGGATCGAGCCGAGGACGGGAAATCCGTTGAATGCCGTGTTGGATGCGAAGACCAAGATGACACCCGTGGCGGCGACCACGATATAGAACGGGATGGACCCTGCTCCAAAGATGGTCTGCGCAATCTGGCTGATGGCCGGATTCTGGATGTAGTCGTCCGGCAGCGCCTGGCCATGCAGGAGGAATTCTTTGGCAGGATCCAGCACAATGTGGACCTTGGTGGCGTTGGCAAGGTAGATGATGCCTGCGAGCATCGCCGAGGCGATGACTCCGAGCAGCAACAGAGTGGTGGCCGCGTTCTTGCTCTTGGGCTTCTTGAAGTTCGGCACACCGTTGCTGATGGCCTCCACGCCGGTCAGTGCGGCCGCGCCGGAGGAGAAGGCCCGCAGGAGCAGGAACGCCCCGGCCAGGCCCACGAGTCCCTGGTCGAATCCCTCTTGCGGGACGATCGTGAAGGCCGCCGAGGGAGCCTGGCCGAGTTGGCCTGTGGCCGCCTGGAAGATACCGACGGCCGTCATGCCCAGGATGGAGAACATGAAGATGTACGTGGGAACTGCGAAGACACTGCCCGCTTCCTTGATTCCGCGCAGGTTCACGAGGGCCAGGATGACGACGCCGACAGTGGCGATGAGCGCCTGCTGCCCATGCATCGACGGGATCGCGGTGGTCAGGTACGCCGCTGCGGAGGACATCGACACGGCGACGGTGAGGACGTAGTCCACCAACAAGGCAGCGGCGACGGTCAGGCCCGCGAACTTTCCCAGGTTGACGTTGGCGATTTCGTAGTCTCCGCCACCGGAAGGGTAAGCGTGGACATTCTGCCGGTACGAGGCAACTACCGTGAGCAAGACCACCATGACCGCGAGGCCTACGAGCGGCGAAATGGCCACGGCACTCACACCCGCGAGGGCCAGCGTCAGCAGGATTTCGTCAGGGGCGTACGCCACGGAGGACAGGGCGTCCGAGGCGAAAATCGGCAGCGCAATGCGCTTGGGAAGCAGGGTGTGGGCCAGACGGTCGTTCCGGAACGGCCGCCCCACCAAAACCCGCTTCGCGGCGTTGAGAATTGTCAGCACTCCGCAAAGCTACTCTGAATCGAACGCGATGTCATGACGGCGGACTGGCTTCCGCGACTTGCCCCGGTAGAGTCTTACCGAGCGGCATGCATAAGAGTGAAGGAGAAACCGTGGCTCACTTTGTGATCATGGGTTGCGGACGAGTTGGCGCAACGTTGGCGCACACCTTGGAAGACGCCGGCCATTCAGTGGCAATCATCGACCAGGACGACCGTGCCTTCCGCCGCTTGCGCAGCGGATTCACCGGCAGGAAAGTCACCGGCGTCGGCTTTGACCGGGACACCCTCAAGCAGGCAGGTTGCGAGGAAGCGTACGCCTTCGCCGCCGTCTCCAGCGGTGACAACTCCAATATCCTCGCCACCCGGGTAGCCCGTGAGACTTTCCATGTTTCGCATGTTGTAGCCCGCATCTACGATCCCGGCCGCGCCGAAATCTACCAGCGCCTGGGCATCCCCACGGTGGCCGCCGTGCGTTGGAGCGCGGACCAGGTCCTGCGCCGGATCCTGCCCGAACAACACCTGGCAGGCGATTACCGCGAACCCTCCGGCCGGCTTGTTTTGTCCGAAGTCGACCTTGACCAAGGCTGGATCGGGCACCCGTTGACTGCCATCGAAGCAGCGTCCGGAATCCGCATCGCTTTCCTCACCCGCTTTGGTGAGGGCGTCCTGCCCCAGGCCGGAACGGCGTACCAGGAGGGCGACACCGTGCACGCCATGTTGAATCTGGACCGCAGCGCCGAGGTGGCGCGCATCCTTTCCAGCGCACCTGCCAAGGAGTCTGAGTGAAAGTCGTTATTGTCGGCGCAGGCAGCGTCGGTTCATCGATCGCGCGGGAACTGCTCGCCCACAAACACGAGATCATGCTGATCGACCTCAAACCGGAGGTCATTGGGCGCAGCGGGCTCCGCGGGGCCCGCTGGCTCGTGGGCGATGCATGCGAATTGAGCACGCTGCAGGAGGCGAAGTTGGAAGGGGCCGACGTCGTCGTGTCGGCGACCGGCGACGACAAAGTCAACCTTGTGGTGTCCTTGCTGGCCAAGACCGAGTTCGGCGTGGGCCGCACGGTGGGCCGCGTGAACAATCCCAAGAACGACTGGATGTTCAACGATTCGTGGGGCGTCGACGTCGCTGTCAACACTCCGCAGCTCATGACGGCGCTCGTGGAAGAAGCCGTGGAAATCGGTGACCTCGTCCGCTTGCTGACCTTGCAGACGGGCGTGTCCTCGCTCGTGGAATTCACGGTTCCCCACGACTCGCACATCATCGGCAGCACCGTTGGCGGCACCGAATGGCCCGAAGACGCCACCCTGGTGGCGATCCTGCGGGACCATGCCCCCATCACCCCGAGCCGCGACGACGTGATCGACGGCGGCGACGAACTGTTCTTCGTCACGACCATTGCCGCCGAAGACGGGCTCAGGGCCTTGTTGTCCCCGTCCGCGGCCGACCACGGCTCAGTTGAGGTCGAGGAAGAGTTTGCGGATCAGTCCGACGACGACGGCTTCGACGGCTGAGGATCCTTGTTCGGCTTCTGGCCTGGCGTCGGCCGGGTCAGGAGCCAGGCAATCCAGAGACCCAGGATGTATAGCGGAGCGCCCATGATCAGCCTCATGGTAGCGAGCGCGGCGAGGCCCGGGTCGCCCATGAAATACAAGGGCACCTGGACCACAAGCCGTAGTGCCAGTACCCCAATGACCACCCACGTGCCGATGGCATAGGCCCGCAAGCGCTCCGGGTTCTTCCGCCATTCGAAGCCTTCGTTGCGGACGAATCCGAACAGCAGACCGGCGATCGGCCACTTGAGCAGGATCGACAGCACCATTCCCACGATGTACGCGATATTCGTATAGAAGCCCAGGACATAGAAATCCTCGGCCTTGCCGGTGGTGTTCGCGAGCCAAGCGGAGATGGCGACGCCGGCGATCCCGGCAAGCGCCTGGGTCAACGGGCGCCGTTGGACCAGGCGGACCACGGTGAAGACGGCTGCCGCCGCGAGGGAGGCAATCAGGGAGGCCGGAAGGTTGCGGGTGACCATGAAAGCGATCAGGAAGACGAGGCCGGGCACGATGCTCTCGGCGATCCCCTGGATACCCCCGGCCGATTTGAGGATGTCGACGTGTCCGTGGCTGTTGCGTTGGAGCCCGGCTTTTTCGGCATAGCCTGCGGCGAGGTCCGCAATGCTCGGCCCCTGGGTTCCCTGCCCGGTATCCCCTGCCGGGCCGGGCTTTTCCTGGATTGGCTTTTCCTGGGGGTCGGATCCGTTGGCGACGGTCATTGGTGCTCCTGCCGGGAGAGGATTTCGTAGCGCGGATTGAACATGGTGGGCATCCCGTCCCGCTGGGTAACCATGCCTTCGAGCCGCAGGACAGTCCCGGGTTCGATGCCTGGCACTTTGCGGCGCCCGAGCCAGATGACGCGCAAGCGGGTCAACGGACCAGTGTCGCCCCTGTGCGCAATCCGGTCGACGACGATCGCCGAGAAGTGTGCTTGCTCGTTGGCCGGCTGGTAGGTCACCGACTCGATGAAACCCGTGCAGTCGACCCGTCCCCGGATGGGGAGCTCAGTAAGGGGCAGGGGCGCCGGGCCGCCCTGGGCGGCAGCGGCTTGGGCCGCTTTGTCAGCCAATCTGGGTGATCTCCGGGCCGCGTTCGGGCCGCTGAAGCTCCGGCGTTTCTTGGGGAGCTCCGTGCTGCCCGGGGGCTACGGCGTCCTTGGGGAGCTTCAGCTGAAGCAACTCGCGGGGCGGCATGGGGTTGTCTCCGCGAATGACCACAACCTTGCGGAAGAGGTTCTCAAGTCCTTCGGCCGCGTCCCTGTCCAAAGCCGCCTGGCCGCCGATGACGCCGCGGAGGAACCAACGGGGTCCATCCACGCCCATGAACCGGGCAGCCCGGAAGCCACGTCCGCCGTCGGCGGATTCGGTAGGAAGTTTGGCGATGAGTTCCGTGCCGAAGGTGCCGACGATTTCCTCGACTTCGCCTCCCTGGCTGGCTACGGACTGGCCGATTTGTTCGCGGATCTCGTCCCACAGCCCTTCGGAACGTGGAGCGGCAAACGCCTGGAGCTGGAGGCTCGAGCCATCGAGGTCCATGGTGACCGCTACTACCCGCTGGGTTGCCTCTTCTACCTCAAGGCGCAGTTGAAGGCCCTCGGAAGGTTCGATCAGCAGGGCGCCAAGGTCCACGTAGCCATCTTGGCTATCGATTTCGCTGGCATCCAACGGCCCCTTGGATAGACGGAAGTCGCCCTTGGCGGCTCCGGTGGTTACCGTGCCCGCGTCCTGCCGCGTCGTCGCGGCATCGGCCTGCTCAGTACCGTTGTCTTTCGGCTGCTCGGCCTTGGACTTCTTTCCGCGCCCAAAAAGCATCGGGTTGTCTCCTTAGTAGTGGTCTACCCCCCAGTAAACCGCAGACTGCCCGTCAACTCGCGGGCAGCATGGCAATCAGCTCTGTACGGTGCAGATTGTCGGGGGTTGTTGCTAGCTCACGGCCGGCGCGAAGCCTCCGGTGGATCCAAAGCCGCCGGTGCCGCGCGAGGTGTCGGACAACTCCTCCACGGAAACGAACTGCGCGTACTCGACGCGCTGGATCACCATTTGAGCAATTCTATCGCCGCGCTTGAGTTCGATTGCCTGGTTTTTGTCTGTATTCAAAAGCGTCACGGAAATTTCACCTCGGTAGCCGGCATCAACCGTCCCGGGAGCGTTCACCACAGTGAGTCCGTGCTTGGTGGCCAGCCCTGACCGCGGGTGTATCAACGCGACAAAGCCGTTTGGCAACGCGATTGAGACGCCCGTAGGAACGAGCTTCCGCTCTCCCGGGGCGAGTGATACGTCCGCGCGGGCCCGCAAGTCCGCACCGGCATCACCGGGGTGGGCGTACGACGGCGCTTCCAAACCGGCGTCGAGCATTTTCAGTTGGACCTGAAGGGTCGGCGCACCGTATTCGGCGAAGGTGTCTGCGGGGTTGGCTACTGCTGTTTCGTGGCTCACAGTCACATATTCTATCGTCCGCGGGGTACTGCGACCGTTGCAGTCGCAGGGCATCAGGCGGGTTAATTCCAGGGGCCACAGTCCCGATAAGCTGGTGGTATGCCTGAATCGACTGCTTCCGTACCCGTGCCGCACCATTCCTCGACTGGAACGGGCGTCCTGTTTACGGAAAAGCTCTGGCCCTCCCTTTGGATCTGGATTGTCGTGGTCGGCTTGTCCGCCGCGGGCATCCTGATGTTCGCGCCGATCAGCATTACCGCGGGCATTATCGCCGCGCTGGTCCTCTTCGCGGTCATGACCACCATGCTGGTGTTGTCCACTCCTGCGATTGTGGTGGACCAAGACACTGTCCAAGTAGGACGTGCCACTATCCAGCGCGAATTTGTCGGCGCAGTCACCGCCTATCGCAAGGACGAAGCCACCGCGGAGCGCGGTACCCGGCTCCACGGGCTGGCGTTCCTGTGCCTCCGCGGCTGGATTGATCCCGTGGTTCGCATTGAAATCACCGACCCGGCGGACCGCACTCCGTACTGGCTGACGTCAACGCGCCGCCCCGACGAACTGCTGGCAGCGCTGTCCAAGCAGGCCTCCCGAGGCTAGCTTTCGCATTCCTTGCAGTACAAATGCCCGTCTTTCTCCCGCGCAATCTGGGAGCGGTGTTTGACCAGGAAGCAATTGAAGCAAGTAAATTCGTCCGCCTGCGGAGGCAGGACGCGGACCAGCAGCTCTTCGCCAGACAAGTCCGCCCCGGGGAGCTCGTAGGCATCGGCCAAATCAGTCTCATCGATGTCAACAGCCGATGATGACTGTTTCTCGGTGCGATGCGACTTGAGTTCCTCGATCGAGTCCTCGGTGTCTTCTTCCGTCTTCCGAGGGGCATCGTAGTCCGTTGCCATGGTCCCTTCTTCGTTCTCCCTTGTGCTCCACGCAGGGCTTGCGGTCCTGTCGACCAGAACCTGCTCCGGTCTAAGGATGTAACGCAGCAGGCCGCATTTTTGTGCCCGATATCGGGCAGATTGTCCTCCCGGCAGACTCGAATGTCCATACCCCCGGCAACGATCGCCCACGCAAGCGAATGCCGGAAAATCGCGGAATATCGCGGCGCGCCCTTTGTCCTAGTAGGAAAAGGCCCTACCGGGTGGCAGAGTTTCGAATGTCAGATAGGCCATGGTGGAGGATTTTATGCGGGATCTACGGCTGGTTGGCGTCCACGACGACGGCGGACATCTCCTGTTGAGCGGTACCGGCGGCGAGATGTTCCAGCTTCCGATTGATGAGGCGTTGCGCGTTGCAGCGAGCCGGACACCTGCTCAGGTGGCCGCACGTGCCTCGATCACGCCCGTCGCCATGTCCCCCCGTGACATTCAGTCACGTATCCGCAGCGGCGCTACGGCCGCGGAGGTGGCGGAGCTCTCAGGGCTGCCGCTCGCCAACGTGCAGCGGTATGAGGGGCCTGTGCTTGCCGAGCGCGAGTACATCGCCCAGCAGGCCCGCAAAGTCGAAGTCGCCGCCCCGGCCCCCGGCCAGGACGCCTACCGCGCGGCGTTCGGCGACGAACCTGCAAGCCTGGGAGAGATGGTCGCACACCGGCTCACGGCCCACGGGATCGATTCCTCTGCGGTGGAATGGGACTCCTGGCGTCGGACCGATGGCTCGTGGACCGTCGTCGCACGCTTCGAAACCAAGCCGGGCAGCCTGGAGACCATCGGCGAAGAGCCACCCGCGATGTGGACGTTCCATCCCGCCCGCAAATCCATCCAGAACGCCAACCGCTGGGCCCAGCAGCTGAGCGAACTGGAACCCCTCGACGGCCCCGTACCGGCACGGCGACTCGCGGCCGTCTCCGACCGGCCCTTTGACTTCGAGGCCGACGCCGGGACCGCCGCCCGTGTGGCCGCTGCCGCTGCCACCAGGGAAGCCGACGGGCTCCTCGACATGCTGCGCTCACGTCGCGGACAGAGGCTGGGACTTGACGAGGACAGCGACGACGCTTTGGCGCTGCTGCTCAGCAGCGGCGTTCCGGCTGCGCATCCGCGGCACGGCGACATCGAAGACGGACCCGGGGATACGGAAACAGCTGACAAAGAGTCAGCCGACACGGACACGGACGAGCAGGTGGAATCCGAACCCGCCGCCAGCCGCCGTGACGCGCGTGCGTCCATGCTCTCGCGGCTAAGCCTGGCCCCGAAGCACGACGACGAGGAAAACGACTCCCTCCATCTTCACGATGGCGTGAGCACGGATACGCGGGAGATCACGGTGATCCCAAGTCCGCTGCGCCCCGTGACCGTGCTGCGCGGCAGGAACGACAACGACGCCCGGACCGACAATGATGCCCAGACCGGCCACGACGAATCCACGGCCCGGGAAGCAACAGCACCGCGGGCAGGCCTGGACGAACTGCTTGGCGGAGCTCCCCGGCGGGAACGCGAAGAGCCGAGGCCAACGCCTTCCGGCCAGAAGGATGAAGAACCTTCAGATGCGGCGGCGGCCGAGCGCCAGCCGTCAAGGCCAAAGCGCTCCAGCATCCCGAGCTGGGATGACATCCTGTTCGGAACCCGCGGGGACTAGGAAGCTTCCAGTTCCCGGCAGCTTCAGCTGGCGCCGTGCCAAAGGCAAGCGTCGACGTCGAACGGCAGCAACTGGTCCCGGCTCGCCATGAGGTTGGCCCCGTGTGCCGTGACCCGGCGCATGTAGTGCCTGCGGCATAGGGTCTCGTACCCGACGACCGGTTGCGAGGCTTCGATGTGCTCCGGGGTAGCCTCCGCCCGGCCGGCCTCCATGGCAACGTCCCCCACCACGACCTGCTCGCCTTCGACCACCATGATGCCGTCCACGGTCCGCGCATTGTGTGTTGCCCGGCGGCCGCACCAGCAAAGCGCTTCGACCTGCAGGACCTGCACCCTGTCCGCGAGCTCCACCAGACGCTGGGATCCGGGGAACAGCCGGGTACGGAAGTCGGACGTGATTCCGAAAGCGAATACGTCTACGCCCATCTCATCGACCACCCGCGCCAGCTGTTCCACTTGTTCGGGTGAGTAGAACTGGGCTTCATCACAAATCAGGTAGTCCACCTTGAGGCCCGTCGTCCGGCGTCGGACAACCTCGTCCCAGAAATCGGTAGTATCAATGACCTCCACCGCATCCGTCTGGAGCCCGAGCCGGCTGGAAATGACGGAACCGCCGGCCCGGTCGTTGCAACTGAAGCGCACCCCGCCCCGCCCGCGCGCACGGTGGTTGTAGTCCATCTGCAAAGCGAGGGTGGACTTGCCGCAGTCCATGGTTCCGGAGAAGAAAATGAGTTCAGCCACGGCGGCCCTTGGGACCTCCGGCTTGGAAGCAAAGCAGCGGAACTTCGCGCTCCGACTTGGTCAGCGAACCGTGCTGCCCCACCACTTCCAAGGCAGTCGGACGGACGCGGCGGACATCGTAGAGCGCCAAGGCGTCGCGGGCGGCGATCATGACATCCCCGATCCGGGGGGAAACCTCAGCTCGCAGGTCCCCGAAGAGACCTGCCTCAAGGGCCTGCTCGCGGGTGAAGGCCCAGATCCGCTCGCCGAAGCGGGTGCGCCAGGCATCCAACAGGGCTTCCCGGTGACGCTCTCCGGCGTCGGGTTCGAGGTACAGGTGGACCATGCGTGGCTCGCCCGCCGTATGCCGGACCCCGGCAATAAGGGCAGGATCGGCGGAGTAGTCGATGCGCTGTGACTCCGGGACGTCCAGCATTCCATGGTCGCCGGTGAGCAGGATGGTTGTCCCCGCCGGCAGTGACGCAGAGAGCCTCTTGACCGTCGAATCGATTTCTTCGAGCTGGTGCTCCCAGCGATCGGACTGGCAGCCGTAGCGGTGCCCGGCCTTGTCCAGTTCGTTGACGTAGAAGTACATGAGCGAGCGGGTTCCCGCGGCCATTTCCTCCCCCGCTGCTGCCGTTCGGGCATGGAGCGAGGTGCCGCCTACGAACCGGCTTCCGCGGAGCGCCGCGCGGGTCATCGGTGACGCGCCGAACTGGGGCAGGCTCACCGTGACGACGTCGGCGTCAGCAGCAACGCGTTCGAAAATTGTCGGGAACGGCTGCCAGCGCAGGGGGTCGACTCCGGCGTCCCAATTGCCGAGCAGGTTGACCACCTTGTCCTGGGCAGGATCCAGGACGTCATAGCCCACCATGCCGTGTTCACCGGGCGTACGGCCGGTTCCAAGGCTGGCCAAGGACGATGCCGTGGTGGAAGGAAAAGCCGAATCAAGCCACACGGGAACAGCTCCCTGGCCCGCATTCGCAATTGACCTCAGAAACGGGGTGTGGGCAGCCTTCTGCTTTAGGAGGTTGCGTCCCAGTCCATCAGCGAGAACGACGCACACACGTTGCGATGCAGGCAATTGCAGTTTGTTTTCGAAACCGGGCAGGCCCATGCACGCCGCAGCGCTCGTGAAGACCTCGGCGATCGACTTGCTCCCATAAAGCGGCGCGCCGGGAAGCTCAGGGACGGTGCTGGAAACGGGGACGGTGTCCTGGGCGACGGGTTCCGACGTCGCCATCAGCGCTGGTGCCCACGGCTCAGCCGGTTGCCGAAAACGCCCGAGCGGAGGCGCGGAGCCGAGATGGAACCGGTGTGGACCGAAGGGCCGGGAGCGCCGGTGTTCACTGCCCGCAGCGCGCGGGCGAAGATCTTCGCGTCCTGGACAGCCCTGGGTCCGTCGGCCTCGGAGCTGATCCGCAGCACGATGTCCTCCTGGGAGATGGTGCCCGTGTACCCATGGTCGGCTTCGCACTGGGGATCGCCGCAGCTGGCGGGTCCGACATCCAGTCGCTGGCCTCCGGACCAGGCAATGGACAGGGTCAGCTCCCTGACGGGGTCGCTTGGAGTGTAGTTCTGCGGCTGGGCATACATGTAGCTGAGGACCACCGAGCGGATCTGTGCCACGGGCACGGACTCCGTGGAAATCTGGGCGACGATCTGCTCGCCGGCTTCGTCAAGCTGCTGATCGTCGACGTGGGTGATCACCAGCATGTCCTCGGTGAGGACCAGGACCGTGATGTGCCGCCGGACCTCGGCACGGTCGAAATGTGTTTCCAAATGCACCAGGTGCGCAAGGCAGTCACGCCCGTCCAAGGCATCGGCCACAACATCGGCAACAAGGACAGGATAGAAACCGGCCCGTTGAAGTGCCTGGTCCAGGCTCTGCCCCTGCGAGCTGTGGTTGTGTGCTGCGTGGTGCCCGGTGGTAGCCGGACCGGACGGAGGCGTCGGGGACTTCGAGCTCATTCCCCCATTTTCACAGATCGGCTGGGGACTTCATAACCGTCCGGCCCTCTGGCGGTCAACCGTCAGCTCAGCTGAGCATCGCACGGCGGGCACTGTCCGTGCGATGTGCGGCGTTCCCGATCCACACTTCGGCTGCAAGGATTTTCGCGCCCCGGGTCCCGGCCAGGACGGGATTGAACTCCACCAAGGCAATCTCAGGGTGTTCATCCTTGAGGCGGACCAGCCGTGCCCCCAGGTCCTCGAGGGCAGCCACGTCCACGGCAGGCAGCCCTTGGTAGCCGAACAATTTAAGGGAAGCGCGAGGGGCCCTGATGAAGTCGTGGAGATCGGCAGAGGACAACGGAGGTACCCGGTGCGCCCAATCGTCCAAGAGGTTCACGGCGTCTCCCGCCAATCCGAAGGACACCACCGGCCCCAGGAGCGGATCCTCGATGGCGCGGAACGTGCAGGCCTGACCCACGGGAGCCATCGCCTGGACCTCGATGGCGGGCGAACCGTAAGGCTCAAGGGCGTGACGCATCTGCGCGATGTTGCGACGCAGCGAGTCCGCATCCTCGATGTCCAACCGCACACCCCCGAGGTCCAGTCGGTGTCGGAGGGCGGGATCCGTGGTCTTGAGCACCACGGGCCAGCCGAGCAGTTCAGCCGCGGCCACGGCGTCGTCGTCGTTCTCGAACGCAACCGACGGCACCACAGGGATGCCGTAGCGTGACAGCAAGGCCGCACCTTCGCCGTCGTCGAGCCGCACCAATTGCTCCCCCGTGACGGAAGCCAGGAGCCGTTCGATGTGTTGGCGGGTACCCTCGCGGTCGCAACCCGGAGGCTCCACGAACATGCCCTGGTCCCGGTCCAGCCACTTCGCGTATCGGACCACTGCCGCCAGGGCCGCCACTGCGCTGCCCGCGCTCGAGTAGCAAGGAAGGGATGGCCCGGACTCGCCGTTTGGAGCAAGCACGCCATCCAGCTGCACGGAAGCGTCAAGGATCCCCGTGAAGGCCGCTACGACGGGCTTGCCGGCCTCCGCTGCGCATTCGGCAAGCACTCCGGCGATCGCTTCCATCGTGAGGCTGCGGGACGGCACCATGGCCGCCACCACCGCATGCACGGAATCGTCCGCGAGATTCTTCCGGAGGCTGCTCCGCAGCTGCTCCTGCGCTGCGGACATCCCCGCGTCGAGGTCCACGTCGGTGACGATCCTGTCGACGACGAGTCCTTGGGGCGCCGCGTTGTCCGCCACGACCTTCCCGAAGGCCGCGGAATTGCTGTAGACGGCGAGCGCCGGGCCCTTGGGCAAAGGCTGGCTGGAGACGATCTGCGCCACGTCCATGAGCTGTTCAATGGTTTCGACGGCGATGACCCCGGCTTGGCGCATCATCGCGTCCAACGCGGCGGCAGGCGCCAACGTGGTCCTCACCACATGCCCCGGCGGAAGGCGCAGCCCGGTGACATCCGATTTGGCAACGATGACCGGCTTGCTGCGCGACAAGCGGCGGGCCAGTCGGGAGAACTTGCGCGGGTTGCCGATCGACTCCAGGTAGAGCCCGACGGCGACAGTATCGGGGTCGTCCTCCCAGAACTGCATGACGTCGTTGCCTGAGACATCGGCGCGGTTGCCTGCGGAGAGGAACGAGGAAATGCCCAGGCCGCGGCGGCTCGCGGCGGCGTAGACGGAAACCCCAATGGCCGCTGACTGCGTGAACAGCCCCAGTCCCCCGCGCCGGGGCAGGCTCGGGGCCATGGAGGCATTGAGGGAAACGTCCGGGTTCGTATTCACAATCCCCAACGATTCGGGGCCGATCACGCGCATCCCATAGGACCTGGCCCGGCGCACCAGCTCCCGCTGCCTCCGCAGCCCCCGCTCGCCGTCGTCGGCATACCCGGCGGTGGCGACCACAAGGCCTTTGACCCCGGCCGCTCCGCACTCGGCCACGACTTTCGGCACTTCCTCGTAAGGCACGGCAATGATGGCGAGCTGTACCGGCCCGGGGACGTCGGCAATCCGGGCGAAGGACTTCATGCCAGCCAGCTCGAACGCTTCAGGGTTGACGGCATAGACCGCGCCAGTGAAGCCACCCTCCAGGATGTGCTCAAGCAACTGGTGCCCTACGGTCCCCCACCGGCGGCTGGCACCCACCACGGCGATCGACGACGGCGCCAGCAAGTCCCGCACGCTACGGGCCTCGGCGCGGTGCTCCCGCGACTCCATGACGGCGAGGGATTTTTCGGTGGGGTCGATGTTGAATTCGACGCTGACGACGCCGTCGTCGAATTTGCGCGCAAGCTCGTAGCCGGCATCGGCGAACACCCGGAGCATTTTGCGGTTCTCCGGCAGGACCTCGGCGGTGAAGCGGCGGATGCCGTTCTCCCGGGCAGCCGCAGCCAAGTGTTCGAGCAGGATGGAGCCGATGCCGCGGCCCTGCTGGACATCGGAAATATTGAAGGCCACTTCGGCCTCGGCGGGATCATCGAGCCGGTCGTAGCGGCCGACGCCCACGATCTCTCCGCCGATGGTGATGACGAACGCCACCCGGTCCTTGTGGTCCACCTCGGTGAAGCGGCGCAGTTCCTTGCTGGAGAGCCTCGACTTGAACGAGAAGAACCGCATGTAGATGGACGTCTCGGACTGCGCGGTGTGGAATGCCTGCAGCGCATCGGCGTCTTCGGGTGAGATAGGTCTCAAGTGGGCCGTTCCGCCGTCGCGAAGCACGACATCGGCCTCCCAATATTCCGGATATACGCCGGCGCCGGCCTGATCCACCATAGGCTTAGCCTAGCTAAGTCTTCCGCAGTACACGTTTAAGGATCCACCGACTCCATGGCACGAAGCCAAAGTCCCTCCCGCTCGAACGCGGCCCCGGCCGCCGTCGACGGGGACTTCACCGAGAACATCATCGATATCGACGTCACTTCCGAGATGGAAGGCTCCTTCCTGGAGTACGCGTATTCGGTGATCTATTCCCGCGCGCTCCCCGATGCGCGCGACGGCCTCAAACCCGTCCAGCGGCGCATTTTGTACATGATGAGCGACATGGGCCTGCGCCCGGACCGCGGGCACGTCAAGAGCGCCCGAGTGGTGGGCGAAGTCATGGGAAAGCTGCACCCCCACGGTGACGCGGCCATCTATGACGCCATGGTGCGCATGGCACAGGACTTCTCGCTGCGCTTGCCCCTGATTGACGGGCACGGCAACTTCGGTTCGCTCGACGACGGCCCGGCGGCACCGCGTTACACGGAAGCCCGGCTAGCCGCGGCTGCGATGACGATGACCGAGCACCTCGACGAAGACGTGGTGGACTTTGTCCCCAACTACGACAACCAACTCACCCAGCCGGACGTCCTGCCCGCGGCCTTCCCCAATTTGCTCGTCAACGGCACCACGGGCATTGCAGTCGGCATGGCCACCAACATGGCTCCCCACAACCTCGTGGAAGTCATCGCGGCCGCCCGGCACCTCATCGCCAATCCGGACGCCACGCTGGAAGACGTCATGCGGTTCGTGCCCGGCCCGGACTTGCCCACAGGCGGCCGGATCGTGGGGCTGGACGGAATCCGTGATGCCTATGCCACGGGTCGCGGTTCGTTCAAGACCCGCGCCAAGGTGGAAATCGAACAGCTGACCGCCCGCCGCACCGGCTTGGTGGTGACCGAACTCCCCTACATGGTGGGCCCGGAGAAGGTCATCGAGAAGATCAAGGATGCCGTCAACGCCAAAAAACTGACGGGCATCAGCGATGTCATGGACCTCACGGACCGCAAGCACGGACTGCGCCTCGTGATCGAGATCAAGAACGGCTTCAACCCCAACGCCGTGCTGCAGCAGCTCTACCGGTTCACCCCGATGGAAGACTCCTTCGGCATCAACAATGTGACCTTGGTGGATGGGCAGCCGCAGACCTTGGGTTTGCTCCAGCTCCTGCAGGTCTATGTCGGCCACCGCCTGTCCGTCGTACGCCGTCGCACGGCCTTCCGCTTGGGCAAGAAAAAGGACCGCCTCCACCTGGTGGAGGGCCTGTTGATCGCGATCGTCGATATCGACGAGGTCATCCAGATCATCCGCTCCTCGGACGAGGCATCGGCGGCCCGCGAACGGCTGATGTCCATCTACGACCTGTCCGAGATCCAGGCCAACTACATCCTGGAACTCCGCCTGCGCCAACTGACCAAGTACTCGCGCATCGAACTCGAGAAAGAGCAGGAAGAACTTCGCCGGGAGATCGCCGAGCTCGAGGCGATCCTCGCGTCCGACGTGCTCCTGCGCGAGCTGGTATCCGGGGAATTGGCCGAGGTGGCTGAGAAGTACGGCACACCACGACGCACGGTTCTCCTCGAGTCCGAGGCAGTCTCCCCCACCGTCGCCGCAGCGCTCGCGGCAGCCGTCCCGGCGGGCAAGGGCAAGGCCGCCGCGCTCCCGCTCGAGATCCCCGACGACCCCTGCTGGGCGCTCCTCAGCACTTCCGGCCAGATCGCGCGGACCTCCAACCAGGAGCCGCTGGCCGAATCCGGGCCGCGGAGCAAGCATGATGTCTACCGCTCCGTGGTCAAGACAACCGCGCGCGGCGAGATCGGCGCGGTCACCTCGCAGGGACGCATGCTCCGGGTACAGGTCATGGACATGCCGGCGCTGCCGCCCGTTTCCGGCCTGCCCAATCTTGCCGGGGGCGTCGCGGCAAAGGACTTCATCACCCTGCTCAAGGGCGAATCGCTCGTGGCGTTCGTGCCGCTGGATGCCGTGTTGGCCATCGGCACGGTCCAGGGCGTCGTCAAGCGCGTCCAGCCCGACTACCCGCTGAACCGCGAAGACTGGGAAGTCATCGCGCTCAAGGACAAGGACACTGTGGTGGGCGTGGAGCCGGCCCAGGACGACGACGTCGACCTGGTCTTCGTGACCCGGCTTGCGCAGCTACTGCGTTTCAGCGCCTCCGCCGTTCGGCCGCAGGGCCGCACCGCGGGCGGCATGGCGGGTATCAAGCTGGGGGACGGCGACGACGTCATCCACTTCGGCGCGGTGCGCGCCAACGACCCTGCCGCCGTCGTCGTGACGATCGCGGGCAGCAACGGCGCGCTGCCGGGGACCGCTCCGGGCACGGCCAAGATCACCCCGTTCGAGGAGTATCCGGCCAAGGGCCGGGCGACGGGAGGCGTGCGGGCCCACCGTTTCCTCAAGGGTGAAGACACGCTCCTGCTCGGGTGGGCGGGCCACGGCCCGGCGAAGGCGTCATCCAGCGCCGGCGTTGCCCGGGCCCTCCCACAGGAGCACGGCCGCCGCGACGGCTCGGGCGTTCCCCTCTCCCAGCCTGTAGATGCCATCGGTGCGAGCATGGCGTGGGAAGAAGGGAACCCCGGGGAAAATTGACCGGAAGTAGGCTTTGACTGTGACGTCGCGGCTGTGCTTGGGCCTGACTATGCCGGGCTACATCGTCGAGATGCTGAGGATGTTTCCTTCCGTGTCGAGGAACCAGGCTCCCCGTTCTCCGCTCGACATGGTGGCTACGCCGTTTTCGGTTTTCAGGCCCGGGAAGTCGTACTCTTCGAAGACAACTCCGCGTTCCCTGAGGTCGGCCATGTCCTGGTCCAGGTCCGTGCTCTGGAATCCCAACTGGGTGTTCTTGGCGGTCCCGGCATTCGGCGTCTCGTAGAGCAGGAACGCGGTGCCGTTGGCGCACTTGTACATCAGGTTGTCTGTGGCCTCCGGGTTGTCCGGTTCGAGGCCGAGCTTGTCGCGGTAGAAGTCGCGGGCGCGGGCGATATCGCTGGCAGGGAGCACTCCGGCGACGTTTAGATCCTTAAGCATGGCAATTTCACTTTCCAGGCTTCCCCAGCACAAACTTTACTCCTGATCGGTCTGATCAGACCTGGGATGGGCCGCTCGCCGGGCAGTGTGCCCGGATCGGTAATCCGGGCCCTAGACTACTGCCATGCCGATCATTCCCGATGACAAGGACTGGACCTGGGTCCTGTCCACGCCCTGTCCCGAATGCGGCTTCGACGCCGCCACTGTGACCCCGTCCACTGTCCCGGGGACAGTCCTCAACATGCTGCCGCGTTGGCGGGCCGTTCTGCGCCGGGAAGACGCGTCCACGCGCCCGGACGAGCACACGTGGTCGCCCTTGGAGTATGCCTGCCACGTGCGGGACGTCTTTAGCCTCTTCGACCAGCGCCTGAACCTGATGCTGCGGGAGGACGACGCGCACTTCGCCAACTGGGACCAGGACAAGGCCGCGATCGACGGCGACTACGCCAATGCGGACCCCGCGGAAGTCACTGCGCAGCTGGCCACCGAGGGCACTCAAATTGCCAACTCCTTCGCCGCTGTCCACGAAGACGAGTGGCCCCGCACGGGGGTCCGGAGCAACGGCTCGACGTTCACCGTGTTGACGTTTGCCCAGTACTTCCTGCACGACGTCGTCCATCACCTGCACGACGTGGACGGCTAGGCGCCGCGATGTCGTGGAAAGACACGCGGGCAACCCGCCTCTTCAATATTGACCTGCCCATCGTCCTCGGTCCTTTCGGTGGCCTGTCGTCGGTGGAGCTATCGGCCACGGTCAGCGAGGCGGGCGGGCTGGGTTCCTACGGCCTCTACGGATACGATGCGGAACGGATTGCCGCCACGGCCCGCGAACTCAGGACGGCCACCGGGAAACCGTTCGCACTGAATCTCTGGCTCCCCATCGAGGGCGAAGAGCCGCCAACCGCGGATGCCCGGCAGTTCGCCGCCTTTGTGGACATCCTCCGGCCGTATTTCGAGCTGGTGGGCGTGGAGCCACCCGCGCAACCGGAAACCTACCTGCCCGATCTGCAGGAACAGATTCAAGCGGCCGTCGACGCCCGACCAACCGTGCTGAGCTTCGTGTTCGGTGTTCCGTCCGGGGCTGTCATCGAGGAGGCTCACAAGAACGGCATCGTGGTGGTCGGTACCGCGACCACGGTTGACGAAGCCGTGGCCTTGGATGCCGGCGGCGTGGACGCCATCGTCGCCACGGGGATGGAGGCGGGCGGACACCGGGTTTCCTTCCTGCGCGCCCCGGAGGACTCGCTCGTGGGGACCATGGCCCTGGTACCCCAGGTGGTGGATGCCGTCTCGGTCCCGGTCATCGCCGCTGGCGGCATCTCCGACGGCCGTGGGGTCGCTGCAGCCTTGGCGCTTGGCGCGGACGCGGTCCAGATCGGTTCGGCCTTCCTGGTCACGCGGCAGTCAGCCATCAGTCCCGCACACCTGGCCGCGATGCGCGGACCCGACGCCGCCCACACCGTCCTGACCCGCGCCCTCAGCGGCCGCTTGGCACGCGGCATCCCCAACCGGATCATCGCGGAGCTCGCCGATCCTTCCGCGCATGCCCCGTTCCCGATCCAGAACTGGCTGACCGGCAAATTCCGGCCCGCCGCGGCCGAACAGGGAATCCCGGACCTGATGTCGCTGTGGGCCGGCCAATCCACGCCGCTCATCCGGGAGGACGACGCGCGGAAACTCGTGGACAAAATCGTCGAGTCGGTGGACGCCACCCTCGGGCGGCTCGGACAAACGTAACTTCGGGCTAGTTCCCGCGCACCAGCTCCGGGAGCGCCGACGGCGAGCCGAGATCCAGCCGGGAATCTCCCCCGGCGATGTCGGCCGGGTTGTGGGTCACCAAGACCACTGTGACGTCCTTTAGCCCGGCGCGCAGCTCCGCCATCATGAGGCGCCCGGCCTCGGCGTCGAGATGGGCAGTTGGCTCGTCCAGGAGCAGGACAGCTGCCCCGGTGAGGAGCGTGCGGGCCATGGCGAGCCGTTGGCGTTCGCCGCCGCTCAGGAACGAACCCGAGGGACCTATGCGGCTATCGAGGCCACCGGGGAGCCCGGATACCACTCCGGAAAGCCCGACGGCGCCCAAGGCCTTGTACATGTCCGCTTCGGAAGGCTTGCTGCCGGCCGGGCGGGCGAGCAGCAAATTGCCGCGAATCGTGGAGTCGAAGAGGTGGGCCTCTTGGGGACACCAAGCGGCCCTCCCGCTGACGCTGGCCCTCCCGGATGATGCCGGCAGGAAGCCAAGAAGCACGGAGAGCAGCGTGGATTTCCCCGAGCCGGAGGGACCGGTGACCGCGAGCCAGTGTCCGGGGGCCGCTTCGGCGCTGAGCCCGCTGAACACCGGCGCGCCGCCGGGCCAGGACGCTTCGAGGCCATCCAGCAGCATCCCCGCGGAGCCGTCGGGTCGCTCCGGCAACGTCAGCACACCGCCGTCGGCTTCCGGCGTATCGAAGGCCCCTGACCGGGCGATCCGCCGCAGTACCGCGGCCAAAGCCGGACCCTGCCGCACGGCGGACACTGCCGCCCCGTAGGGTTCCGCGAGGGCCAGCTGAACAAGGACGACGACGGCCAGGACGGCCGGCGCGACAGT
Organism: Arthrobacter sp. NPDC058127; assembly: GCF_042884555.1. Taxonomy (NCBI): domain Bacteria; kingdom Bacillati; phylum Actinomycetota; class Actinomycetes; order Micrococcales; family Micrococcaceae; genus Arthrobacter; species Arthrobacter sp. NPDC058127. The sequence continues at coordinate 1,633 of NZ_JBHVTT010000017.1, read as the reverse complement.
TCCGGCTTGCACCGAAGGTGCGGCGAGAAGGCCGGCCGCCAGGGCTCCCAGGGTGCAGGCAAGCACGGTCAACCCTTGGCCGATTCCGTCAGCCCACGCGGAACGCTGCGCGGCCGCCGTGGCCGCAGTGTCCCTCCGGGTCAGGGATGACAGGACCGGGCCGGCGACGCCGTTGGCGCTGAGCTCCGCGCGCGCGTCGAGGGCCGCGGCAACGTCGCGCAGCACGAGTGAGCGCAGTTGCTGCTCGGCGCGTGCCGCGTTCCGGTCCGCCACCAGTGCAAGAAGAGGAGCCAGGACCAGGCCAACCACGGCGGTCGTGGCAACCGCCGGTACGGTGGCGGGAACCAGCAGCGCCGAGGCGACCACCGCCGACACCGCGACGGCGAGTGCGGACAGCGGGGGAAGCACGACGCGCGGCAGCACGTCCCGCAGCGTGTCGACATCGTCCACCACCGCTCCGAGGACATTGCCGCCCTGCAGGAGCCGCCGCAAGGACAGGGCGCGCGCGCTGAGATTCGCCCAGAGCGCGCCCCGGAGCCTTGTCATCGCGGCGAAGACTGTGTCGTGGACGACGAGGCGTTCGGCGTACCGCAGCACCGCCCGGCCTATGCCGAAGAACCTGACTCCAACGATCGCTCCAAGCAAGTACAGGATGGGCGGTTGTTCGCTGGCCCGGATAATGAGCCAGCCGGAGAGCCCGGACAACGCCACGGCAAACAAGGCTGCGAGCGCCGCGAGGAGCGTGGCACCGGCGAACTTGTAGCGGACGGGCGCCAGGATCCGCGCCAGGGCCTTGAGCGTGGAGATGCCGGTGGGGGGTTCAATTCCCCCCGCCGGTGCGGTTGCGGGATTCGTGTCCCGTGGAAGCGGAGCTGACGCGGGTGCGGCGGATTCCAGCCCTGCGGGGCCTGCTTGCTCCTGCGCCGCCCTTCGGTCGATCTCCCCGCCGCCGACGTTCCCGCCGTCGACCTTCACTACGTTGTCCGCCAGCTTCCGGGTGGTGGCGTCGTGGGCCACCAGGATGACAGTCGCGGCCCCCCGCAGCCGCGCGATGGCCGAACGGATGGCGTCCGCGGACGCGACGTCCAGGTGTGCGGTGGGTTCGTCGAGCAGCAGGACCGTGGCACCCGCGTCGAGGCGCGCCAAGCCGCGCGCCACGGCCACCCGACGCACTTCGCCGGGGCTCAACTCGGCGGGATGTTTGAACGCGAGGTGCTCCGCGGCGGCCTGCTCCAGGCAGCTCATGGCCCTCGCGGTGTCCGCATCGGCGGTGGATCCGGGGTCCATCGACGCATCGACCTGGGACCCTGGGCCGGGATTGCGGCCGTTCAGGTAAAGGACCACCTCGTCCAGCACCGTGCCGGCAACCATGACGGGATGTTGCGGAACCCAAGCCACCGCGCCGGCGCCCACGCCGGTGACGGAACCTTCGATGGTTGCCAGCGGACCGTCGCCGATCGTGCCGGCGAGGACACCCAGGATGGTGCTCTTGCCCGAACCGCTGCGGCCGTCAAGCGCGGTGATCTGCCCGGCCGGAGCCTTGAAGTCGATGGGCCCGACGGCGGCAGCCACCCTTCCCGCGTACGTCACCGTCAGTCCGGTGACCACGACGCCGGCCGGCGCCCCGCTGCCG
>NZ_JBHVTT010000016.1:0-125703 GCF_042884555.1 Arthrobacter sp. NPDC058127 | reverse complement strand
CATCGTCGGCATCGACCGCTTCATGAGCGAAGCCCGCGCCCTCACCAGCACCGTCTGTAACATCGTCTCCTGCGTCGCCATCGCCAAGTGGCAGCACGCCCTCGACACCGAAAAACTCCAATCCGAGCTCAAGACGGGCTTCATGCCGACTGAAGCCGAAAGGCTCCAGCTGAGCGAACCCGCGCTGGTGCACTGAGGCCGCCCCTCCGAGCGCAGGCTCCTGCACCTGCAGGAGCCTGCGCTCAACCGATGGCTCTATCCTACGAAGAGCTCCACTAGACCGCACCGGGCACCAGGCCCTGCATTCCATCGCAACAGGTAACCCGACAGTCGGGCGCAGGAACCGGGTCCGGTGCCAACGTGGCGGGGAGAAGAAACACTGCTCCCCGCCACGACCTCCGCCTCCCCGATCGTGGCGACGGTCAGGCCGACCGCGCGCGCCTCGAGCTGCGGGGCGGCGATCTGGGGGATCTTGTGGGCCTTGCCGTGCGGCCGGAGGGCCAGTCCCTTGGCCGGGAGTCCCGCGGCCATGCGAGTGATGTAGCGTGGCGATCAGCGGTCCGCGGCCCTCTCGGCGAGCAGCAGCCCGGCCAGATCATGCGGTGCCACCAGCGTGGGCCAGGGGCTGAGGTCCCCGCCGCTCGCCCAGCGGAGGATGAACGATGCCCGTTCCTCCCGGGAGTCCCCGCCGTGTCCGCCGGCGTCCACGTGTCCGTGATCCGCGATTACCACCAGAAGCCACTCTTCACCATGAGCGGCCGCGCGGTTCCGGACGGCGGCCCGGATGCGGGCCACGTGCCGGTCCACCCTGGCCAGCGCCTCCTGGTACTGCGGGCTAAGCGCCCCGTAGACATGCCCGGCGTCGTCTACATCGCAGAAGTATACGAAGGATACGTCGGGCACCCGGTGGGAGTTCAGCGCCGCGAGGGTGAAGTCCGTGATCTCGGCGTCGATCCGGATGAAGCCGTGCGTTTCGCCGTCGCGGGAGACGACCGTGTGAAGCCCGGCTTTCTGCTGCTCCATCCGCTGGTGGATGACGGGTCCCAGCCCTTCCGGGGAGACCAGCGGCGGCCAGCCGGCCGCGGCGAACGTCCGGGTGGAGGTGTCTTGGTAGAAGGCCCGGGACAGCAGGTCCGGGTGGCCGAAGAGGCGGTGCCCCACGAAGGTGTTGTCCTGGACGCCGTGCTGGGCGTGGGTGGTCCCGGTCAGGAGGGAGGACCAGCCTGGGCCGGACAGGGTGGGGACGTCCATGGTCATGTCCCGGTGGTCCCCTTCTGCGGCCAGGGACCTCAGGGTGGAGGCGGAGTCCGAGTCCGCGGCAAGGTCCCAGCGGAGCCCGTCGATGCCCAGCAGGATGATGCGGGGCCGGGCGGCGAGGCTCATCGGGCGCCGTCCAGGGCTTCCGCGAGGACGGGGAGCGTGACGTCTGCGAGTGAGCCGAGGAGCGTGCGGCCGGGAGCCGCCTCGATCAGGACGGTGGAGGGCACGACGACGACGGGGCACCCCGCCGCTTCCGCCGCGGCAAGGCCGACGGGGGAGTCCTCCACCACCACACAGTCGGCGGGCTCGGCTCCCAGCCGCCGGGCCGCCTCCAGATAGGGGTCGGGGGCGGGCTTGGACGCGGGGGTGTCTTCGACCGCCACCACGAGCGTGAACAGGTCACGGCCGAGCCGGTCGCGGACCAGTTCCACCACGCGGCGCGGTGAGGCGGAGACGATTGCCGTGGGGATCCGCTCAGCGGCCAGGAGCCGGAGGAGTTCCAGGGCGCCGGGACGGGGCACCGTTTCCTGGCCGACCAGTTCGGTGAAGGCCTCGTCGAGCCGGGCGGAGAGGTCCTGCGCGGTGAGGGCGTTCGCTGAGGGTGTGGTGGCCAGGAGGTGGGCGGCCGTGTGCCCGGAGGGGCGGCCCAGGACATCGGGCCCGTCCTCCGGTCCCAGTTCCCGGCCAAGGCCAAGTGCTACGTCCGTCACGGCGTCCCACCAGAGGCGTTCGGTGTCCACGAGGGTTCCATCCATGTCGAAGAGTACGGCTGCGGGCATCATGCGGTTTCCTCGTTCCGGGCCTGGTCGATCAGGACAGGGCGTTCCGGCAGGCCCAACCGGATGCGCGCCCCGGTGGGGAGTGTGGATGCGTGGGCGGTAGGGACATCCGCCACCGCCTCACGGCCGCCGTGCAGGCGAAGGGTGAGCCGCGTCGTCGCGCCCAGGAAGGAGGCCGCCACCAGTTGTGCCGGACCGTCCGGGGCCGCAGTGACGGTGAGGGCTTCGGGACGGACCAGCACGTCGACGTCGGCCGTTCCGTCCCGGCCGGGCAGGCTCCCCTGGATGGGGCGGCTGAGGCCCAGGACGTCCACCATGCCGCCGTGGCCGCTGAGCCGGCCCGGGAGCCGGTTCATGGTGCCCACGAATCCGGCGACGAAGGGGGTGGCGGGGCTGTTGTACAGCTCCTCCGGGGTGGCGCACTGCTCCAGGCGCCCGTCCCGCATGACGGCCACGCGGTCCGCCATGGACAGGGCCTCCTCCTGGTCGTGTGTGACGAAGAGGGTAGTGATGCCCAGTTCCAGCTGGAGGCGGCGGATCTCATCCCGCAGGGACTGGCGGACCTTGGCGTCCAGGGCGGACAGTGGCTCGTCCAAGAGGAGCACCCGCGGTTCGAGGGCCAGCGCCCGGGCGAGGGCCACGCGCTGCTGCTGGCCTCCGGAGAGCTGGCGGGGGTAGCGCCCGCCCTGGCTGGGTAGGCCGACCAGTTCCAGGAGTTCCTGGGCGCGGGCACGTCGTCTGGCGGCCGGGACTCCCTGCATGCGCATCCCGAACGCCACGTTGTCGGCGGCGCTGAGATGCGGGAAGAGGCTGTAGGACTGGAACACCATGCCGACGTCGCGGCGGTGCGACGGCGTGCCGGTCACGTCCACGCCGTCCACCAGGACTTCCCCCGAATCCGGGATCTCGAAGCCGGCCACCATGCGCAGCGCGGTGGTCTTCCCGCAGCCGGAGGGCCCGAGGAGGGCCAGCAGCTCCCCGGGATGGAGGCTGAGGTCCAGTCCGTCCAGGGCCGTGGTGGTGCCGAAGGAGCGGCGTAGTCCGCGGAATTCCAGGGTGGCGCCGGTGCCTGAGGCCGGTGGCCGGTGGGTGAGGGTGGGCGCGGTCATGAGTTCTCCTTGGAAGCTTTGGAACGGCCGAGTTTCGCGACCGCGAGAAGGATGACCCAGGTTCCGATGAGGCCGACCATGGAGACGGCGACGGACAGCTGGGCGTGGGAGCCGCTGATGGCGACCGTCCAGACGGCGAAGGGCTGAAAACCAAGCAGGGCGGACACCGCGTATTCGCCGAGCACCAGGGCGACGGTCAGGAACGCGGTGTTCAGCAGGGCTTCCCGGAGGTTGGGAAGGACCACCAGGAACAGGGTCCGGAACCAGGATGCCCGGCAGGACCGGGCTGCCTCCACCAGGACCTTCAGTTCGATGGCGTTCAGGCCGGACTCCAGGGTGGTGTACGCGAGGGGCAGTGCCATGAGGGTGTAAGCGAGCACCAGGATGACCGGGAAGCCCGGCTGCTGCAGGGCCGCAAGCAGCGGAAAGCCCGGGGTGTCATAGAGCCAGTCGGTGGTCCAGCGCAGCACCGTGGTGATGCCGGCTCCCAGCGCTACCGCAGGCACCACCAGGGGAAGCATGCAGACGACGGCCACCAGGGCTTTCGCACGAGGCGCGGCCAGGCGCACGGCCAGGAGAGCGGGAAGCAGGAGGCCGAAGACCAGAACCACCGTGGCGCCGGCCAGAAGAAGCGTCAGCCCGAGGCTCTGGGCCAGGCCGTCCGTGGTGAAGATGGCGGCGTAGGCGTCCACGCCCGGCTTCTGGCGGGGGTCTCCGAGGCCAACAGTGAAGGCGAGGGCGCAGAGGATGGGCACCAGGAAGTAGACGCCCGCCGCGGTGAGGGCGAGGGTGCGCCCCAGCCGCGATTCGCGGGCGCCGGAGCGGGGTGAGGCGGTCAGGAGAGCCATGCAGAGGTCCTTCGCTGCAGCAGGAGCTGGGCGCCCATCACCAGCGCGGCCACAATGATCATGTCCATGCCCAGGGCCAGGGCGATGTTGGCCTGCCCCACCAGGACGTCGCCCGTCAGGGCGGAGGCGATCTTCACGGTCACCAGCGGGATGGAGCTGCCCACCATGGCGGCCGCTGTGGCGTAGGCGCTGAAGGCGCTGCCGAACAGCAGCACGAATCCGCTGAGCAGGGTAGGGAGCAGTACGGGGAAGGCCACGTGCCGCCAATATTGGAAGCCCGTGGCGCGGCTGTTCCGTGCGGCCTCCCGCCACTGAGGCTTGAGGCCGTCCAGCGCCGGGGTGAGGGTGAGCACCATGAGCGGCACCAGGAAGTACAGGTAGACGAGGGACAGGCCCCAGAAGTTGTAGAGGCTCCAGCCCCTGTCCGCGAGCCCGAAGAAGCCCGTCAGGACACCGGCGTTACCCAGGGTTGCCACGAAGGCGAAGGCCAGGGGCACTCCGCCGAAGTTGGCGATCACCCCGGAGGCGGACAGCACGGCATCCCGCAGGCCGCGGAGCCGGGAGGTGACGACCGCGTAGGCGATCGGCAGGCTGACCACCGTGGCGACGAAGGCGGTGAGCACGGAGAGGCGGACGCTGCCCAACAGGCTTTCCAGATACGGGCCGTCGAAGCTCGCCGCGAAGTTGGCTGCCGTGATGGAGGCGACGCCGGCGTCGTCGGTGGTGGTGATGGACCCGGCGGCCATGGCGGCCACCGGGAGGCCGAGGACGACGGCGGCGAAGGCCAGCAGCGGGACGACGCCGAGCCAACCGGTGGAGAGTCGGGCGGCCCGGACGCCGGGAGCCTGGGGCTCCCGGCGTCGGGTCCGGGCACCCGCATCAGCGACGACGGCGCGGTGCCCGATGACGTCAGGTGCGGCGGAGGTCATCAGGAGACGGCCTTCGTCCAGCCGTCGGACACGGTGGATTTGGCCTTCTTGCCCTGCTCCTCCGTGGGGTAGTCGGTCTTGTCCTGGGCGATCTTGGGCAGGCGTGCCAAGGCGGTCTTGTCCACGGTGCCGTCGGCGATCATGGCGGGCAGGAGGACCGGGCGGGCGTAGCCTTTCAGCCAGAGGTTCTGGCACTCGGTGCTGTAGAGGAATTCCTGCCAGAGGCGGGCAGCGGCCGGGTGCGGGGCCCACTTGACGATGGCCTGGGAGTAGTAGAGGGAGAACACGCCGTCCTCCGGGATGGCGACCTTCCACTCGATGCCCTTGGCTTTCAGTTCATCGGCGTAGGCAGCGTTCCGGTAGTCCCAGACGACCGCGATGGGCGTCTCGCCCTTCTCCATGGTGGCGGGGGTGGCTTCCACGGGGTTGAAGTTGCCGATCTGCTTCAGCTTGGCGAAGAAGTCAAGGCCCGGCTGGACGTTGTCGAAGGACCCGCCATTGGCGAGTGCGGCGCCGAACACAGCGCTGTAGGCCGAGGACGACTTGGCGGGGTTGCCGGTCAGGGCCACCTTGCCCTTGTACTGCGGGTCGGTCAGTTCGGAAAACCTGGTGGGGCACGTGGCCACTCGGCTTGCGTCGCAGCCGATGGACACGTAGCCGCCCATGTCGTTGTACCAGAGGCCCGCGGCGTCTTTCTGGGAGTCCTGGATCTTGCCGAAGGAGGCCACCTTGTAGGGAGTGAGCAGCCCCTGCTTGGCGGCCTGGACGTCGAAGTCATGCCCCACGTCGATGACGTCCGGGGAGCGGTCCTGGCCCTTCCGGGAGGACACGGCGTTGAGTTCGTCCGCGCTGGAGGCATCCGGGTTCTCCACCTCCACCTTGATGCCGTACTTCTTTTCGAAGGTGGAGATGACCTCGCCGTAGTTGGCCCAGTCGTTCGGGAGGGCGATGGCGTTGAGCTTGCCTTCTTTCTTGGCGGCGGCGATCAGAGCCTCCATGCCGCCTCCGGCCTCGGCGGAGGCGGCGGTCTTCCAGTCGATGGCGCCCTTGGATTCGGCGGGGGCGGCGTTGCCGGAGGAGCAGGCGGCCAGGCCGCCCAGGAGCAGTGCTGCGGCGCCCAAAGCGGTGATGCGGCGAAGGGTGGGATTCATGACATTCTCCAAATAAGTTGGCTATACAACTTGTCGAATCCACTGTCAGGGCTGCAGGTGTACGTCAGGTGAACAGGAAGGAGCGAGTGAGCGAACTACCGGAGCATTCTCGGCACTGAACCTTTGTCTTACAAGGCATTTCTCGGTCATGTTGTACCGTGGAGGGATGGGTGACAAGGCATTGGAACGGGGTGGCGGGAGCGTGAAGTCCGAGGGCGCCCAGTACAGGAAGTTGGCAGCCAATATGCGCCGCGAGATCGAGGCGGGCGAGTTTGGCAACAACGGACGGCTCCCCAGCGAGGAGAGCCTGGCCGAGCAGTACAAGGTGTCCCGCGGTACCGTGCGCAACGCTCTTGCCCTGCTGCGGGCCAACGGCCTGGTGACCTCCCGGCGCGGGACCCGGCGCGTGGTCTTGGGGACGGCGCGGACCCAGAGTTTCGAGGAGCTCCTGAGCTTCACGGCCTGGGCCCGGGCTCAAGGGGAGGAGCCGGGCGCCCGCACCATGCATAGCCGCGTCCGCGCGGCGACTGTCGCCGAAGCGGAGGCCCTCCAGCTCGACCCCGGGAATGAGGTCACCGAGGTCCTCCGGCTGAGGCTCCTCGGACGGGTCCCCGTGATGCTGGAGCGCACCGTGTATCCGTCCAGGCTCGGCACGGTGATCGGGCGGCTGGCCCGGGACTCCGCCTCTCATACCTCGGCCCTTGACTCCTCCGGCGTCGTGTTCGCGGACAGTGAGCACACCATCGACGTCGTGGCCGCCGATCAAACCGATGCCCAGGCCCTGGGCTGCGTCGAAGGGACGGGCCTGCTTCGGGAAATCCGCCGTGCCACCGATCCCGCGGGCGTGCCCTTGCTGTGGTCCGAGGACAGATTCCTGCCGGGAACGGTGTCCTTCGCGGTGCACAATTCGGCGTCGGTCAGTTCACTCGCCCGCCGACGCGGAATCCGCTGAATCAGGAGTTCCATTGGCGTGAAGCGCCGCCGTGCTGACCTTCGGACCGGGATCATCGGAGGGGCGTGGCGACGGCGGTCAAGGAACGCGGTGGCCATGGCGCCCACGTGGTAGCCGGTCATGGTCCGGGTGGTGGACTTTCCGGCGGAGCCGGCGGCGGAGTAGTCGCTAATGCAGGCGAGCGCCGCGGGCAGGCAGGCGCCCAGCCCGAGCCCCGCAAGCAGCCGCAGGATCGAGAAAACGGCCACGTTCGGGGCGAATGCCACCCCGATGGTGAACAGGGAGAAGCCGGCAACACAGGCGATCAGCAGCTTCCGCCGCCCGAACTTGTCCGAGAGCGGGGCGATGAACAATGCGCCAAGGCCCACGCCCACCAAGGAGATGGTGGCTGCGAGGGTGGCCCCCACGGCACTGAAGCCGAGATCGCCGCTCTTTAGGAGGGTGGGGATCACGGCGCCGAGTACCACCAGGTCGAAACCGTCCAGGACCATGGCAAACCAGCAAAGCCACACGGGCCACTGGGAACGGCGGGGAGATGACATCGTTGGCATAGCGTTCCTCGATATTGCTTGGGAGTATCTGGCCCAGCGGGCCGACGTGAGATTTCTATCACCGCGGACTAATGCGTGTGACACGCTTTACCATTGAATGGAAGCTGGCTGCTGTGGACGCGGCAGGAGGGCGCGTCCACACCATTCAACGGAACCGCGCTGGTGGCGCGCGGGAGACATCACCTAACTTGTGACTCATGACACACTTTGTTCTTATCCATGGCGCCTTCCACGGCGGATGGTGCTGGTCCGAGATCGCCGCCGGGCTCACCCGGGAGGGGCACACAGCCGTAGCTCCGGACCTTCCCGGTGCAGGAGACGATCGCACTCCCGCCGAGGACGTCACGCTCGAGTCCGCTACCGCGCGGATCATCGAGGCACTGAAGGCTTCCCGCGAACCCTCCGTCCTGGTGGCTCACAGCATGGGCGGGATCATCATGACCCAAGTGGCCGCGCAGGTCCCCGAACTGGTCTCCCGGCTCGTCTATGTCACGGCCTTCCGACCCGTCGACGGCGAGTCGCTCCTGGCCCTCACACAGCTCCCCGAGGGCGCGGATGACGGGGTTCAGGCAAACATCACCGTGGCGGGAGACCCGCCGGTGGCCACCTTCGACATGACGAAGTCGCATGAGATCTTCGGCAACGGCGTGCCGGCTGATGTGGCGGAGGCCGCGGCAGCGAGACTGACCCCGCAGCCGCTGTCCCTTTTCGCCACACCGGTCAGCATCGCCGGCGCCGTTCTCCCGCCGGCCGAGTACGTGGTCTGCACCGAGGACCGCGCGATCCCGCCGGCCCTGCAGAAGCTCATGGCCGCGCGCACGCCGGCGGTCCGGATCCACAAGCTGGCCTCCGGGCACTCCCCGTTCTACTCGAACCAGGAGGAACTGCTGGACATCCTGCTCGGCCAGGGCTGAACCTTCCGTGACCGGGAACGTGGCACAGTCATCAGTGCTGCCAGGCAGGTTTGTTCTGGTAGGTGTGGCGGTAGTAGTCGCTGAGTTCGAGGCGGCTGGCCGCCGGTTCGTCAAGGATGACTCGCACGTCGGGGTGGAGTTGGAGGATGGAGCCGGGGCACATGGTTGTGACGGGACCCTCTGCAAGGCGGTGGATGGCTTCGGCCTTCTGCATTCCGCTCGCCATCAGAACGATTGTCTTGGCTTCCATGATTGTTCCGATGCCCTGGGTGAGGACGTGGCGGGGGACGTTATCCGGGCTGTCGAAGAACCTGGCGTTGTCTTTGCGGGTTTGGGGTAGCAGCGTCTTGATCCTGGTCCGGGAGCCTAGCGATGAGCCTGGCTCGTTGAAGCCGATGTGTCCGTTCGCGCCGATGCCGAGGATTTGGACGTCGATTCCGCCGACGGCCCGGATCCGGGTTTCATAGGAGCGGGCTTCGGCTTCAACGTCGGTTGCGTTGCCGTTGGGGTTGTGGACATTGTCCGGCTCTACGTCGACCCGGGAGGTGAACGTTCTGCGGATGACTTCCCTGTAGCTCTCCCGATGGCCGTCGGGGAGGCCTACGTACTCGTCGAGCGTGAAGCACGTCGTTCGGCTGAGGCTGAGCTTGCCTGTTTGGACCCGGCGGCCGAGTTCCTGGTAGAGGGGGAGCGGGGAAGATCCTGTGGCGAGCCCGAGGACGGCGCCAGGTTTGGCGTGGATGGTGTGTTCGATGAGGTCGGACGCTACTTTGCCGGTGGCTTCCGTGTCGGGACAGATGATGATTTCCATTGATCTTTTCTGGTTTCGTGGTCGGGGCGAAGACGGTGACGAACCTGATTGGCTGTCGGCCCTGGGTTTGGCGCTTTGGGCTTTGCAGCCGGCGAATCACATGATGCGAAGCGATGCCGGCGCGCTGACGGTTCGTTCCGGAAGCTGGAGACCGTTGGCGCCCGGGGTGATGTTGCCCAGGATGCTTGGGTGTCGTGCCCCGGTGCAGCTCGGTACTGTGCCTGGAATGCTGTTGAGGGTGAGGTAGCCCAGGACGGCGAACGCAAGGGCTTCCTTGGCTGTAGAGGGCAGGCCGAGATCGTCGGATGTGAGGAGTTCGGCACCTCCGCCTGCGCCGCGCAGTTCTTGGGCGAGGACTTTCATGAGGGTTGGGTTGCGGGTGCCTCCGCCGGAGGCCACTACGGCTGTTCCGCCGACGTTGGCGACGGCCTCGGCCACTGTGCGGGCTGTGAGAGTGACCAGCGTGGCGACGATGTCTTCGATGCCCAGGTTGGAGGTGCCGCTGGAGTCCATGGCCGCGGTGAGGTGGGGCAGATGGAATAGTTCCTTACCCGTTGTCTTGGGTGCGGGCAGGCGGTAGTAGTCTTCGGTGAGCAGTTGCTTGAGGAGGGCCGTGTTGACGGTGCCGCGTGCGCCGAGTTCGCCGTCTCGGTCGTAGGACTGGGCCCCACCGGTCAGCGCGGTGACCGCGGCGTCGATCAGGGCATTGGCGGGGCCGGTGTCAAAGGCTGAGGGTTCCCCGGAGGCGACTGTGATGTTGGCGATTCCTCCGAGGTTGAGCGCGACCGGCCTGCCGGGCAAGTGCCGGAGCCAGAGCGTGTCGAAGATGCTGACCAGTGGGGCACCCTGGCCACCTGCGGCGACGTCGCGGGTCCGGAACCCTGAGACGACCGTGCAGCCAGTGGTTTCGGCGATCCACGCGGGTTCGCCGAGCTGGAGGGTGCCGAGAACCTGACGATCCTGAACCCAGTGGAACATCGTCTGTCCGTGGGAGGCGATGAGCGCTGCGCGTCCGTCGCAGATATCCCTGTTGGCTCGGCTGGCCACCCGGGCGAATTCCTGGCCGATATGCGTGTCGAGCTTGCAGACTTTCTCCATCGACGTGGCCGCGGGGGGCATTTGCGATTCCAGATCTGCCCGCAGGTCTTCCGAATAGCTTTCGCTGATGGAGCCCAGCAGGATCACTCTGAGTTCGTCGCCGTGCCTTTCGATGTCGACTGCGACGGCATCGATCGCGTCGTAGGATGTGCCGGACATCATTCCGATGACGCGCATTGCAAAGTCCTTCTTCCTGTCTTCATAGTGATAGGCGTCTGGCCGGTGCCAAGGCACCGGCCAGACGGTGTGTTTTGTTAGTCCCGCAGGGCCTTCTTGTGGGCCGCGCCGCGCAGAGTCGCCAGGGCGAACACGCTGACAACGCAGGTTGCCATGGCGTAGTAGCCGGGGACGTCCTTGTTGCCTGTGGAGGCAATGAGCGCGGTGATGATGAGTCCCGCGGAGCCGGAGAAGACTGCGTTGGCGAGCGAGTAGGCCAGGCCGAGTCCGGTGTAGCGGACGGTGGTGGGGAACATTTCGGAGAGCATGGCTGGTCCGGGCCCGGCAAGCAGGCCGACGGCTGCGCCGGCGATGAACACCGCCGCGCCCATCATCCATGCAGGTGTCTCCGGGTGCTGGAGGAGCTTCATCAGGGGCAGCGCCAGGATGGCGATGAGGATGGCGCCGGTGAGCATGACCGGGCGGCGTCCCCAGCGGTCGCTGAGGATGCCCGCAGGGATGATGGCGGCGGCGAATCCCGCGTTGGAGAGTACCGTTGCGATGATCGCGGCCTGGAACGTCGCGTGGAGGCTGGTCTGGAGGTACGTGGGCAGGACGACGAGGAAGGTGTAGCCGGCGGCGGACCATCCCATGAGTCGTCCGATACCGAGCAGGATCGCTTTGGCGGTTTCTGCCTTGCTCGGCCGCGCTGCCACGGGCGTAGGCGTGTGCCCGGCGGTGTGGGTGCGCCGGAAGTTGGGGGTTTCCTCAAGCTTGAGCCGGAGGTAAAGAGCCGTCAGGCCAAGCGGGAGAGCCAAAAGGAAGGGGACTCGCCAGCCCCAGGCTGCCAGGTCCTGGGCACTCATGACAGAGGAGAGGAGCGCAGTCACGCCCGCGCCGCCGAGAAGGCCCAGCGCTACGGTGAAGGACTGCCAGGAGCCGTAAAACCCTCGCTTTCCGGTGGGAGCGAACTCCGTCATGAGGGACACCGCGCCGCCGAACTCCCCGCCGGCGGACAATCCTTGGAGGATGCGGACAAGCGTCAGCAGAAGAGGGGCTGCAATGCCCAGTGTGGCGTAGTTGGGAAGGACCCCGATGAGCGTCGTCGCTGCGGTCATGAGCAGGAGGACGATGATCAGCGTGGGCCGGCGGCCGATGCGGTCCCCGATCCGGCCGAAGATCCATGCTCCGATGGGCCGGAAGAAGAACCCGATCGCAAACGACGCGTACGTTTTGACGAGGGCTTCGAAATCGGATGCGCCGGCTGTTGTGAAGAAGTTCGCCGAGACGACGGCGGCGAGGGAGCCGAAGATCGCGAACTCATACCACTCGATGAAGTTCCCTACGGACCCGGCCACGAGTGCGCGGCGGGACTGCCGGGCGTGTGGCTGCTGAACGAGCGTGGAAGTGCTCATAGTTAATGCCTCTGGATGGTTGTGGCGTGTGTGTGGAATAGGTGGTGGCTTGGTGGCCCGCTGCGCTCAGCGGGCCAGATTGGCGACAGCGGTTCGGACGCTGCCTCCGGCTGACTCGAGGGCCTCGCGCGACCGGGCAGGGCCGGCGCCGGTGAGCATCGTGGTAAGGGCGACTTTCAGCTCGCCGTCGGATGCATCCAGGGCGCTGAGGCATGCATTCTCGGGTTGGCCGGTGGCCTCCATGAGGATCCTGACGGTGCGCGAATGAAGCTTCTTGTTGGTTGCGACCATGGAGACCATGAGGTTTGACCAGGTTCGGCCGAGCCTGATCATCAGCGCTGACGAGAAGCCGTTGAGCATGAGCTTTTGGGCGGTCCCGGCCTTCAGCCGGGTTGAGCCGGCCAAGGCCTCTGGGCCCGTCTCGGCAGCCAGAACGTAGTCGGCAAGTGGAGCGAGTTCTGGATTCGCCGCGCATGTAACGAGCGCGGTGACCGCACCCCGTTCCCGCCCTACGGTCAGCGCCGCGCCTACGTAGGGCGTCCGGCCGGACGCGGCGATGCCGACGACGACGTCCCCCGCCCGGACATCGGCTGCGGCTTTAACCCCGTCGTCCCATGAGTCCTCAGCGTTTTCGACTGCCCGGGTCAGGGCGACGTCGCCGCCTGCCTGGTGCGCGACGACCACGCCTTCGGGGAGGTTGAAAGTGGGCCTCAGTTCAGCGGCGTCAAGGACGCCCAACCGGCCGGATGTCCCGGCGCCGAAGTAGTGGACGCGTCCGCCGTTGCGGACGGATGCGGCAGCGGCGTCGACGAGGCTGGCGAGCGTTGGAAGGACCCTTCGGACTGCTTCCGGTGCCAGGCGATCTTCATCGTTGAGCGCTTCGAGGATTCCAAGGGTGCTGCGCTGGTCGAGGTCGAGCGTCCTTGTGTTGCGTTCCTCGGTGCTGATCTTCAGCCACGCCGATTCCTCACCCGTTTGGGGTTGGACAGTCATCCTTGCCTGCCTTTCGTGGAGTGCTATGGATCACAAAGGTAGGCCTCGGAAGCACAAATGTCAACTACTTACGCAAAATCAACTTTGAAGGTAAATTATTTACATGCCTGTGGGGATAGCCCGGTCAGGTAGCGTGTTGAACGCCAGGGGAGCAGCCGTTGTGCCTCGGAAAATCGTGGAAGGAGTTCAGATGGAACGGGCGGAGAACTTGGATTCGTCTCGGACAGTTCTGGTCAGAATCCGCTCAGTCCTGCCCACTCTCCGTCCGTCCGAGCGGGCGGTTGCGGAGGCGATCCTTGCCGAGCCTGCGCAAGCCGCGTCGATGCCCATCGGTGACTTGGCCGGACGTTCCGGAACCTCAACCGCCTCTGTCGTGCGGTTCTATAGGAAGGTAGGCTACGCCGGCTACTCGGAGTTTCGACTGGATCTGGCGCGGGAGGCGGCAAGGGAGAACGTTGCCAACGAGGTGCCTGCAGAGGCTTACGAGGACATCGACAGGTCCGATTCGCTGCAGGACATTGTCACCAAGATCGCTTTCAACGAAACGATGTCAATCACTGACACGGCGCAGCATCTTGACTTGTCGAGGCTGGCTGACGCGGTCGAGGTTATATCGGCCGCGCGGAAAACCGACATTTTCGGCGTGGGTGCCGGGGCCCTCGTGGGTCAGGACCTGCAGCAGAAGCTTCATAGGGTCGGCAGGACGGCATTTAGCTGGTCCGAAGCGCACGCCGCGTGGACTTCTGCCGCACTTCTGGACTCCGGTTGCGTCGTCGTCGGGATTTCGTATTCCGGCGCCACCGCCGATACCGTCGAATTCCTCCGAATCGCCAAAGAAGCAGGCGCAAGGACGATCGCCATCACCAACCACGAAGAATCGCCGCTGGGGCGGGAGGCCGACGTCGTTCTCTGTACCGCGGCGCGCGAGAGCCCTTTCAGGCCTGGCGCGCTCGGAAGCCGGATCGCCCAGATGATGCTGGTCGACTGCCTCTTCGTCGGCATCGCACAGCGGTCCTACGACGAATCCATCACGGCCCTCCGGAAAACCCATGCCGTCATCCAGCCCACGAGGCTCCCCCAAAGCGGTCGCCGGGCGCGTGACTAGCCAAAACAGCAGCAATCGACGGCCCGGCCCACAGCTGGGCGCGTCGATCAGTGCTGCCCTCATCTTCTGAAAGGACCCCCATGACACTGGCGCATGACCTGGCCGCCTTGCTCGGGCAGGACGCAGTGACCACCCGTTCCCTCGACCGGCACGCGATGGCCCACGACGCATCCCACTACCTCCTGGTCCCGTCGGTCGTCGCTGCCCCGAGCACGGCCGAAGACGTAGCGGGCCTCCTCGCGGCCTGCGCGCGTCACAGCACCCCCGTGACGTTCCGCTCGGGCGGCACGAGCCTTTCCGGCCAGGCCATCACCGCGGGCGTCCTCGCGGACACGCGCCGCAACTTCGGCGGGATTGAAGTGCTCGACGGCGGCGCCTCCGTCCGCGTCCAACCTGGCGCTACGGTGCGGGCCGTCAACGCACGGCTCGCCCGCCACCGCCGCGCCCTCGGCCCGGATCCGGCGAGCGAGATCGCATGCACGATCGGCGGCGTCGTCGCGAACAATTCCTCGGGCATGCACTGCGGCACGGAAGCCAACACCTACCGGACGCTCAAGTCCATGCGGTTCGTGCTGCCCTCGGGGACGGTCATCGACTCAGGTGACCCCGCGGCGTCGGCTGAGTTCGCCGCCCGGGAGCCGGAACTCCATCAGGGCCTGACACGGCTCCGCCGCCGGATACTGGCGTCCCAGGATTCCGTGGCGAAGATCCGCCATCAGTTCTCGATGAAAAACACGATGGGCTACGGCCTCAACGCGTTCCTCGACTTCGAGGACCCCCTCGACATCTTCGTGCACCTCGTCATTGGCTCGGAAGGAACGCTCGCGTTCGTGGCCGAGGCCGTGTTCGAGACGGTCGAGGTCAAACCACACGTCGCGGCGGGGCTCCTCGTGTTCCCCGGCGTGCACGCCGCGGCGAGCGCGATCCCCGGGCTCGTGGCCGCCGGAGCGGATACGGCCGAGCTCATGGATGCCGTGTCCCTGCGCGTCTCGGCCCGCCTGCCGGACTGCCCCGAGGAGATCCGAGCGTTGGACCTCGCCGACCCCGCCGCACTGCTCGTCGAATTCGCGGCCACGGAGACCGAGGAACTCGCGGAACGCACCCGCGCCGCGGAGGCGCTCTTCGCCGGGCTCGGCCTCGCGCAGCCAGTCGCGATGACGCGGGATCCGCGCGAGCGCGCGGCCCTGTGGAAGGTCCGCAAGGGCCTCTACTCGACTGTGGCCAGTGCCCGGCCCTCCGGCACAAGCCAGCTCCTCGAGGACATCGCGGTTCCCGTGCCTGCCCTCGCGCAGACATGCCAAGATCTTGCGGGTCTGCTGGCCCGGCACCACTACCGCGATCCGGTGATCTTCGGCCACGCGAAGGACGGCAACCTGCACTTCATGCTCAACGAGGACTTTGGCCGCGGGGACACGCGGCGCTACGAAGAGTTCACCGAGGATCTCGTGGACCTCGTGCTGGGTGCCGGAGGAACACTGAAAGCCGAGCACGGGACCGGACGCATCATGGCCCCCTACGTGCGGCGCCAGTACGGCGACGAACTCTACGCCGTGATGCGGGAGCTCAAGGACCTCGTGGATCCGCGCGGCATCCTCAACCCCGGCGCCGTCCTCTCCGACGATCCGCGCTCCTACCTCGATCACCTCAAGGTCACCCCCACGGTCGAGCAGGAGGTGGACCGCTGCGTCGAGTGCGGCTACTGCGAGCCCGTGTGCCCCTCCCGTTCGCTCACCCTCACCCCGCGCCAGCGCATCACGCTCCGCCGCGACGCGGAGCTGGCCCGGGCGGAGGGGAACGAGGCCCTGGCCCGGGAGATCCTCGACGGCTACGAATACGACGGAGTCTCGACTTGCGCCGTCGACGGCATGTGCGCAACCGCCTGCCCTGTCGGCATCAACACCGGTGACCTCGTGCGCCGTCTTCGCTCCGACGCCGCAGGGCGCATCGAATCCGCCGCCTGGAACGAAGCCGCGCATTCCTGGGGTGCGGCATCTCGAATCGGTGGGGCCGCGCTCAGTGTCGTGAAAGCGCTGCCCTCGGCCCCGATCGAGGGCGCCACGCGCATCGCCCGGAAGCTCATCGGCGAGCAAATCCCGGCGTACGACGCCGGACTGCCAGGAGGCGGCGTCAAGCGTCCCCAGCGGCGCGACACCGACGCCGAGGCCGTGCTGTTCGCGGCCTGCATCGGTACGATGTTCGGCTCCGAGGAAGGAGGACACCCCGGCGGCGCCTCCGGGGCGTTCCTGGATGTATGCGACCGTGCCGGCGTCAAGCTCCGAACCCCCGAGGGTCTCGCATCGATGTGCTGCGGCACCCCATGGAAATCCAAAGGCATGACCGCAGGCTGGGAACATATGCGGAGCATCGTAGTCCCAAGTCTCGTCGAGGCGAGCGACGGCGGCAGGATTCCCATCGTCGTCGACGCCTCCTCATGCGCCGAGGGCCTCATGATCATGCTCGGCTCCGCGTCCGAGTCGAACGGCCTTCGAACTGTCGACGCGATCGAATTCGCCGCCGGCCTTCTGCCACGCCTCGATGTCCGCGCACGCATCCCGTCCCTGGCACTCCACCCGACATGCTCGAGCACAATCGCCGGAACCACGCCGCAGCTGGCGGAAATCGCCGAGCACATCGCCGACGAGGTCTACACCCCGCTCGAGGCCGGTTGCTGCGCCTTCGCCGGAGACCGCGGACTCCTGCACCCCGAACTCACCGCCGCGGCCACAGCACCAGAGGCCGCCGAGATCGAAGCCGCGGAACGGGCACGGGGCGGACGATTCGCCGAATACGCCTCCTCGAACCGCACCTGCGAGATCGGGCTCACACGGAGCACCGGCCGCCCGTACCGACACATACTGGAAATCCTCGCCAAAGCCACAATGCACTGAATCAACCCAGGATCAGCGCCAGGGTCGGCGGACCCGTTCGGGAATCTCTGCGGACCGTCCATAACCCGTGAGGTCAGGGCAGACGACCTCGAATCCAGCCTTCACCAGCCGGGGTGCCACCCGATGCCAGGTCGCAGAGGTCCTGGGGTGTCCGTGAAGCAACAGGACGGGGCAAGCCTTCACCGCCGTGCCGGACGAACGCGCTTGACGTCCCGATATCGATGCGTTCTTCGACGAAACCCTCGTACATCTCTTCAGCATGCCCCATATCCGGTCATCGCGCCGTGGCTGGTTCTTTAGCGCTTCTCATTCCCGCGCGTTGCGGTCGTTGTCCTGTGGCTTTAGAGGCTGCCGAATGAGGAGACAAGCTGCGCCCGGCCCTCTTTGAGCCGGTAGGCGACGCCTATCACCGCGGTGGAGGAATCGTCGACCGCGTCGGAGATCACCCGTGAACTCTCTAGGAGCCGGCCAGCGGTCTGCTTGGCGTGTTCGACGACCATGTCATTGACGTCTGCCTTGTCTTCACGTAGCGAGGTCAGTACGGACGGGGTGATCCGTTCGACCAGGTCGCGGATGAAACCCGAGGGCATCTGCCCGGTCTCCACGGCATCTTTGGTTGCTGTCACGGCGCCGCAGTTGTCATGTCCGAGGACGACGATCAGCGGGACGTTGAGGACCGAGACGCTGTACTCGAGCGATCCTAGAACCGCGTCGTCGATCACATGCCCGGCCGTGCGGACCACGAAGACGTCGCCAAGGCCAAGATCGAAGATGATCTCCGCGGCCAGGCGGGAGTCCGCGCAGCCAAAGATGACTGCGAAGGGGTTTTGGGTGTTCACAAGAGCGTTGCGCCGAGAGGCATCCTGGTTCGGGTGCACCGAGTCTCCGGTGATGAAACGGGCATTTCCTTCAAGCAGGCGCTGCCATGCTTCGGACGGGCTGATTCCATTAGTCACCCTGCTTACTTTACGGGAGCATCCCGAAGGATCTCAGCGGTCGTCGGCGGAGCCTTCGCCCTGGGTGGCTTCTTTTGCGGTGTGTCCTCCGCCGGGTCCGCGGAGGACGCGGGCTGCACCGACTGCGAGGAGCATGCCGGCGAATAGCCGTTCCCGACCCGGCGAGGGCGGAAGACAGGGCCCGGCTTCAACAAAGCCGGGCGCTTGGGCCGCGTGTGGAACCCGCCCGTGGCCGGGATGCTCACTGGCTTGCGTCGGTGAACCGTTCCGGGCTTGTTTCGGCCAGGAGGTCCTCGAGTTCGCGTAGCTGTCGGGTGGCCCGTTCAAGAAGAAGCGTGACCTCCTCGTGCCTGATGTGCGGGTCGGTGGCGGAGAGGCGGAGCAGGGTCTTCCAGAGCAGTGATTTGCCGGTGACGGCGCTGATGAGGGCTTCGAGTTCGAGTTGTTCGGCGGCGCCGGACCTGGCGTGCAGTGGATTGGTGGGGCCGAGGGAGCCCAGGAGCGCCGCTGCCCAGGCGAAGGGTTTCTTGTAGGCGGGGATGCCCAGGCCGAGGCTGGCGGTGATGGTTTCAAGGGCGGTTTTGTCGGTGCGGACTTCGGTGCGGATCCGGGCGATGGTTTGGGCCCGGGCCGAGTCCTTCCAGGTTCTGGCGGCCTGGCCGAAGAGACGATCGCCTGCCGCGGCGGCTATCTGGTGGCTGTGCAGGTAGGCGGCCAGGGAATTCTCGTCGTTCGTGCTCCGGCCGGATTGTCTGGTCTTCATGTTGATGCACCTTTCGTTTCCGTGTTCACCCTGTATACGGGCCCTAACGTTCTGCGAGTTGTTGTCGGAGCAAGCGGGGCGACGTTCGGGTGCCGGAGACACACCCTGCGCAGTTCGTGGGCCATCCCGCGCAGCTGGAGCTGCCAGTGCGCACGCAGCGCGATCCTGCAGTAGAGTCGCCCCCGTCCCGCACCGGGCTGCGTGCCGTGCCCGCCGTTGCCGGCATGTTCCATGATCATTTCCGAAGGTCCGCGAGCCGTCGAGAACGGAATCCCCCGAGGCCCGCCCCGGCCGGAACGGAGGTCTTCCAACTCTATGCTAAGCATGCTTACTATTCTGTTGCCAGTACATCTGGTTCTTGATCCGTAGCCGAACTTGTTGAAATGAGAACGACGATGACAGAGAACCAATGGCCGCGGGATGGCGAATGCCCCTGGTCGTCGGCCGACGAGAAGACGCCGGCGTACAGACAGCGGTCCTGGGAGTGCATCAGCGACGTGGTGCGTTGGCAACGTGCCTCGGAAAGCGACCAGGATCCTTCGAGCAAACCCGGCTGGGCTGGGCCGGAGGAATGACCCATGAAATCTCTGAAGGACCAGAAGAAGTTCAGGAACATCAAAGCCGGTGACTTAGTAGAGATCCAGGGACTGAGCTTCAAGGTCCGTTCCGCGGAACCGGGAGGCCGGACGATAGAACTCGAGCTTGAGGACGAAGCCGGAGGCGTCATCACCCTCAACGGTGTCCCCGATGCGCGGATTACCTCGTTTCGAAATCCGGGCAGCACGACCGTGGTTGCTTCGCCGCCGTAGGCGGAGCTTCAGGCCGGCCGCTGAAGGCGGGGCCACGGATCCCGTGAGCAATCCCAGCACTTGGAAAGACCGTCTTGCCGGGGGAGTCCCCTCAGATCGCCGGGAATTCAAATGGAAGGTCCTCGAACTCGAGGTCGGCAAGCACGATGACGCCCATTTCCGCCCGACCGTGTACTCACGGTTACGTGCGGCCACCAGATTTCTCCGAAAACGAAATGGCGATATAGGGCCAGGAAGGCCGCTCAGGTTCTGCCTTCGGCCTTTAGACCGGCCTTCCTCCGGCGTTCCGACGTTGTCGTCGGAGGTGGATTCTGCTCGATGTCAGCGGCGACGGCCATGTGCCTGTTACCTGCTTCCAAGGCCTCGCGGGCCCCGCCAATCTTCAACAGCGGCGATGCGATCGCTTCAGACCTTTCCGCACCCCTGCGCACCTATCTCGGTTCAGTGATGGGCTGGCGCTGGCGGCCGCTCACCGGCAGCTGTGATTGACATATTCCCGTGCCCCCGCGCCCCGTGCCCCGTGCCCGCGAGAAGAGCGGCGCCAGGTGTTTTCCGGGCGCCACCGATGACCAACACGGTGCCCCGCTGGAGCTTGCCCGAGCCCGTTTCCGGGAGAGGCCAACTGCGCAAAAGTGTCGGGGTTACCGGGGTGGCCGGGAGGTCACCGGGGATGGACATCGGCGTCGCTTCCGTGCTCTGTGAGGGTGACTCCTTGCTCCGTGAGATGGTCGGCGACGTTGAAGCTCTCGAGGGTCCAGGGGCCGTGACCTTCGGCGCGCACGTAGCGCGTGAGGGAAGCATTCAGAATGGTGGTGGTGGCTGCCATATCCAGGAGTTCCTGTTCGGAAAGCCCTTCCAGAAGGTAGCGGAACAACAAGATCAAGGCGTCATGACCGACCAGGAGGACGCGCTGTCCTCCGGAGAGTTGTGCGATCTCGGAGAAAAAGCTCCGCAGCCTCAGGGCGACGTCGGTCCAGGATTCACCACCCGGGGGCCGGTAGTAGAACTTCCCCAGCCAGCGCCGAGGCCGGGCCGCTTCGGGAAGCCTGAGCTCCACGCCCCGTGCCGTCAGCATGTCCAGGACGCCGAGCTCGCGGTCCCTGAGCCGCTCATCGACGACTACCGGGACTGTCCAGCCGGCGGCGGTGGCGATAATTTCCGCGGTTCGGCGCGCCCGGGCGTACGGGGAACACCAGACCACGTCCGGGCGCTCGGACAGCAGGAGCCGGCTAAAGGAACTGCCCAACGCCGCAGCCTGCTTGTAACCGATCGGGGACAGGTCGACGTCGGCATCCCGCGCCGGGACGTCAATGACTTCTGCTCCGGACAGCCCGGCCGCGGAAGCGGCAACGTTTCCCAGGCTCTCGCCGTGCCGGACCAGCATTAGTTCGACGGCTCCACGGTCGGATCGCGCCCGCATGCTATCGCTCACAAAGAATCTCCGCCGAGAAGGGGCCGGGCTGCTTCGTGCCACCCCGGTCGCCACACGATACCGACCACTCGTAGGAATGGCCATAGCGTGCGGACATGAAGATAAGCATGCTGATGATCTTGTGCGCTCCCGCCGCCGGTTTTAGGTTTTAAGACGTACTGCATCTCAACTCTCCGGGCTTTGCGCAGGGGACCCGGATGATTCTCACGACGACCAGATGGAGGACCAGCGATGGCAGAAAGCAACTTCCACGAGGACGACCAACAGGCGGCACAGCTCTTCGGCGACGCGGATTCGGGTGCAACCGAGCTGGACGATGATATTGCGACGGCGTTGGAAAACCAAATAGTAGGCGACCCGGACTCTCCCGAGGACGTGAAGGATCCCCGGACCTTGTATCCCGAAGCTCCGTTCGTACCCCAGCCCCAGGACTACCCTGGCTGGACCGACGCGATGCGTCCCCGCCCGGACCATGGGGAAAGCACATACGTCGGACACCATCGCATGGAAGGGTTCCGGACGCTGATCACCGGCGCGGATTCCGGTATCGGAAGGGCCGCTGCGATTGCCTATGCCCGGGAAGGAGCCGATGTTGCCTTCACCTACTTGCCCGAAGAAGAACAGGACGCCGTGCACACCGTGCAGCTGATCGAAGACGCCGGGCGCAAGGCCCTCGCGCTGCCCGGCGATCTCCAAGACGAGGCTTTCTGCCAGGACGTCGTCTCCCAAACCGTTGCCGAGTTCGGCGGGCTGGATGTCCTCGTGAACAACGCCGGCTATCAAATGAGCACCGGCGAAGGAATCGAAGACCTCACGAGCGAGCAGTTCGACCGGACCTTCAAGTCCAACGTCTATGCCCTCTTCTGGCTGACCAAAGCCGCCCTGCCCCATCTGAAGCCAGGTTCCGCGATCATCAACGTGTCCTCGATCCAGGGCTACCACCCGAGTCCAAGCCTCATCGATTACGCTGCGACCAAAGCAGCCATCATCAACATGACGTTCTCCCTGGCAGAGTCCTTGGGCCCGCGTGGAATCCGCGTCAACGCGGTGGCTCCGGGACCGATCTGGACGCCACTTCAGCCCCCGACCCAGCCGAGGGAAAAAATAGTGCACTTCGGCCAGGACACGCCCCTGGGGAGGGCGGGGCAGCCTGCTGAACTGGCGGGGACCTTCGTGCTGCTGGCGAGCGGGGAGGCAAGCTACATGTCGGGATCCGTCGTCGGCGTCACCGGAGGAAGACACTTGGCCTAGATTGACGGGTTCGGTTGTGCCCCATGCCGGTGTGCGAGTTTTCCGATGGAGCTGGCGTCCAGGCGCTGGAGCAGTGCCCGGGGACCCGAATAGACTTCGCCCGCTCCGGATTCAAAAAGCTCGGCCGCACTGATTCCTCCGCAGGTGACGCCGATCGTTTCGATGCCGAGCCGGGCCGCAGCCTGGACATCCCAGACGGAATCCCCGACAAACACCACATCTGCCGCGTCCAATTGCAGTTTTTCAAGCGCGGCGACAAGGATGTCGGGGGAGGGTTTGCTCTCGGCGGCGTCAGCTGAACTCGTCACGCAGTCGATCCAGGGTTCGGCATCGAGAACGCTTCGGAGCACCTGAAGATCCCGCTCATGCGCCGAGGACGCCAGTGCCACCGCCAGGCCGGATTCGGCGCATGTTCGCAGGAGGGTCCTTGCGGACTCGAAGGGGCGGATGGCCGGCCAGAAGGTCGAAAATATCGCCCCATGCGCGTTCTTGACGGTATCGCGGACACCTTCGTCGGACTTCACCGGGAGCAGCCGCTCAAGCAGCTTGTCGCCACCCATGCCGATGTGCCGGTGGATCAAAGCCATGGGCACCTCCAGTTCCTGCTGCCGGAGGGCCTGCCACCAAGCGATCGTGTGGAAATAGGTGGAATCTACCAGGGTTCCGTCGACATCGAACAGGACTCCGGCGTGGTTGGCGCCTTTCGATTGTTCCTCCATTGGTGACAACCCTTCTTTGTCCTGCTTGTAGGCTCGACCGCCTTGCTCGCGGGGTGCAAGGGAATGCGGTAAGTATACTTATTGAAGTAACAAAGAGCCTCCCTGAGATGCTGATACTGGGAAATTGCTCGCATTGGCCGAAGGGGCATCTGGACCTGCATCGAAAGGACCGGCGATGGACATAACCGATGTGATTCTCCACGATCACGGGGAGCAGCGCCGTATGTTTGCGCTCCTCGACCAGATGCATGATTCTTCGGCTTCGGATCTTGAAGCAGTTTGGTCGCGGCTACGCATACTGCTTGAGGTCCATGCGAAGGCTGAAGAGCTGCTGTTCTATCCCGAGCTGCTTTCGCTGGGCGAGGGCGCTGGTGGCAAGGACTCGCCGGAGGACGAGACGAGCGATGCCATTCATGACCACAACGAGATCCGGGACGCGATCGCGGCCGTGGGCGCGCATGAGGCCGGCTCCGCGCAGTGGTGGCGTGCAGTGGCAAAGGTCAATGAGGTAAACGGTGATCACATGGCGGAAGAAGAACGCGAGGGACTGAGTGATTTTCGCCGCCATGCCAGCCTTGACCTCAGACATGCCATCGGATTGGGCTTCTGCATCTTCGAGGCCGCGCATGCTGGCGGAATAACGGGCCGCGACCTGGATCCGGATTCCTACGTCCGAGAGCATCAATAACAGTCCAGGGACTGGCCGGCCAGTCGGTGCCCGGTGGAAGGTTCAGTTTTCCTCCGGGCGCTTCTGTTCGCGGAGCTCTTGTCCGAGGTGGACTTCCTTTTCTTCCTGCTCCTGTAGTTTTTTGCTGCGCTTGGTGCCCCTGGGCGGCAATTGGATGGTGTCTTCGGCGCTGATTCCTGCCTGCAGTTCCCGTCCGCGTTCCATTTCGGCGTCGAACTCCGCGCCGAACAGGAGGGACATGTTCAATATCCATAGCCATAGGAGCGCGATGATCACGCCGCCTATGGCTCCGTAGGTCTTGTTGTAGCTGCTGAAATTGGCTACGTAGAAGGCAAAGCCCAAGGAAGCCAGGATGAACACTAAGAGGGCAATGAACGAACCGATGCTCATCCAGCGGAACCTGGGCTGTTTCACGTTCGGAGTGGCGTAGTACAGGACGGCGATGATCACGATGACCAGCAGGACAATGACCGGCCATTTGGCGAAACTCCACACCGACAGGAGGTCTCCGCCGATTCCGGCAGCGGTCCCTGCGGTTTCGGCAACGGGCCCGCTGACCGCCAGCATGCCGGCGATCAGTGCCACGATGGCAACTCCGAGGACGGTGACTCCGAGCATGGTTGCCCGGAGTTTGACGAAACCGCGCCCTTCGTCTACCTCGTAGACCCGGTTCATGGCCCGGCTGAAGGCTCCCACATAGCCTGACGCGGACCACAGAGCGGTGGCGAGCCCGATGACCAGGGCGAACCCCGCCGATCCCGAGGTGGCGAGCTCTTCGATGGGCTGGCGGATGGCATCAACCGTTGATCCCGGGGCGATGCTTCGTACGACATCGAGTAGCGCGCCCGTGGTCCTTCCTGCCTGACCGAAAATTCCTAGCAGGGAGACGAGGGCAAGAAGGGCCGGGAAAAGTGAAAGCACCGCATAGTAGGTCAGGCCCGCTGCGGCGTCGGGGCATTGGTCCTTGCCGAACTCGCGCAACGTTCTCTTGGCGATATACGTCCAGGTTGGCTTGGCGACGTCTGCGGGACTGGCCGGTTTGCGGGCATCGTCCGCCGCGGGGGCTGTTTGGGCCTTGACCGTGCTCTGTCCGGCTGGGTGTTCCGAGGTCATGGGTATCCCTCATTCCGATACGGCAGGAGGCGTGCCGTCCCGGTCGCGCGGAAACTCCTTTCGTGCGAACGGGGATGGTCGGCACGCCTCCGCCGGGATCAGGTTGGCTAGATACGGTTGGCTGTGTCTGTTGCGGTTTCGGTGACGTCGGAGACCGCGGTTTGGCTCTCTTTTTTGACGTGATCGGCTGCGTCGGTAGCGGCGGCCTTGACGTTCTCCAATGCCTCCTGGGCGGGTTGCTGGAGATCCTGTGCTACGTCCCTCGCAACGCCGGCGAGTTCGGTGGTAAGGGGTTCGGCGGCGTCCTTGAGGGCCACTACCGCTTCCTTTTCTTTGTCGCTGGCAGGGATGAGGGAGGCCACCAGCAATCCTGCACCGAAGGCCATGAGCCCCGCAGCCAGCGGGTTTCCCTGCGTTTTGCCGGCCAGGCGGTGGGGCACGTCGCCGACTGCCGCCCCGGCGTCGTCGGCTGCGCCCATGATGTTCTCCTTCACTCCGAAGACGGCGTCTTTGACTTTCTCCGTCTGGCGCCGGACAACGTGCGACGGCGTGACCTTGTCCGCGACGGCGTCGACGTTGGTGCCAAGCCGGCGGCGGGTTTCTTCGATTTCTGAACGGATGTCATCCGGGTTTTCACTCATCGTTGTTCCTCGCGTGGTTTGAGTGTTTCTGGGATTTCCTGAATTGTTTCGGCTGTCTGGGGCATGCCCTTGACGGATTTGAGTTGCGAACGGCCCTGGGTCGCCAGGACGGCGGCGATGATCGCCCAGAGCACGGCCACGACGACGGCGGACCACCCCAAGCCGATCAGCCCGCCCAACGCATACCAAAGGGCCAGGGACAAGAAAAGGAGGACAAAATGCCCGGCAACGCCCGCGCCGGCGAGCATTCCGGCGCCCCTGCCCGCCCGGGTGGCGGACTGTTTCAACTCGACCTTCGCCAATTCCACTTCCTGGCGGATCAAGGTGGAGATGTCCTGAGTCACCTCTCCCAACAGATCGCCAAGGGAAGTCGACTCCGCTTTAGCGTGCGCCGGTGTCGGCGGGAATTCACTTTCGGTCATCGTGGCCCACCACTGTCAGGACCCGCTCCGAAACGGGGCTCAGCCTCGCTTGGTTCCTGTCGGGGCGTGCCGTATACGGGATCGGGCGGGTACATTTCGGGAGCCGCTTGACCGTCCTGGTTCAATGACTCGTTTCCGCTGCCGTATCCGGCTGTCGTGACGTCCGGGCCCGGGAGCTGGACCGGGGGAGGGGGCACTGTCATTCCTGCCCCGGGGACGAAGCGGCGGTCCGTGTTCCGGCCTGAGTCCGGCGCGGCGCCGTCGTCGGCTGTTTTTCCTGTGGAACCGTCTGAGCCGGCGCTCAGGCCCCGGCCCAGCCGTCCGGCAAGGACGCCGGCCCCGGCGGCGAGCAGGAGGAACGTGCCCGGGCGCCGCCGGGCGAAGGTCTTCACCTCTTCCACCACTGAGCCCGGCTCCCTGTCGTCCAACCACCGTGCCACGGTCGATGACCGTTCGGCTGCTTGTCGGACCAGATCTGTTGCCACGCCGGGATCCTCTGAGGCGTCAGCCATGGAATGAAGCTCCTCCGAGACAGACCGCAGCCCAGCGGCAACCTTTTGCTGCTGCTTCCCGGCCTGGTCCGTCAGGTCCAGTTTTGCCTGCTCGAGAAGGTCCTTCGCGTTTGCCTTCACCTCTGCCGCAACGTTGGCCGCCTCCGCCTTTGCGGTTTCGACCACGGTCGTCGCCGAGTCTTTGGCCTGTCCGGCGGCGTTCCCTGCCTCATCCTTGATCGTATCCAGCGTGGATGGATCCGTCCCCGCCTCGGGCGAAATGGCGTGTGCGCCCGGCGCGGATTGGGTGGTCGGGGATGAGGCGTAGCTCCCGTCCTGCGGCCATTGGTTCTCTGTCATCTTCGCTCTCTTTCCAAAAAGGTCTGCTGCGGATCAAGAACCAGAAATACTGGCCTTTAGATACTAAGCATGCTTAGCTTCCCAACGGAAGCCCCTCTTCGCGCGGATCTGGCGACCACGAGGGCCGGCGACAAGTAGCAAGTGGGGTCCGAGATGCTCTCTGCTGCTCGTGACCGACCCCCAACGCTCGACAGCGCCCACCCGCGGGGCTACCTTGGGCACATGGGCCAAGAACGTGCTGAAGGGACCGAAGAACGCGACGAGGAAGATGCGGGACAACACGTTGCGCCTGAAAGCATGGGCAGCGAGCTGGATCCCGACTTCGTGCCCGACGAAAGTCGGGAGAATCCCAATCAGAAGCGGGCGAGGAATCATCCTGAAGAGACCGGAAGCTGAAAGCTCAATTATCAATTTCAGGGGGAATGGGCGGATATGAGCGCAGGGAAAAGCGGGCCGGACTAACCAGTCCACGACGGCGTCCAGAACGTTGCAGATCCGATACCCAAGGAACCAGCCGGTACCCCGGCGGCCGATGGTTCCTCCAAAGGTTCGGAGGCGGCAGGCCATGCAGAACCCGGGGGCGACGATCTCGGTGTAAATGATCCGACCGGCCCGGCCGAAGAAAAAGACGATGCTTCTCCCGATCAACGCGGGCTTACAACGGAGTTGGGACCGAGCGACTAATTGGCTCGGCATGACGGCGACCGAAGTCTGGCCGACGGCGCGGAAGTGCCGTCTCTGCCGGCGTTGCGACGCCTCAGCGGCAAGGGAAACGGAGTGGCCGGCCATTTTCGGCCCGGCACAGCATTCGCATATCCGCAGTTCAGTCGCGCCAGGTGACCGTGATGGCCTCACCTTCGGGCACGGCCTTGATGTGCAATGCGACGTCCAGGCCCCCGGGATCACGGCACGGGTCGGTGCCTGTAGTAGCGATGACCTCCTGGATCAGTTGGCTCAGGGCAAGGGCCGTCGCCCGGCCCCAGTCCTCCGGGTGGGTGCTGGATGCCTCCACGGTCACCGAATGGACGGTTAAGTGCTCGGGGTCTGTCTGAATATCGGTCTCCATCTGCCTTTGTGGCTAGCGCGGTCTTTCCATTTGGAAGCCGCACCGGCACCGCAGTACCCGGGTGCGGAGGTAGGCCCCGAGGAAGTCCGTCGGCCGTGGCTGGGTTGAGAGTGGCATATGTGAACTTCTCAGGTCCGGATCGGTCGGGGACATGGGTTCCCCGCAGTGGATGTACTCGGCGCCCAGGTGGAGGACGTCCTCGTTGGTGGTGGTCCGGGCCAGGACTGCGGCGACATAGCCTGCCGTGGTGGACAGGACGCGGGAGCCGCCGCACTGGGCGCAGGTGAAGGCGACGGCGAGGGTTTCTGTGCTGCGGTCCATGATGGCGATGGAGTCCACGACGAGGTGCAGGTCAGTCTCGCACGTCTGGCACCAGGGCTGCTTGCCCCGGGGCTGGTGAGAGTCCCGGGGGAGGTAAGTGTCCGAGATGGTGCTCAACGGATCAGACCAGGTTCGGGTAGCTTGCCAGGATGTAATCGGCGGCGGCCGGTCCCCTCATGCGGAGCCTGGTTCGGCCGGGGTGGATGCCTTTGGTCTTCATCACGGCCCAGAAGGCGCTCTCCGGCTGCGGTGCGGACTGGTGCAGCAGACACCAGCTCGTGTACAGGCCGTATAAGGAATCCCGTCCGAGCGTCGGGTCGGAGGGGTCCTCGGCGGTGATGGTGGCTTCTTCAAGGAATTGGTCCAGCTGCGTATCAGCCATGGTGGCCCTTTTTCGCGGGTGCATTGATGCTGCCATGTGGCTATAGCAGCTGAGCCCCAATGCGTGCACACGGCATCGGAGCGGTCACCCGGTTCGGTGGAACTCTGCGGTTCGGGCGGTCTGTCGCGTTGTGCGCAGTCACGGGCTTCTGAAGCAGTACGCACGGCCCGTGGCCGTGCGCCGAAATCCGCTTCGTGAAACCTGCGTAGGAAATTGTCTACGATGTATACTTTACGCGTAGACTACAAAGTAAGCAAGCCTTTTCCGCCGTAGGAACCAGCCACGAAGAGATCAGAAGACGAGATCAGAACAGGATGGAAACCCCGTGCCGACCCCGAAGACTCCGGACGATTCTTCAACTGCCGGCGAGAAGGCCGACGGGAAGAAATCTGCCGGGGAGAAACCCAGGCTGAGCCGGGACCTTGTACTGTCCACTGCCCTGGCACTGGTGGACGCAGAAGGACTCGACGCGCTCACCATGCGCCGTCTGGGGCAGGAACTGGGCCGGGATCCGATGAGTCTTTACCGGTACGCCGCCAATCGTGCTGCGCTCCTGGACGGAGTGACGGAGCTGGTTCTGAAAGAGCTTTCGATCTTCCCGGACCGCCCGGATTGGCAGGCACAGCTGCGGCAGATAGCCCATGACCTGCGTCTGTTGGCGCTGCGGCACCCGAACGTCGTGCCGTTGCTCGTGACCCGCCCGCTGTCGACGCCCTTGGGCTTGCGTCCGCTGGGAACGCTGCGCCCGCTTGAGCAGATCCTCTCTTTGCTGATCGACGCCGGGTTCGCCCCCGCCGACGCGTTGCACGTCTACCGGGCCTACTACGGTTTCCTGTACGGCCACATCCTCAATGAACTGCAGGAATTCATCGTGGATCCGGAAGAAAACGAAGCGCTGCTCCGCCTTGGCCTGCACCGCCTGCCGGCGAAGGAATTTCCCCGCCTCCGCGCCCTTGGCCCGGTGCTCGCGGACTACGACGGGGAAGCCGAACTGGACCAAGGCATCAGCATCCTCCTCGCCGGACTCGCAGCACCCCTCATCCAGGAAAAAACCACCCCCAGACCCTGACTGGGGCGTGGACCTCAACGGTTCTGCGGCATTCGGCGGCGAGGTCGCTGACGCGGGCCTTGGCATGAACTTCCTGCCGCTGGCCCCTTTCAGATTGGACAAGAGAACTTTATGGCGACCTCACATTTTGAACAATTCCTTCGTGATGCCACGGTCATGGATAAAACGTACCGCCCCTGGAACCGGACTTCCTCTATGGCGTGTACACATTCGGTCCGCCAGGGCGCGCTTCGGGGCCTAGCCGGGTAGCAGCCGACGGCGGATGACAGGGCCTGCCGCGATGGACTACATCCTGACTAGCTACCCCGCGTCTGGCTAGGTCCATGGATACCGGGCGGGGCTTGCTTCGGTCTTAGGCTGTGCCGGTGACTGTTGTCCAGATGCCGACGGCGCCCGCGACCACCATGATGGCGGTGGTGGCCCAGCCGAGGGTGGCTGCAAGTTTCCCATTGCGGTAGTTGCCCATGAGGTCTTTGTCCCGGGAGATGAGCATGGTGACGATGAGGAATGGTGCGGCGGCGATTCCGTTGATGATGGCGCTGAGGACCAGCAGTCCGATGGGGTCGGAGTCGAAGAGGCTGATGATGACGCCGCCGATGATTCCTACGCCGAGAAGCACGTAGAACGTGCGTGCGTTGCTGGGGCGCCGGTCGAAGCCCCAGTTCTTGCCGAGCAGTCCGGCCAGTCCGGCGGAGCCGGAGGCCGCGAGGACGGGGATCGCGAGGATCCCGGAGCCGACGAACCCGGCCGCGAAGAGGAACTTGGCTGCAGGTCCCGCGACGGGTTCCAGGGCCTTGGCCGCGTCGGCTGCGGTCTTGATGTCCGTGCCGTTCTTTCCCAGGGTTGCCGCGGTGGCCGCGATGATGGCGAACATGACCAGGACGGAGAAGAACATGCCGATGAAGACGTCCGCGCGGGCGTTGCGGAGTTTGCGGTGCGCCGGTGCCGGGGCGCTTTCCTCCAGGCTGACTGGTCGGGCGTTCCCGTGGTCTTCTTCCCGGAGTTCCTCGATCCGGTGGGCGCTTTGCCAGAAGAACAGGTAGGGGGAGATCGTCGTTCCCAGGACCGCGACGATCAGTCCGAGGTAGTCCCAGCTGAAGCGGAATTGCAGGCCCAGCAGGCCCGCCGCAACGTCGGGCCAGTCCACGTTGGACACGAACAGGACTGCGACGTAGGCCAGCAGGGCCAGGCAGAGCCATTTGAAGACCTTGGCAATGACGGCGAACCCGCCGGCAACGAGGACAACGGCGATGCCGATTCCAGCGATCGCGCTCCACAGCTGGGCCGGGCCGGCACCGAACAGTTCCATGCCCTGTCCGACCGCCATCAGGTCCGCCGCCGCGTTCAGGGTGTTGGCCCCGAGCAGCGCCACGATGAGGATCGCGATGACCACGCGCGGTTTGCGGGAGAACTTCCGGCGGGCCAGCCTGCCCAGGCTGTCCCCGGTGGCGAGGGCGGTGCGGTCGCAGATTTCCTGGACGGCCATCATCATCGGCAGGGTCACCGGCGCGGTCCAGAGCATCCCGTTGGAGAAGGTGGCGCCGACCTGCGCGTAGGTCGCAATTCCGGACGGGTCATCATCGGCCGAGCCCGTGACGAGGCCCGGGCCGAGCAGGCCGAGGAACCGCCCGACCGGTGAGCGTTTCGCGCCCGTGGGGGGCTGACCCCCGCCGGAAGAATTCTCTGCCTTGGGGCCGCTCGCTGGGGTTCTCGCTGGGGTTTTGCGGGGTTCAGGTTCGGGAGCTTCCATGGAACTCATGTCCTTCTCCTGCTCTTCACGTACGCTTATACTAAGCGTGCTTATCATTCTGGTTCTTCCATCAGCATAAGGCAAGAAAGCCATCCACGGTCACGGCGCCAGTCCACGGTTCATTCGGAGCCGGACCGCGAACATGGACGGGAGAATTTGTCCTCTTTCAGACTGGCGTTGCGACCCAAACTTCGACCGTATGATTCAGGGAGGCAAGATCGGAATCACGTTCCCGGCATTCAACGAAAAGGCGTTCCGGCTCGCGGCGCTCAAAACAGGGTATGTGGCGGCCTGCCTCATCGTGAAGGAGGTTCCTCGAACCGAGCACGCCGCTGCGGTCCGCGCCGAGCTGATGGCCGCACGGGACCGTGATCGAGGCGAGGACTACGAGTTGAGCGCTCTCGCCCAATCGATCCAGGTGAGCCGCACCGCGGCCAATCCGGTGCCCGGCGAGATTGCCCTCGTCGAGATGACGGAAGCCGACGGGTCGACGTGCTTTGCCGTCAGCTTCAACCGTGTCTTCGCCGTCGATTGGCCCCTTGACCCGATTTTCATCCGGGAGGCAGGAGCTTCAGATCCTTCAGAGATACAGTCGTGACCGGCCAACGGCTCTGTGCCTTCTGCGGGAGTGCGGGTCCGCTCACGCGGGAACATGTACTTGGGAACTGGCTCAGCAAAATTGGTTTGGAAGGAGGGCCCGTCGAGAATGTCGCAGGCCCCCTCAACCGGATCGGCAAGCCGCTGGGCGTGGCTCCACCGTTTCAGATGACCGTGAAAAACGTGTGCAAGACCTGCAACAACGGCTGGATGGAAGGCCTCGAGCAGGTAGCCCAGCGTGTCCTCACTCCGCTAATCCTTGGAGAGCCCGGACGGGTTCACCAAGCTGATCAGGGAGCTGTCGCCGCATGGCTTCAGAAGACCGCACTCGTCGCAATGCTGGTGTCTTCGGCTGACGACAGGGAGCAAGGTTACGGTCTACCGCCCTCGGAGTATGAACTCTTGTATCAACTACGCGGTGAGAAGACGCCACTTCCGGCCAGCATGTTCTGGATCGGGCGATACACAGGTGAACTAAGGCTCGGATCGGTTTGGGTGACGCCGCTCTCGCTCAACGTCGATGGTCTGCCAGAGCCGGACGTGCCGCATGCGTACGCGATGACAATTGCTTTGGGTGCCCTTCTCATCCACGGGATCCGATTCACAAGCTTGCCCTTCTATGTTGACGTCACGACAGAACACCTTCTCCAGCACCTCTGGCCCACGCAGGAAGCCATGACAAGGACCATTTGGGAGGAACTCGCAGACGACGAGTTCTTGGCTCTCGCACGTGGGCGAAGCTTCGTCGTACCCGAACTCGAGTTGACGCTGCGGCCCTGGAGACCCGCGGCGGAGCTGGAGGAGAGCACTCTGGCCGGATCAATGGTCAAGCTCCCGACCTTGTGCGGCAAACATGTCACCTACTACCCGGCGTCACTTGTCAACGAGGCACTGCGCGGCCGATTCTATTGGTTCAAGGCCTCATGCGACTGCGACAACATTGCCTATCTCGTGCACACCGAATCAGACGGCGCACACGCGAAGTCCGCTGACACTCCTGAACGGGTTGCATCACAGTACGACACACTCCCTGGTCGCGAGCTCGTTATCGAGAGTCCCAACGGTAGCTTTGTCGTCAAGGTGGACCTAAATTCAGTACAGCTTCGCTAAGGTCTCTTGCGTAGCTGTCGTGAGCGACGGGGATTCCTACGAGTCGAATGATCCGAGAGCAAAATGGCTGAGGGCCCCGCAGCTCCTGGCTGCGGGACCCTCAGTAATCCATAACAGGGAACCTGCCCCTGTCTTCCTTTACAGTTTACTACCGTGGCTAAGTCTGAACCAAAGAGCATCGAGTCCGTGCTGCTGCGGCGGTTGAGCAAGGCCCGGCTTGCACCCTACCTTGAAGCCGCCGGAAGCCTGCAGGATGCTGTTCACCTATACCGGTGGAACATCCGGCTCTCGGGAGCTGCGTATGAGGCCCTGCACATTTTTGAGGTCGTGCTTCGTAATGCCCTCGACGAAAGGCTGTGTCTGTGGAACGCCACCCAGACCAACCCGAAAACCGGACAGCCCCACTCTGCGGACTGGCTTCTGGAACCGTCGGTGCTGATTGAGCGGATTGTGGGCCGGGATATCCCCGATGCCAGGTCGCGGGCCGGCAGATCAACGCGTCTGCGGCCGAAGCACCTGCGGGAGCCGATCCATGAGGATCTTCTGGCGGCAATGTCGCTTGGCACATGGCGGTTCATGCTGCCAGGCCGCAAGGATGCCGGAAAGCGGCTGCTGTGGGATCAGGCTTTGAGCTCCGCTTTCCCGAACTTGAAACGACCGGTCCATGAACTGGAGCGGGCGGTGGAAGGCGTGTACCGCCTGCGTAACCGTGTGGCCCATCTTGAACCCCTCATCAACAGTCGAATCGAAGCCCAACTCGCCAACATGCGGACCGTCATCGGCGCGATCGACCAGGACATGCTCTCTTGGTTCGCCTCCGTCGAGAAGATCGGCCAGACCCTGAAAGAGCGCCCGACAGCCAACCACGGCCCCTGACATCCTTGTGCGTCACTCGAAAGAAGTGGTGCTCGCAAGGCCTCGGCCAGTGACGGCCCAGACCGTGCCTGAAGCCACTTATGACCAAGCCAAACGTCCCAAGACAGGGGAGTGGCCTCGGAGCGGTCTCTAAGCGAAAAATGGGGGTGTGCACAATGTGCACACTATTGCCGTCGGACTGGGCCGTACCGGGGTCGGATTGGGCCGTACTGGCTATGTTTTCGGGAGTTCCCAGTATTTTCAAGGGTTGGAATGCGGTTCGAGTCCCACCTTGGGCACGTGTTTCCGCAGGTCAGGGGGCCTTTGGCTCTCTGACTGTGCACAAATCAGCTTTTTGTGTGTTCCTTCGGGGTCTTTTGTGGGGTCCTCTGCCTCGCGTTCTCTGGATGGGGAGCGGTCTGTGGTCTTGTTTCTTCTTCATGGTGGGTAGGGACCGGACTGCATGACTTGGGTATGTCAGTCTGATGGGGCCTCGTCCGGCCTTCAACCGCCGGCGGTGGCTGCAACGGCGGCCATTCCTGGGCGCCTCCATGGAATCTTTCGTTGTTGAGTCGTCTAGTGTTTCAGTGGGACCGGGAGGCATTGTCCTGAGCGATTGGAAGGGCCGGATCTGAAGTCAGTTGTCGGCGGCGTGTTTGGGCTGCTGTCCGGGATCCGTGTCTTTGATGGTGTGGGCGCGCGCATGGGCGGCTAAGTTTCGTTCCTCAATGAGTTCCTGAAGCCAGAAGCAGGACGCCTTGGGCGTCGGTGCCAGGGTCTGGAAGTCCACGTGGATCAGGCCGAACGGCTGACTGTAGCCGGCGGACCATTCGAAGTTGTCCATCAGCGACCACACGTAATAGCCGCGCAGGTCTATTCCCTCGGCTGGTCCGCCGGGTGCTGTGGCCTTCAGTGCGGCTTCGAGGTGGTCGGATAGGTACTTCAGCCGGCGCTCGTCCGGGATAAAGGTGGTGTTCGTGCGCCTGTCACGGACGATTATGTCCTCGAAACTGGCACCGCCCTCGGTGAGGATGACAGGGGGGCAGGTTGGGGTACCGTTCTGCCATCTCCCTTAGGGTCACGCCCGGGTAATCAGGCTTCACGGGCCACCCATAGGCGGTGATGTCCGCTTCCGGCCAAGCTTCAAGGTGGAATGGAGCGCTGGCGCCACCGGCGGCGCTCAAGTCGTCTCCCATGACCTCCGCCATGTTGGCGGGCATGGCGCCGTCGCCGGCGCCCGCGGCGACTCTGGTTGGCATGTAGTAGTTGAGCCCGTAGAAGTCCAGCGGCTGGGAGATGACCTTCATGTCCTCGTCGGGGTGGTCGAAGGAACCAAAGAACTTGGCGGCACGGATCAGGTCCGGGTACTTGCCTGTCAGTACCGGGTCCGCGTACGGCCTGTTCTGCGCGATGTCCATGAAACCCGCGCTCAGCTTGTCCAGGGGATTGATGGAATTCGGAACCATGGGCGAATAGACGTTGCTCATTCCGATCTCCCCGGGAACGCCGGCTGCCCGCAGTGCCTGGACAGCGAGGCCGTGACCCAGCAACTGGTGGTGGACAGTGGGCAGCGCCTTGAGCAGTAGGGATTCCCCGGGCGAGTGTAGCCCGAGGGTGTAACCATTCGTGGTGACCGTGGCAGGCTCGTTGATGGTCACCCATCGGGCCACCCTGTCTCCAAAGGCAGCGGCGGCGATGGCGGCGAACTCGCCGAGTCGGTAGGCGGTGTCCCTGTTGAGCCAGCCGCCGGCGTCATCCAGGGGCAAGGGCGTGTCCCAGTGGTAGAGGGTGACCATCGGGGAAATCCCGCTCGCGAGCAGTTCGTCCAGGAGACGGTCGTAGAAGTCCAGTCCAGCCCGGTTCGCTGGACCGCTGCCACTGGGCTGGACGCGCGGCCAGGATAGGGAGGAGCGGTACGAATCCACGCCCAATTGCTTCATCAGAGCCACGTCCTCGGGCATCCGATGGTAATGGTCGCACGCAACCTCTGGGCTGTCACCGCCGACGACCGCCGCGGGTCGGGCCGAGAAAACATCCCACCCTGCCGGACCACGGCCATCCTCGTTCAGCGCGCCTTCGATCTGGAAGGCGGCCGTGGCCACGCCGAGTGTGAAGTCCGCCGGAATGAGCCTGGCCAGCTCTTTGGCGGTGATATGCATTGGTTCAGCCCCTCGTCAAAGAGATAACGTTGCCACGGGATCCTCTAACCACGCGAAGTCCGGACCATATCTTCGCATGATTCCCTGAGTTACCGGCAGGTATGCCGATTCGGATGCAGGATCGAAGCCCAGCATTTGGTCGGCGCCCCGGGCCAACGACTCCCACAACCTTCAGTACAAGTTACTCATCAGCTACTTGGCGGATGGGGACAACTCTAGGAATTCAGAGCCCACAGGGCAGGCCCGCAGTCGGTCCCTTCAAGGCCCGCGCCGGCCATGCCCCTGCGCGGACAGCCGGAGCCGTTCGCTGCCGGGTGTGGTGTCGTGGTTGGTGTCAGGGCCGTGGCGGTGTTGGTGTGCGGCGGGTGCGGGCCCGGAGCTGGATGATGCGTACTGCACCGGCTACGGCGACCAGGGCCCCGCCGCCGACCGCGGCGATGAGCAGGGCAATGCCCAGGGAGATTGTCCCGTCCAGACCGAAGAACCTTACCCTGGCGGCGTCCTGGTTCTGCACTATGAACGCGATGAGCAGGATCAGGAGCACGAGGGCGGCAATGGTGGCCGTCCAGACCATCCCGGCGCGCGTGACCACCGGCCGGCGCCCCGCCGGCGCGCCCGCGCCGGGTGTTGGCGCGTGGGACGGCTCCGGTGCGGGCTGTGGTTCTGCATTCACTGGGGGACTCCTTTGTTCTTTGACGCTCAGCGTCAGCCTTCTCCTTGCTGTATTGCGTCGAAGAACCGGTGCTCCAGCGGGGCGGGCGTTGCTTCGGCCAGGGCCCGGAGGAAGTCGAGGTCCTCGGAGGAGAGGCTGGCTTGGTCGTGCTGGTCCGAGCCCGCGGTGATTCCGGTTTCCTGATGGATCGTCTCCGTGATCGTCCGCGGCAGCACCACGAACCCGGGGTTCTCGGTGAGCCATTGCCGGGTTTCGGGGCTGAGGCGATCCCAGTGGTCCCTGATGTTCATCTCCATGGTGATTCCCTTACTGATTGAATCCGGAGGCAAAGGACCCGGGCCGGTCCGGTACCGGGGACGTGATCAGCGTACGCCCGGCGAACGCTGAAAGACAGGCAACAGGGGCGGTCGGTCGGTCGGCCGACGGGACGCCGCGAACGGCAATGCGATCAGGAACCCCCGCGCGAGTCGGAAGCGCCTCCAATGCACGGGTTCCAGGCGGCTGCGCAAATGGGGGATATGCGAAGCTCGCCACAACAAAGGTACGCCGCACGGCGGCCATCCACACCCTCCTCGTGGGCCCTGTTTTGAGAGCCCGGTGGACCCTCCGGGAGGGTTGACGCCAGACCTCATATGGCGTGACACGCATCTTCTTTGGGCCCCTTGCCTCCCCCGTGACGGGCCGGGCGCGGCCCGCAGACACCACTGCCAGGGTTCCTGCGACCACCCCCAAATCACTTCGGACAGGTCACCGACGCACGAGCAGCTAAAACACGTAGGGCGTACTCAAGCCCGCGGCCGGTTCGGCGGCCTGCGATCGTCCACGAGGGCGATTCCCTGGAAGATGCTCTCGGCGGTAGCGGCGCCTATGCCACGGCAAAGGTGACACCGGTCATTGGTGCGTTTCCTTGCCACCGCCCACCCAACCCGCGGGCCGCTTGCCGGGAAGCAGCAGCGCTACAAACCTGGTACGGCGTGGGCGCCGGACACCAGGCGGAAACAGGGTCCGGCCGGACGGTGGCCTCCTGCTCTACCTGGGGTCCGCCGGGGTTTGGGCGCTGCTGTTGAGGATGTAGTCCACGGCGGCTGGTCCCGTCATGCGCAGGCCTTGGAAGACTCCCTTTTTGCCCTTCCCGTCCTTTTCCTTAACAAAGCCTGCGAGGCGCAGGGCAGTGCGGAAGGCATGGTCGGGGAGGGGGATTTTGCGGTGCAGGGAGCACCAGCTGATGTAGAGCCCGTAGAAGACGTCGGCGTCGAGTCCTGAGTCGTTCGTGTCGTCTTTGATGATGCAGTCCTGGAGGAACTGGCTGATCTGTGGAGGGGTCATGGTGTGCTCCGGATTATGGTTTTCAGGGTTGGGTTCCGTAGATGAATTCCTTGGCGTGGGCGACGGCTTTTCGGAAGGCGTCGTTGCGCAGGCTGGCTTGCTCGGTGTTCCTAGTGTCGGTTTCGAGGTATTTCGTGTAGCCGGGCCGCAGGACCCAGATATCGCCTGCCGGGGGTAGGTAGAACACTCCGAAGGAGCGGTGCTGGGGGTCCTCGGTCCAGATGGGGACGACCGCGACGGCGGCGCCGGTGTCCGGGTTGATCCATTGGGCCCGGGGCATGGGTTGTTCGTGGGTCTCGGGGTCCAGGAACGGCGCTGTTCCTTTGCCCCACCGCTTTTCGAAGCGTTCGTAGAATGCGGGCATCAACTGGCTGTCGTACGGGCGCCAGGCACTCATGGGGGCTCCTTGGGATTGTGTGGTTTTCCGGCTCTCAGCGCCTGATCTGCAGGATCAGCGTGTAGCCGGTTGGCGGATATGACCTTTGCCGGACCGGCATTCCCGCGGACCGTCCCGCGGGCGGCTCCCAGATGACCGGTCCGATCAGCAGGGACGTGGCGGGAAGCGACCTTGGGATCCGAACGGAGGCGGCGCCAGGGCGCTGCGGCTTGGCGTTCGCGGCTGGACGCGGGTGCTCCCGGTCGTAGGCGGCCCGCTCTTCCGGGTTGCTGAGGATGGCGTAGGCGGCCATGATGTCCCGGAGCTCCTGCAGCTCTTCCTGCGTCTTCGTCTCCGGTTCCGTCGGCCCGGGGCCGGTGGGGTGTTCGCGAGCCGCCCGGGTGTCGGGGTGCAGGCCGCGCATGAGCGTGCGGTAGGCGCGGGTCACCTCGCGCGCCGTAGCTGTGGGGACGATATGCAGGATGCCATAAAGGTCGGGGCCGTTGTTCCTCATAGTTGGCAGTGGTGTGTGTTTTAGATGGTGTTCTCGTGGGCGGGTGAGGGGATGGCCCCCGGCCTGTTCGGCCGGGGACCATCGTTGCGGGAGTCATCCTCGGGACCTCATCCATCCGTGCGCAGGCTGCGCTGTGGCGTGGTCTGTGAACCCGACCGCCCTCTTCACATGGTGGGCCGCTGTGGTGCTCCCGGTCCGGGAGGCTGCGCCGGCGGTCAGGCGTTGATCTCCTGGCGCTGTTTTCCGGTGGTTTCGATTTCGATGCGGCGCGGTTTTGCTTTTTCCGCCACCGGGATGCGCAGGGTCAGGACGCCGGCGTCGTAGCTTGCCTTGACGCCGTCGGTGTCCAGTGCGTCCCCGAGGATGAGTTGTCGGCTGAAGACGCCGCGGGGGCGTTCGGAGGCGATCAGTTCCGTGCCCTCGCCGACGGGGTCCGGGCGCTCGGCTCTGACAGTCAGCACGTTGCGTTCGACGTCGATGTCCACCGAGTCCACGTTGACTCCGGGCAGATCGAAGGCGACCACGAAGTCCTCGCCTTCCCGCCAGGCGTCCATCGGCATGGCCGCCGGCCGGGCTGTGGTGCCGAGCACCTGTTCGGCGAGCCGGTCGAATTCACGGAAGGGGTCCGTTCGCATCAGCATGGTGTGTCACTCCTTGCAGATCGCAATTTTTTGTTGTCAACCCAGCCGATCTATGGTGGCTGGTATATATTTCTTATAGCACTGCGCAGGGGTCAGGGCAAGCCTGATTTTCGACGGATTTTGGAGGTGCCCGATGGGACAGACCGACGATCGGGGGAGGGGCGTATACGCGATTTCCGTTGCCGCCGAGCTGGTGGGAACGGGGCAACAGAACCTGCGCCTCTATGAACGCAAAGGCTTGTTGGAACCGGGCAGGACCCTGGGCGGGACCCGCCAGTACAGCGAGAACGACCTTGTGACATTGCGGCGGATCGGCGAGCTGCTGGAATTGGGCTTGAACCTGGCCGGCATCCGGATGGTCCTGGTCCTCGAAGCCGACAACCGGCGCCTCGAGGCGGAACTCAGGTCCGCGAACGCTACACGGGACAGGGCCCGTCCTTGATGTTCCTATCTTTGCCGGCGCTTCAACCAAGAAGGTGGCGACGATGCGACTGCAGCGAAGTCCTGATCCAGGGCCGGATAGTGCCTCCCGGACAACCTCGGACCCCAAAACCTCGCCTCGGGCCCCGTCATTGACGTTTGCCTTTGGATTAGCCTGCCATGAGGGATGGTCGACCGCGTCATAGACCTGCCGGGCCCCCGGACAGCCTCCTGCGAACCAGTACACCCAGTACGGTGACTGCTTTGACTTGGGCGATCAGAGATTCCAGGAAACCCGGCACCGACTCCTACCGCGTCGCCCACACCCTCCACCAAACTCCATAACGGGCGATAGACCAGTCGTGAGCCTCTGCCGGCGGCTGGCCCTCTATCCGGCAAGGACGGGGGTGGGCACTGCAGTGGGGTGGGGTGCTGCCATTAGGATAAGGACGTGACGGCCAGTTTCCGCACCATGGCCGTGCCGCCTTCGACGCACACGTCGGTGCCCAGGTTCCCGGACCGGGGGAACACCAGATCGCTCAGGACAACTCTGCCGTCTTGGGCGAAGACCTCCACCGAGCACTGGTCGATGATTACCCTTAGCCGAAGCACTCCGCCGTCGAGCTTCACTGGTGCGGACTCTGCCGACGCGAACTTATCGTGGAAGGCGGTGTTTCCGGAGTTGCGGCGGTCCAGGGTGAGCCGGCTCGTCAGGGCATCGAAGGTGAGGACTGTTGCGGTGCTCCCGTCCGGTGCGCGGAGAAGTGTGAACGTAATGGTCCGTGCCGTGCCGGGCAGGATCTCGGCGTCGATCAGCTGGGCTGATCCGGGCGTCGCGTCGGGCAGTTGCAGCAGGGAGTTGTGAAGTTCCATGTTCTGGATGGTGGCCGGCTCCCCGGAGTCCAAGGTCAGCACGGGGCGCTGCACCAGGCGCGGCAAGCCGTCCACCGTCGCGAGTTCGACATCCCGGGCAAGCGACATACTGGAGCGCCACGGAGACGTGGGCAAGGAGTTGGCGTAGTCCCAGTTGTTCATCCAACCGATCATGATGCGGCGGTTCTCCGGGGCGTTGCTGAAGGAGACGGCGGCGTAGTAGTCCCGTCCCCAGTCGAGCCACAGACAGCGGCTGAGATCTACGTTCCCGTCGGCATCCGTTGGAGCGAGCGAATCAGGGTCGGCGGTGAACTGCACCCCGTCGAAGTCGCCGACGAAGTATTGCCCTCCGGAGCCGCCGGCCACGGCGCCCGGGTTGATATTGACCACCAGGACCCATTTGACGTTGTCCGGGTCTCCGTCGACGGGGAGCGGGAAGAGGTCGGGGCATTCCCATTCGCCGCCGCTGGCGTTGGCGGGGCCGAAGGTGCTCAGGTATTCCCAGCCCTTGAGGTCGGCCGAGCGATACAGCACAACCTGCTGGTGCTGGGCCTCCACCGCCACCATGATCCAGCAGGAACCGGCCGGTCCCTCGTAGCGGAACACCTTGGGATCCCGGAAATGGGCCGAGCCGCGGGCAAGCACCGGGTTGCCTGCGTATTTGCTCCAGGTCATGCCGGCGTCCGTTGAGAACGCGAGAGACTGGGCTTGTGTCCCTTGGTGCGCCGAGCCTTCCTTGAAGGCGCTCGTGTAGATGGCCACCAGGGCAGGATCTTCTGCTGTGCCGAATCCCGACGTATTGCCGTGGTCTACCACGATGCTGCCGGAAAAGACGTCTTCTTCCTCGTCGCAGGCGATGGCCACCGGGTGTTCGGTCCAATGCAGAAGGTCGGTTGAGGTGGCGTGTCCCCAGGACATGTTGCCCCAGACGTTGTCGAAGGGGTTGTTTTGGTAGAAGAGGTGGTAAACGCCGCGGTGCCACACGAGTCCATTGGGGTCGTTCAGCCACGTGTTCTTGGCTGTGTAGTGAAGCATCGGGCGCATGGCGGGGGCGGTTTCTTCGGCGCGGCCCCCGGCAGGGTGTGTTGTTGTTTCAGTCATCGGAGTTCTTTCGGGAAGTCTGGGCCAGTTCCAGGGATCGGATCAGTTCCGCCCGCGTTGGCGGGGTCGCTCCGTGCCTTCCGACCGTTATGGCCGCAGCGAGCGAGGCGGCGGTTCCCAGGCGGAGGAGTTTGCCGTAGCCGAAATCGGCCTCGGGGTCCTCGATGAGGCCGGCGATAAGCGATGACATGTAGGAGTCGCCTGCTCCGACAGTATCTTTGACGAGTACTGGTGGTGCCGGCACTTCGATCTCGGCGGCATTCGAGCGCAGATAGGATCCGGATGCGCCATCGGTGATGATTGCAAGTTCAGTCCCGAGATCAAGCAGTCGCCGCGCGACGTCGTCATGAGACGTGCGCGGGTAAAGCCACCGGGCGTCGTCCGAACTGAGCTTCACAACCGTAGCCAGGGCAACTGTGTGTTCGAAGGTCCTGAGCGCTTCAGCGTGGCTGGGGAGCAGTGTCGGGCGGATGTTGGGGTCGTACGTGATCAAGCAGCGGCGGGAGAACAACTCCAGCAAGGACCGGACTTGGGTTGCTCCGGGCTCCGTGAAGGAGGCCAGTGACCCCGTATGCAGCACCTTCGGGAGGAAAGTGGGGCTGATTTGGGGGAGGTTCCATTCGAAGTCGAATTCGTACTCTGCGGAACCGCTGCTGTCCAGAAGCGCCCTGGCAGTGGAGGTGCGGTTGAGGTGTTCGGCTCCCGGGAACAGGCGTACTCCCGCGGTGTCCAGGTGTTGTTGGATGCTCCTGCTGCGTTCATCCCTGCCCAGTGCGGTGAGAAATGCGGTGCTGACGCCTAGCCGGCCGAGTCCGAACGCGACGTTCATCCCTGATCCGCCGGGAAACTCGACGGGCCCTGCCGCGGTGTCAATGATGTCGATTATGGCCTCGCCGACGACGACGACATCCGTTTCAGGGCATGGGGGAACTGGGGTGCTGTGCATTCGGGGTCCTTGGAGGGTTGGGCGCGTCCTCTACTGGGCGCGCTCGAAGGTCAGGTGTTGGGGCGAGTAGGTGAGTCCGGTGCTGCTCTGCTCGAAGCGTCCTGATGCTTTGGGGAGGCGACGGAATCGCGAAGGACCAGGGGACAGGGAAGAAGGGTCGGGTGAGCGGCGAACAGCTGCAGGTCGGTTTTTCCCTCGATGGCGTCGATCAGGTTTTCGGTGGCCCAGGCGCCCATTTCGTAGTGCGGAAGGGCG
The DNA here is from genome assembly GCF_042884555.1 of Arthrobacter sp. NPDC058127. Classification (NCBI taxonomy): domain Bacteria; kingdom Bacillati; phylum Actinomycetota; class Actinomycetes; order Micrococcales; family Micrococcaceae; genus Arthrobacter; species Arthrobacter sp. NPDC058127. Next base: position 82,665 of record NZ_JBHVTT010000016.1, on the reverse strand, counting down.
ACGGTTGTCAGGGCGGGGTAGATGTTTTCGGCAATAAGTTGTTGGTTGTCGAAACCGACGATGGAAATGTCGTCCGGAATCCTGAGGCCAAGTTCCCCGGCGGCCCGGTACGCGCCCATGGCCATGCGGTCGTTGTAGCAGAACACGGCCGTGGGCCGGTTTGGGGTTTTCAGCAGGCGCAGGGCCGCCTGGTGGCCGCCGGGCACCTCCGACGGCTCGGACTGGACGAGTTCTTCGTGATAGGGCAGCCCGGCACCTGCGAGTGTGTCCTTGAATGCCTTGAGCCGGGAGTGGGTGGCGGGGACGTCGTCGGTGTTGTTGAGCATGCCGATGCGGGTGTGTCCGGCGTCGATCAGGGTTTGTACGGCCGACCTCGCACCGGCGATTTCGTCGGGGATGACGGAGGAAACGGTGTGGCTGATGTCTTCGGAGTCCACCAGGACGGCGGGGAGTCCGACGAGGTTCTTGGGGACGGCCAGTTTGCGGTGATACATGGTGGCGTAGAGGATGCCGTCTACCTGCCGGTCCAGCAGATCCGCCACATCACTTTCCCTGGAATCCTGGGAGCTGGTGCTGGTGGAGTTGATGATCATGATGCGGTATCCGCGAGCACGTGCCGTCTCCTCGGCCCCCAAAATGATCCGGCCGGCGTGCGGGGTGGTGGCGATTTCCTCGCTGATGAACCCGATCATGCCCGAACGTTGGGTGCGCAGCGCCTGCGCCAGCCGGTTCGGGCCGTATCCGAGACGCCGGGCCGCTTCGTGGACCCGTTCCCTCGTCTCCGCCCCCACCCGGGCGTAGACAACATCATTGAGGACGTGGGAGACCGTCGTGACCGAGACGCCGGCTGCGGCTGCCACGTCCTTGATGCCAACTGACTTGTTCATTGGTCTCCCACGTCCTTATGTTGATGCTGATTCTATGTCCGGGTACTTGCTGGGTACGTTCTATTCGTCCCAGAGGCCCGATGGCGATCCCCGAGGGACTCGCCAGGCCTGAGCGGGCTACTGAACCACAAGTGGTTCGTGTGCCGCCTGGAAACCGACCGCGGGTGTGGCCCTGAAGGCGTTAACAGTCCTGTCCGCGATAACTTGGGCGTCACTTCCGGAATCAAGGATCGTATTCCGGGCTGATGCGGGATCGACCATGACGGCCGTAACGGCGAGGGCGTCCGAAGCTTCGGTCGTCAACAGCGCGTCCACCTGAGCCGAGAAGCAGGAGTCACTTGACTTGGCGTGAACGTCCATCGCCACCACGTGGTTGTTGGAAACGAAGTTGCCAACCCCCGCGATGAGCCGGATGATGACGGGCGTCGCACCCGCGGGCTGGATGCTCTGTGAGTCGATGATCTCGGAGAAGTGGTTCCCGATGACAGAGTTGTTGCTGCCGCTGACACAGAGAAGCCCGTTGAGGTCGTCCAATCCGTTGTCGACGCCCAGGAAGGGTGTCCAGGGCTCGTGGTCACGCAGGAAGTGATTCGTGGCCACGAGGTTTTCCGAACTGTTCGCTGCGAGAATCACCATGCCAGGGTAGAACGAATGCAAACGGTTGTTGGTGACGCTTGATCGCGTGACCCCGTCCAGATGGACGCTGCTCGCACCGCGGGGGAAGACGTTGTTCGCGGTTATCAGGAGCCCGCCATGGTTCTCGGCGTAGATCGAGTGACCTTTGGGCCCTGCTCCGACCAGGTTGTCGGTGATCTTCGATGCCTGTCCCCACCCGCGCAGCTCGATGCAGCTGCCGCATTCGGCGATGAAGTTGTCGTGAACGGAAAGCGCGTCCGCGTTGTAGATGGTGAGGGCGTTCTCAAGGTAGACGAACCCCATGCCGGTGACGCGGAATGAGTCATTGGCGTTTGCGACGTAGATGCCGGTTTTGCCGTTGACGTAGGTGTTCTCGGGGTGCATTCCCGAGCCGTCCGGGGCGAAGTGCAACCCGTCGATGCAGAAGTTGGAGAACTCGACCGAGCTGATCCGTGGGCTTCCGCTTCGTTCAACGTAGAAGGCGGCTCCCTTGGATTCCTCTCCGTCTCCGCCGGGGGGAAGGTCGACGAGAATGCGGCTCCCCCCGGGCCATAGCTCATGCAGGTCGGGCCATTCGTCTTCGGGGACGTTGAACCGGATGCTCGATGACGTAAAGCCGTGTCCGGAGCCGTGGATCCTGAGGAAGCTGACGTCGATCAGCACCTGCGTACGCAGGCGGTAGTCTCCGGGCGGAATGTAGATCACCGCGCCTGGCTTTCCTCCATTGTTCGCGTCGGTGGCCGTTTGCCGGTCCTTGATGTCAGCGATGATGCTGTTGAGTACTTCACCGACGTCCTCGGACGGATTGCCGACGTGCCACGTCGTCACGTCGTAGTGGTTGTTGCTTGACATTGGTTCTTCCCTTTGTGCTGTGGCTTCTCAGCCCTTGACGGCGCCGAGGGTCATGCCTGCGACGATCTTGCGCTGCAAGAGAAGGGTGAGAAGGATGACGGGGATCGAGTAGACGGCGGCGAGGGCTGTCATGGATCCCCAGTCCAGTCCGAACTGGGTCTGGAAGTTTGCGATGACCACGGGTGTGGTCTGGGACCGGACGGCGGTCATGAGTAGCGCGAACAGGAATTCGTTCCAGGAGGCGAGGAAGGCGAAGATCGCTGTCACGGCGATGCCTCCGGAGACCACCGGGATGACCACCCGCCACAGGGCTCCGAGCCGGCTGCAGCCATCCACGGTAGCTGCTTCTTCCAGGTCCTGTGGGACGGCCTCGAAGAAGCTGGACATGAGCCAGATGGAGAGCGGCAGCGAGATGGTTGTGTGCGCGATGGACAGTGCGATCGGGGTGTCGGCCAGGCCGACCGAGGCCATCATGGACGCCAGCGGGATGCCGATGGCGACCGGGGGGACCATGCGGGTGACGAGCGCAGCCATGATGAACACTCTGCCACTGGCTGTTTTGTAGCGTGTGATGCCGTAGGCCGCCGGGACGGCCAAGACGAGCGACAGCAGCGTGCTGATGACGGCGGTCTGGATGCTGTTGATGAACGACGCCGGCACTCCATTGCGGCCCAGGGCGTTGATGTAGTTATCGAGCGTCCATTCCTTGGGGAGGATGGTCGGCGGTACGGCGATGGTGTCGATCGGGGTCTTGAAGGACGTGAACAGCAGGTACAGGAACGGGAAGCCGTAGAGGATTAGCGCCGCGGCGAGGAGGATCCACAGGATGGTCCTGGTGCTGCGCTTGCCGGCTTCGAGTCCTTCGCGATTGACGCCGCGGCGCCTGCGGACTGTGCCGGCCGACGCCGGTTCCGTGGTGGTCTGAGGCGCAGTCGCTGTTCGGCTTGGCATGGTGCTCTCCGTTTGGTGCGGTGCCGGCGCGTTGCGGTATGCGATGCCGGCGTGGCGTGGCCGGTCGGGGACGGCGGCCGCCAGGATGCCGCTGTCGTCGGGGGTCTGGGCCGAGCTCATCAGGTGTCCTTTCCTGGCCGCCAGATGGTGGTTACGGCGACGAAGGCGATGGCGAGCATGGCCAGCAGGTAGATGGTGCCCATGGCGCTTGCGAGGCCTGGGTCGCCGAACCGGATCATCGTGCGGTAGATGAGCAGGCTCATGGTTTCGGAGGCGGATTGTGGTCCGCCGTTGGTCTGGATGAGGATGGTGTCAAAGGCCCGGGCTGCGTCGATGCCGCGGACCACCAGCGCCACGGCGATGACAGGCCGGAGCAGCGGAAGGATGATCCGGAACAGCAGCGACGGCGCGCGGGCGCCGTCGAGCCTGGCCGCCTCGATGAGGTCTCCCGGGATGTTCTGCAGGCCCGCGAACAGCACCAGGCACATGAACGATGTCGTGAGCCAGATGTCCGGGACGGCGACGGAGAACAGGACGATGTCCGGGTTCGACAGCCAGCCGATCTGGTTTGGGTTCTGCAGGATGCCGGCCTGGCTGAGCAGGGTGCCGAGAAGGCCGAAGTTGTCGATCATGAGGAACTTCCACAGCAGGCCGGCCACGATCGGGGCAATCATGAGCGGGTACAGGAACATGGTCCGCCAGACCTGGGATTTCCGGCCCAAGGTGGTGAACAGGAGGGCCATGCCCAGGCCCAGGGTGAACTCGAGGGTCACCACCATCAGGGTGTAGGCGAGGGTCCGCCATCCTGCACCGATGAAGGCCTCCGAGGTGAAGGCCCGGACGTAGTTGTCCAGGCCCACGAAGTCACGGGGGCCCCCGACGATCGGGGAGATTTTAAAGAAGCTGTCCGTGACCAACCGGAACAGCGGGTAGGCAACAAAGACTGCGAGGAACAACGCCGCCGGGGTCATCAGGTAAAGGGCGAAGCGGCGATCTGGGATGCGCACGGGATTCTCTTCCGCTGGTTGGGGCCGCGGCCGGCAACGCCATGGGCTGTTGCCGGCCGCGGAGTCTTACTTAAGGAGGGCTTGGATCTTGGTCTTGGCGTCGGCCAGCAAGGTCGTGCTGTCTCCGCCGGCGACGGCCTTCTGGAGCATCGGAACCAGTACGGTGTCGACGATCTGCTGCCACTTTGCCGTTGCCGGACGGGTTGCCGTCGCGGGAGCGTTGAGTGTTTCGATCAGCGGCTTGAAGCTCTCGTAGCCGGGCTGGTCCTGGTACTTCTGGAAGGCGGAGACCCGTGCTGCCAGGCCAAGGCTTGACTGGATGGCCAGATCATTGTGGTCGAAGGCGCACTTGACGAACTTCTTCGCGGCGTCCGTGTTCTTGGTTGCCTTCGGGACCGAGAGGTACCAGGGGCCGGGAACACCGGCAACACCGGCGGACCCGCCGATCATCGGGGCTGTTCCGACCTTGCCGTAGACCGGGGAGTCCTTGGGGATCTGCCGGTACGCGTGGGCCCAGAACTGGGTCATGGCTGTCTTGCCCTGGTTGAAGAGGTTCTGGGCGGCGGCCCAGTCGACCTGGGCCGCGCCGGCCGGGGCGTCCTTGACGAGGCTGGTGTAGAAATCCAGCGCTTGTTTGTGGGCCGCGTTGTCGATTACGACGTTGTTGTTGCTGTCCAGAACCATGGGCGATCCTGCCTGGAGCACGTGGGCGAGGTATTCGGTTTCAACGCCGCCCTTGACGTCTGTACCGTACATGCCGTCTTTGGTGAAGAAGGCGGAGATGTCCTGGTACTGCTGCCAGGTCTTCGGGGCGGCGAGGTCGTAGCCGTACTTGGCCTTGAAGTCGGCCTTGTTCTTGGCGTCCTCAAAGAGGTCCTTGCGGTAGAGGACGATCTCGGCGTTGGTCCACGCCGGCATTCCAATGAAGTGGCCGTCGACGTTGGCTTCCTTGACCAGTGAAGGGAAGATGTCCTTCTTTGCCTCGTCAGTGAAGAGCTCATCGATGGGCTGCAGGGCGTCCTTGAAACTGGGCAGCCACACGGAGTCAAGAGCCGCAACATCGAAGGAGACAGTGCCGGAGGAGAATTCGCTGGAGAGGCGGTTGAAGAGGCCGTCATAGGGGAGTTCAACAAAGTTGACGTTGACCCCGGTGTCCTTCTTGCACTGGTCGGCGATGGGCTGCAGTTCTGCATGTCCGCCTGCCTCCACCAGGACGTTGATGGAACTGCCGGCGGCGCCTCCGGACGTCGCCGGGCCTCCTGCGCCGCATGCGGTCGCGGCCAGGATTACCGCGGTTGAAAGGCTGCCGAGGGCGGCAAGCCTGGAGATTGTTTTTCGAGAGGACATCGCTGTCGACTCCCTTTCTCGGGAACGGAATACGAAGACGGGATAGGATGAAAAACCGTTTTGCCAAAACGACTTGGCAACAGATTACGCGCAGGGCGCGGAGGGTGTCAAGAGTCACAAATCATTGGTAGACGCCGTCGGATGTGCCAAAAACTTCTGTCCGAATTTTGGCGTTGACAGCCGTCATGCCGCGCTTCTAGTGTCATCTCTGGTTAGCCCAAACGGTTTGGCACGTCAGTTGTGACATTAGTCCACGTGGGACATTAGCCGTTTCCCGGAACAAAAGCGTGATGCCGCCGAGGGCAGATGACAAGGACAGTCAAGTCTTCGGCGGCCGACCCGGCAACGCCCGATTCTGAACAGCAGTCTTATCTCATACAGAGGAGAAACCCGTGGTAACTGGAAAGAATCTAGAAAATGCGAATCCAAGCCGCCGCCGGCTGATCGGTGCGGGAGCCGCCGGAACGCTTGCGGCTGCATTGACTTTCGGAACAACGCAGAATGCTAATGCGGCCGACGGCCAGCAAGGCGCACCCCTCAATTCGCCCAACACATATGACGTCACCACATGGAGGATCAAGGGGCACCCGGACGTCACCGCGCAGTCCGACGTCGGGGCGGTCATCAACGACATCATCGCCGACATCAAGCAGCGGCAGACGTCCCCGGACGCGCGTCCGGGAGCCGCGATCATCATCCCTCCGGGCGACTACGACCTGCACACCCAGGTCGTCGTCGATGTGAGCTACCTGACCATCGCCGGCTTCGGGCATGGCTTCTTCTCCCGAAACATCCTCGACAACTCGAACCCGACCGGATGGCAGAACCTCCAGCCCGGAGCCAGCCACATCCGCGTCCTGACCTCTCCGAGCGCGCCCCAGGCATTCCTCGTCAAGCGGGCGGGGGATCCGCGTCTTTCAGGAATCGTGTTCCGGGACTTCTGCCTCGACGGAGTCGGTTTCACCCCCGGCAAGAACAGCTACCACAACGGCAAGACCGGAATCGAAGTCGCCTCCGATAACGACTCCTTCCACATCACCGGTATGGGATTCGTCTACCTCGAACATGCCCTGATCGTGCGCGGCGCGGACGCACTCCGCGTCAACGACAACATGATCGCCGAATGCGGCAGCTGCGTCGAGCTCACCGGGGCCGGGCAGGCGACAACTGTCAGCGGCAATCACATGGGCGCCGGCCCTGACGGTGTCACTCTTCTGGCCGAGAACCACGAGGGCCTCCTCGTCACGGGCAACAACCTCTTCCCCCGGGGCCGGAGCCTCATCGAATTCACCGGCTGCAACCGGTGCTCGGTCACTTCGAATAGGCTCCAGGGCTTCTACCCGGGCTTGCTCCGCCTTGTGGGCGGCTGCAAGGAAAACCTCATCACGGCCAACCACATACGCAGGACCAACGAGGGGTATCCGCCGTTCATCGGCCGAGGCAACGGCCTCGACGACCTCTACGGCGTAGTCCACGTCGCGGGAGATAACAACCTCATCTCGGACAACCTCTTCGCATACAACGTCCCGCCCGCCAACATCATCCCTGCGGGCGCCCAACCGACGCAGATCCTGATCGCCGGAGGGGACGCCAACGTGGTCGCGCTCAACCATATCGTCAGCGACGTCGCTTCCCAGCACGTCGTTCTCGACGCGTCGACCACCCACTCGAAAGTGCTCGACAGCGGAACGGCCTCCCAGATCACCTCCTACAGTTCGGACACGGCCATCCGGCCGACCCCCTGACAGACCAAGGCGCCAGGAGCGCGTCCCGAGGCACGGCTTCGCCCCCGGGCGCGCTCCCGCGTTTTGATGTGCCCGCCGGCTGCTGTCCCAATATCGAAATCGCCTGGTCTGCTCGGGACGACGAGCTCAGCCCGAAGGCCCGGATCAGGGATGCCAGAGGGACGCTCCACCATGTCCCGACTTGCGGGAAGTTGACGTCGGCGCCTCTACCGTTGGTGCCGAGGTTTCTGTTGTCCCCGCAGGTGACGGCACTTTCGCCCTTGCGGTTCTTACTTGGTCAGTCCAACTCTCGGTGAACAGTTCATTCAGCACACCCAGCGGTCGGACCGCTCGACATAATAGCGGCGGCGCGGGCTTGGTCGATTGGAAAGCCGAGTCAGCGCGGTTCAGCATCCGAGGATTGTTTGCGCCATCGTGTGCGAAGGATGCGGGCGGCCGCCTTTGGGCGACGGTCGCGCGTGAAGACACCCTTCCGGTTGCCGTCAACGCGGAACGCGCCGCTAGTGGTCTGAAAGTCGGCGAAGTTCCACACTTGCTCGCCGATGACTGCGGGGATCCGGTCGAAGACCCGGTGGTAAGTGTCGAGGAGGGCGACTTGGTAGTCCTCGGTCCATGGCTGGTCGAGGACGGAATGCACTCCCGACAGGGTGTCTGCCCCGTACTCGGTGATGATCAGCGGCTTCCCGAAGGCGCGCTCCCAGCCGCGTAGTTCTGCCTCGAGGTGAGCTTCCGCGCTCACGAGGTCGCCTGAGTCTGCGTACCAGCCGTAGTACCGGTTGAGGCAGATCACGTCGAAGAGGTCCGCGATCTTGTCGGTCTCGAACGTCGCGAAGACCAGGTTGGCGAACGTGACGGGGCGCGAGGGGTCGAGTTCGCGGGTCAGGTCCACGAGCGGTTTGAAGTAGTCCCGTGCGGCGTCTTCGAAGGAGGCCGGTTCGTTGGTGATGCACCACATCACGACGCTGGGATGGTTCTTGTCGCGGTGGATGAGCTCACGGATTGCCTGCGCGTGGGCTGCTCGCGTTTCATCGTTGAACGTCTCGGGGGAGAACGTCACCTGGGTTGCGCCGGTGTGCATCCCTGCCGCGATGGCGAGGTTGAGGCCCACGGCCGCGGTCTCGTCGATGACGACGATGCCGTGCCGGTCGGCGTAGGCGAGCACTTCCTCTGCGTAGGGGTAGTGCGAGGTGCGGAACGAGTTGGCACCGGTCCAGTCCATCAGGCGGAAGTCATGGACCATGTATACCGGGTCGTGCCCTTTTCCGCGAACGGCGCTGTCTTCGTGCTTCCCGAAGCCTCGGAAGTAGAACGGCTTGCCGTTGATGAGGAGTTCGGTGCCTTGCACCTCGACGGTTCGTACCCCGACCGGCAGGGAATACGAGTCGATGACGCGGTCCCCGTCCACGGCCTCGACGACGAGATCGTAGAGATATGCGGCTCCCGGCTGCCAGAGCACCGCGTCCGGGATGCGAAGTTCCCCCGCGGCTTGATGTCCTTGCGCGACGAGCTTTCCGGCAGTGTCGCGCACGCTGACGCGGACATCCGCGTCGCCGTCGACGGCGACGTCGTATCGTATGACTCCGGTCGTGCCGTCGATGTCCGTGACGGCGGTGATGTCGTCGACGCCGATGGGCGGGATGCTGTAGAGCCATACCGATCTTGCGAGGCCGCCGTAGTTGAAGAAGTCGTGCAGGTACTTTTGCTGACGGCGACCGTCGTCGGTCACGGTGACGAACCCCGGCGGGATCGTCGATTTCGTGAGCTCGTTGTTGACACCGATGGTGAGACGGAACTCTTCACCGGCGTCGACGAGGGATGTGACGTCCGCTTCGAATGGGGTGTACCCGCCGACATGCTCGGCGACAAGGGCGTCGTTGACGAAGATCTTGCCTTCGTGGGTGGCGGCGTCCGCTCGGATCTTGATGCGTTCCCCGGCCCAGCCGCGGGGGACGCGAACCGTGCGTTGGTACCAGGCCCATCCGACGTGGTCGCGGATGTCCCGATCTGCGAACACGTCGTTGTAGCTGGACGGCACCGGCGCCTCCAGCTCGGTGCGGAGCGTCTCCCGCCAGGGCTCGTCGCCTGCCGTCGCGTCAAGCGCGAAGCGCCAGAGTCCGTCGAGGCTCATGAGCTCGCGGGTGGGGGATATTTGCGGTTTGAGCATTGAGGAGACATTCCTTCTTTTAAAGATGTGAGTGGCAGGGGCGCCAGAAGCGTTGTGGTTGCAGTGTTTTCAGAGTGTTTCGCCGGCGTCGGCGAGCAGCGTGCTTCCGGTCATGAAGGCTGAGAGATCGGAGGCGCAGAACAGGGCGACGCGGGCGATGTCGTCGGGCACACCGATGCGTCCAAGGCGGCTGGTGAGCATCATGGCGGGAAGCGCATCCGTGGGCATCGGTTGGGATGACGCGGCGATCTGGTTTCCTTCGGTGGGGATATAGGTGGGTGCTACGCCGAGGACGCGTATTCCATACGGTGCGAGTTCAAGCGCGAGTTGGCGTGTCATGCCGCGTGCTGCATGCTTCGAGCTCACATAGGCCGAGAGGCCCGGTGCGGTGCCGCGGAAGCCGGCGGTGGAGATGACGTTGATGATCACGCCGCCGTTCCCGGCGGCTGTCATGTGCCGGGCGGCTTCGCGTGCGCCGACGAAGACACCGCGGGAGTTGACGGCGAAGACTTCGTCCCAGAGGGAGTCGGTCATCTCCAGCAGGGGCACGCTGGGGAAGATGCCAGCGTTGTTGACCCAGATGTCGATCCCGCCCAGCCGCGCGGCCGCGACCTGCACGACGCCGGCGACTGATGTGGTGTCGGTGACGTCCATCCGCATGCCACAGGTGGCCACGGCGTAACGGTCCCGTAGTTCTGTCGCAGCCTGGCGTGCGGATTCTTCGTCGAGGTCTCCGATGAGGAGGTCGGCACCGGCTTCTGCCAGCCGGGTGGCGATGGCCTTGCCCAGTCCGCGGCCGCCGCCGGTGACGACGGCCCGGCGGCCTTTCAAGGACAGCAGTTCTTTCAAGGTTCTGTCGGAGACCTCCGGGACGGCGTAAGTCATGTGGGTCCTTTCAGATGTTGGAAAATATCGGGGCGGGGCAGGATGCGAAGTGCGTTCCTGACGTGTAGGCGGTGCTTGTCCCGTCTGGCAGGGTGAGGCGGGCTGAGGTTCCTTGGGGGACGGTGAAGTCGATGCGGAACTCCTCGTTTGCGATCTCCCACGCGACGTCGATGCGGCCTTGGGGGGAGATGAAGTCGAAGCTGGCTGAGGTGATGCCGCCGCCGGGGCGGGGTTCTATGTCGAATCGTTCCCATCCGGCTGAGTCGGGGGCCTGTCGGAGGCCTACGAGGTATTCGTGGAGGAAGCGGATGACGGCTCCCTTGCTGTAATGGTTGAGCGATTCATGCGCGACACCTCGCTCGTCGATGCCTTCCCAGTCCTCCCAGACGGTGGTGGCGCCCCGTTCGAGCATGCCGAGCCACGACGGTGTCCCGCGCCGGAGCAGCAGTCGGTAGGCGAGGTCGGTGTGGCCGTACGCTGCGAGGACGGGAAGGAGCAGGCCGCTGGAGAGGAATCCGGTGCCGAGTCTGTCGCCGGCGTCGTGGATGAGCTGGACCAGGCGTTCGGTGGCCGCTTCCCTGAGCGGTCCGGGGATGAGGCCGAAGGCCAGGGCTCGGACGTAGGCGCCCTGGGTGTCTTCGCGGGTGTGCCCTCCCGGGGTGAGGAACTCGGTCTGCCAGGCCTCCCTGACACTTTCAGCGACCCTTCGGTACCGCTCGGCCGCCTCGGTATGGCCGAGAATTCCGGCGATCCGGCTGAGTGTCTTGGTGGTGCGGTACAGGAAGGCGGTGCCGACCTCGCCACGGTCCGCGCTCATGTAGGCGTAGGGATTTTCGGCCATGGGGTCGATGAGGGACCCGTCTGCCCGGCGGCGTTTGGGCTCGAGCCATTCTCCGTAGTGGAAGGGGGCATCCCAGATGTACTGCTCGTGGGGGAGCGGTGTCTCTGAGCGGGCGATACGGGACGGGTGGCGGGCCGTCTTGGCGAGATGGAGCGCGTAGTCGACCCAGCGGGTCATCGAGTCCCAGCTTTCCGCCAGAAGCTCCGTGTCTCCGTACGCTTCGTAGATGGACCACGGGCCGAGCACTGTGGCATCGCCCCAGCCGGCGGATCCGCCCATGACCCGCGAGGGGTTGCCGGGATGGTGCCTGATCCGTGCCGAGTCGGGGGAGAATGCTGCGGGGAGACCGTCGTCGCACTGGTCGTCGCGCACGGACTGGAGCCATTTGCGGGAGAAGCCGTGGACGTCGTAGAGCATGGCGGCGGTAGGGGCGAAGACCTGGTAGTCGCCGGTCCATCCGGAGCGTTCGCGGGTGGGGCAGTCGGTGGGGACGTCCACGATGTTGCTGCGGAAGCTCCAGAGGGCCGCTTCGTGGAGTCGTTCCAGGTCCGGGTCGCTGCACCTGAACCACCCGCGGCGTTCGAGGTCCGAGTGGACGACGACGACCGTGAAGTCATCGATGGAGAGCTCGCGTCCAGGATGGGTCACCCGGACATAGCGGAAGCCGTGGACTGTGTGCCGAGGTTCGAAGACGCCGGGACTCTTTCCGGCGATGACGCGGTCGGTCTGGCGGAATTCGAGCAGCCCGCCTTGTGGTGTTTTCATGTCCAGGTGGGCGGTTGTCAGGTCGCCGCCGGCGTCGAGGTGCTCGCCGAACTCGAGCACCGTCTCCGTTCCTTCGGGCCCCAAGCTGGTCAGCCTGACCCATCCGGAGAGGTTTTGGCCGGCGTCGAGGATCGAGACCCCGTCCCGAAGCCGGGTCAGGGCCGCCGGCTTGCGTTCCTCGACGCGGCGCACGGGCGGGGCCGGTGACCGGGAAGGGGTAGGTGGCGTGACGACGCCGACCCGGACCGGGCCGGGTTCGGCGCGGTCCGGATCGATGCGGAAGTCAGTGGTCTGACCCGTCATGAGGTCCGCCCGCACGATGGGGCTGGGCAGGGTGATCCAGTCCCGGTCGGTCCCCAGGGTCATTCCCGCACCGGATCCGAGGTCGATTTCGAGTTGTGCGAGGGCGGCGGTGGTGTTGCCCCAGACGTTCCGGCGCTGGGCGCCGCTGTTCCTGCCGCGGAACCAGCCGTCGGAGAGGACGACGTCGATCCGGTTGCCACCGGGGATGAGGAGTTCCGCGACGTCATACTTCTGGGCGTACAGGGTTTCGTCGTAGCTGGTGGAACCGGGTGCCAGTTCGATGTCTCCCACCCGGATTCCGTTGAGGAACACCTCGTAGACGCCAAGGGCGGTTGCGTAGAGCGTGGCTGCGGCGGGACGGGCGGGAAGGTCGAATGACCTGCGGAGGATGTAGGCCCCGCGCTCGTCCTGGGCGGCAGTTGGTTCGGACTCGGCCGGTGAAATCCAGGCGGCCGTCCATTTGACGGGTGCTGTTCCGGCGGGGTTCTGTGCCAGGTCTGGCGGGGTTTTGAGCGTGTTGCCCATGGGTGTTTCGGCTCTCTTGTTGGTTGGCGTGTTGGGGTGGCAGGTCGTTGCTCAGCGCACGGATTTGATCTTCAGGAGGATGATGAGGCTTCCCAGGAGAGCCAGCGCGGCGCCGGTGAGGTAGAGGGCGGTGTAGTTCTTCTCGGCCCCGGCCGCCCCCAGGACGATGATGAAGGGCGCCAGGAGGGGTGCTATTGCGCTGGGGATCCGTTGTGCGAATCCGACGACGGCGAGGTAGCGTCCGGCCTGTGCCCGGTCCGGTAGTACGGCGAAGATGATGGCTTGGTCCACCGCGCTGAAGAGGGCGATCGCGCACTGCATGATGAGTGCGCCGACGAGCAGGGTGATGAAGGAATGGGCGTAGGCTTCGGTGATGCCGCCGGCGAGGAAGAGCAGGCCGCCGAGAAAAGCGAACAGCCTGCGTCGACGGAGCTTGTCGGAGAGGAACCCTCCGGTGAGGGCGCCTGCGGTGGCGGCGACGATGCCGAGCATGCCGATCAGGGCGACGGTTCCGGCGACTTCCTTGATGGGAAGGCCCAGGCGCTGGGCGTAGAAGAAGCTGCCGAAGGTGGTGTTGAAGTAAAGGCCCATGAAGAAGATGAAGCGGCCCAGCCAGTTCCAGCCGAAGTCCGGGTGCTTGCGGGGGCTGAAGGTGTAGCTGGTCAGGAGGGCCTTGACGGTGACGGTGCTGTTGTGGACGAGGCCCACGGAGCTGCCTTCGCGCTTGACGAGCGAGAAGAGAGCCACCAGTGCAAGACCCACGAGGCCGGGGACAAGGAAGACGAGCAGGGTGCTGGAGGAGACGGCGTAGGCGATGCCGATTCCGAGGACGGGGGCGATTTGGGCCGACAGCCCGCTGAATGCCGAAATCTTGCCTCGCTGTTCCTCGGGAATCCGGTCGGCCTGGAGGTTCAAGATGGCCTGGCCCGCGGCCGCCCAGCCGAAGAGTCCGAAGACCCAGCCGAGGCCGATGAGGAGCACGCTGGGTGCCAGGGAGATGCCGAGGAGTCCGAGGATGCCGAGGAGGGCTCCGCCGATCATGAAAGGGGTGCGGCGGCCGAGGCGGGAGCGAAAACGGTCGCTCCAGACGCCGACGAGGGGACTGGCGGCGATGGAGATGAACTGTGCCGTTCCGGTGACGTAGCCGAGCAGCTCTTCGTGGCCTGGGGCGAGCTGGGAGATGCGGACGGCAAGTGAGTAGGACATCGGGACGATGAACGCCATCGCGACGCCGAAATTCGCCAACGATATCAGCGTCAGGTAGCTGGCACTGGCCGTCTTCAGCGCCGGCGCCTCGATGTCGGGGATACCGGCGGGGGGTCCTTGCCGGGAACCTGCGTCCGTGAGGACCGCGGATTCCGCTTCTTTGGGTGGTAGGTCCCCGTAGCTGGGCTTGACCATGATGACTCCTTTGTCTGGGTACGGTGTGCGCGACGTATTTTTGCTGCGGCAGGGATTGGTGACTGGTGGGGTGGGGGCGGCGGGGATGCCGCCCCCACGGTGAGCTTGTGGCTGCTATGAGCGCTGGGCGCCTGCGGGCGTCGACAGGGCCGGTTCCTGGGTGAAATCAGGTGCCGTGGTTTGGTGCTGCCCGTTTTGTGCGGTGATTGAGCCTGGCTTGCGGCCGTGGAGGCCCGTCCATCGCTCGCGGAGCGCGAACGCGGCGGTCTTGGGTCTGCGGTCCCGGGTGAAGATGCCCTTCTTGTTCCCGTCCACACGGTGGATCGCGGGGCCGGTGCCGAAGTCGGCGAAGTTCCAGACGTGTTCTCCGACGAATGAGGGGATCCGGTCAAAGACACGGTGGTTCATGGCGAGGAAGCCTGCTTGGAATTCCTCGGTCCACGGGGTGTCCAGGACGGAGTGGAGGCCGGCGATGGTGTCGGCGCCGTATTCGCTCATCATGATGGGCTTGCCGTGCTTCGCGGCCCAGCCGCGCAGATCGGCCTCGAGGAGCTTCTCGGCGGTCTCGAGATCGCCGGTGGCGACGTACCAGCCGTAGTAGCGGTTGAGGGAGATGACGTCGACGAGGTCCGCGAGGCGGTCGTTCTCGCTCGTGGCGAAGATGACCGCCGTCGTGGTCACCGGGCGCGTCGGGTCGAGCTCCCGGGTGAGCTTGATGAGCGGTTCGAAGTATTCCCTTGCCCCGTCCTCGTTGGAGGAGGGTTCGTTGGCGACGCACCACATGACGACGCTGGGGTGGTTCTTGTCCCGGTCGATGAGCTCACGTAGATGCTGGGCGTGCGCGGCCTGGGTCTGGTCGTTGATTGTCTCCGGGGAGAACGTGGGTCGGGGCGGCTGTCCCGTCAGTCCGGCCTCCACGGCGAGGTTGAGTCCGACGGCGGCGGTCTCGTCGATGACCACGATCCCGTGCCGGTCCGCGAACTCGATGACTTCCTCGGCGTAGGGGTAGTGGGAGGTGCGGAAAGAGTTTGCGCCGGTCCAGTCAAGGAGGCGGAAGTCGTGGACGAGGTAGGCGTTGTCGTGGCCTTTGCCGCGGATGGCGGTGTCCTCGTGCTTGCCGAAGCCGGTGAAGTAGAACGGCTCGCCGTTGATGAGGAACTGTTCGCCCTGGACGGCGACCGTGCGGATCCCGACGGGGAGTTCGTAGGCGTCGACGACGTGCCACCCGTCATGGATCTCGACCTCCAGGCGGTAGAGGTATGCTGCTCCCGGCCTCCACAGCACGGCGTCCTCGACCCGGAGCGTGCCGGAGTGTCCTTCGCCTGTGGCGACCGTGTTCCCTGTCTCGTCGATGAGCCGCATACTCGCGGGGGCCGGTTCGCTGGTAGCCAGTCGGTAGCTCACTAGCCCGGTGCCGCCG
Source organism: Arthrobacter sp. NPDC058127 (assembly GCF_042884555.1). Lineage (NCBI taxonomy): Bacteria > Bacillati > Actinomycetota > Actinomycetes > Micrococcales > Micrococcaceae > Arthrobacter > Arthrobacter sp. NPDC058127. The sequence continues at coordinate 66,936 of NZ_JBHVTT010000016.1, read as the reverse complement.
TCGACGACGTCCGTGGTCACCGTTATATCGGTGAGGTGCGACCGGGGGGTGCTGTAGAGCCAGACGGAGCGGGCAAGGCCGGCGTAGTTGTAGAAGTCGTGGAAGTACGTCTGCCTTTCCTGCCCGTCGGCGCCGACGGTCAGCTTCCCGGGCGGGATGGTGATGTTGGTGAGCCGGTTGTCGACGGCGACGGTGAGGCGGAATTCCGTCCCGGGGGCAATGAGCCCGGTCAGGTCCGCTTCGAAGGGCGTGTATCCGCCGACGTGCTCCGCAACCAGGGTGTCATCGACGTAGACGGCAGCGGCGTGGGTTGCGGCGTCGAAACGGAGCACAATGCGCTGGTCCGACCAGCCGCGGGGGACGCGGACCGTGCGTTGGTACCAGACCAGGCCGACATGGTCGCGGATCTTCTGCTCGGCGAACAGGTCGTTGTAGCTGGCGGGGACGGCCGCCTCCAATCGGGTTTCGAGCCGTGACTTCCACGGCTCCGGGCCGAGCGTGCCGTCGAGGCCGAACAGCCACAGGCCGTCGAGGTTGACGAGTTCACGGGTGGCGGTTGCCAGGGGCTTCAGCATTGAAGAACTCCTTGAGGGTCAGTGGGCGAGGGCGCTGAGCGCGCCGGCCCGGGCGACGGATCCGAGCCAGGCGAGGCTCGGCTTGGGGGTGCGGACGAACGTCTGCCGGTCGACGCTCACGAGTCCGAAGGTGGGCTCCCAGTGGCCCCACTCGTAGTTGTCCAGAAGCGTCCAGTGCAGGTATCCGCGGACATCGATGCCGTCCGCGATGGCCTCGGACACGTGCTGGAGCGCTTCGCCGGTGTAGGCGATACGGCGGGCATCATCGGCCGTGGCGATGCCGTTCTCGGTGATGAGAATCGGGATCCCGCCGGTGACGTCGGCGGTGTGGCGGATCGCGATGCCGATCGCGTCCGGACGGTAGGCCGTACCGACCAGGGTGTTCTCCGGGCTGGCCGGGTGGGGTTCGATGCCTTGTTCGTTGACCCATTGGCTGGAGTAGGACTGGACGCCCACGAAGTCATCGCCCGCTGATCCGTGGAGGTAGAGGTCCTCCCAGACGTACTCAAGTTCCCGTTTCTTCTCTTCGGCTCCGGGGCGTGCGACGAACGCCCGGTTCGCGATCGTCCAACCGACCTTGGCGTCCGTGCGGGCGCGGACGATGTCGCGGGCGGCCCGGTGCGCCTCGACCAGGCGGGCGCCGATCTGCGGGTCCGGTGGCGGAAGCTGGGGCCGAGGGTCCTGATCCACGGTGGGGCTCTGCCAGTCCTGCTGGGCTGCGGGGGCGGCCGTCATCATCCCGCGCATGGTCGCCATCATGGCGAGCATGTTTGGTTCGTTCATCGTGACCACCCAGGGGACGCCGTCCAGGATCGTGGTTGCCTCGGTGACGTAGGCGGTGAACCGTTCGATCGCCCTCTCGCCGAGCCATCCTCCCTCGTCGGCGAACCACTGCGGGGTGGTGAAATGGTTCAGGGTCACGACCGGGGTGAGCCCGAGTCCGAGGGCGGTATCGATCATCCGGCGGTAATGGGCGAGCTCGGCGCGGGAGAACCGGCCAGGGAGCGGCTCGATCCGGGCCCACTCGATACCGAAGCGGTACGCGTTGAGGCCCGCGTCGGCCAGCAGCTCCATGTCCTCGGCGTACCGGTGGTAACTGTCGATGGCGTCCCCGCTGGGTTCCATGCCGGGGACGGTCTGCTCCTGAAGCCACCAGTCGCTGTTGATGTTGTTGCCCTCGATCTGGTGAGGTGCAGTGGAGGCGCCCCAAAGGAAGCCGGGCGGGAAGTCGTTCATGGCAGTCTCTTTCTCCGCGGCGCGGCCGCGGAATCGTGGTTCTGGATTCGTGGTTTCGGAAGATGAGTGTAAGGCGCAGCCGCGGGCGGAGTGTCGGGTCCGCCGTCGACTTTTTCGGGGCTACTAACGGTTTCGGAGGAATGCTTCGCTCCGGACCGCAGGAGGTGCTTTCGCGGTGGCCCGGCCGCACTTTGGATCGTTTCAAATTGAGTCCCGGCTGATTGCCCGGTTAAGCGGCTGACCAGCCGCCGTCGCTGGGCAGGATAGCTCCATTGATGTTGAGTGAGTCCTCGCTCAACAGCCAGGTGATTGCTGCGGCGAGCCTCTCCGCGTCCGCGACGGGGGAGGCGATGGCCCGCATCAAAGGGAAGATCCGGCCGGCGGCGAATTCGCTGCGGACCGCTGCTTCGATGTTCGTGGCGACCGCACCCGGCGCCACGGCGTTGGCCCGCACGCCTTGGGGGCCGTACATGAACGCCGTGTTCTTGGTCAGTCCGATGACCGCGTGTTTCGATGCCGTGTAAGCGGCACCTGCCGCGGATCCGCGGAGGGCGGCTTCGGAGGCGACATTCACAATCGAACCGCTTCCGGACTCGATGAGGAGCGGCAGGGCGGCGCGCGTCAGGCGCATCGGGGCCGTGACGTTGACGCGCATCACCCGGTCCCATGTCTCGTCGTCGATCTCGCCGACGGGAAGGAAGCCATCCATGATCCCTGCGATGTTCGCCAGGCCGTCGAGACGGCCTTCGCAAGCATCGGCGATCGCGTCGACCGTTCGGTTGTCGGAGACGTCGCCGACTACGGTCCTGACGTCCACTCCGGGGAGTGATGTCTTGAGTTCGTCGAGCCGATCGGCGACCACATCGGAGACGATGAGCCGGGCGCCCTCTTCGGCGAGCCGGACGGCGGTGGCTCGTCCGATGCCGGAGCCGGCGCCCGTGACGATGATGGTCTTTCCGGCGAACCGGTCTTCAGCGGTCATAGTGATTCCTTTGCGTCGTTGCAGTTGATCGCGGGTCCACGTCCCCGCGACACGGGGAACAGGTGTTGCGGTGCGTTGTTCAGATCGTCGCGATGAGATCTTCGATCTTCTTCTTCGTGTCCATGGCTGCTTCGCCCGTGAGGGCGCGGAAGGCCGCTGCGACTTCGTTGGCGAAATCGAACGAGGGGTCCACGAGCCACTGCGCCCGTAGGCCGCTCCAGAGCCCCATCATCTGCCGTCCCGTGCCCATCGGGTCGAGGCCAGGACGTGCACGCCCTTCGGCCTGACGCCGTTTCACGGCGGCAGCGAAGGCGAGGATGGCGTTCTCGTTGTGCTTCTTCATGTACGGGTGCGCCGGGTGCTCCGGATTCGGGGCGTCCGCCTCGAGAGCGAGGAGGAGGCGGACAGTGTTCCCCTCCGTGAGCACCAGGCGCGCCGTTCCCGCGGGATCCCAGTCACCGGAGACAAGCTCGGCCGCCACGGACTCGGCCGTCATGCGCGAGCCGATCTCCTCGTCGGCGAGCTCCATGGCCGCGACCAGGACGTGGTCGCGGGTCGGGAAGTGGTACATCAGCGCAGTTTCGCTCATGCCCGCCGCCGACGCGACCTCTGCGGTGGTCAGGGCTTTGTGCCCCTTCCCGCGGATGATCTCCAGCGCGGCCTGGGCAACAGCCGCGCGCCGCTCCGCGGTCTTGGCGTAACGCCCTCGTGTCTTCATGGCCTGTTCCATGTGACCCAGATTACGTGAATTCTGAAGAGACTACAATATTTTCTCTCTAAGAGTCTGAGATTGTCGGTACCTGCATCTGATTGGTACTTGAAAAGTTGTACTTCCTCCATTTTTGTGGACAGGATCTGTTGTGCGGCAAGATTTCGGGAAGAAGATCATTGGCGCTGCTGGTACGGGGGCCTTCGTCGAGTTTGGGTGTCGTTCTGATATCCGGACCCCGGCCGGACGCGCGGGTCGGCGTGCAACTTTGGGGAACCGGCGTCGTTCAAAAGTTCGCGAGGAAATAAGCGACGAACAAGCGCCGAAAGAAGCCGTGGATATAGCACTTAAGATTTAGAGCCTGTGAGGTCCGGGGGTACCTGCTTCGGGAGCTCCGCGAAGCATCGGATCTGACACGGGTCGTGTTGGCTGCGCGTCTGCGCGTCAGCCAGAACAAAGTGTCCCGCATCGGGCAGGGCGACATCGACCGCGCCCAGGTCGATACCTTGCGGAAATACGTTGAAGCCGTCGGTGGCCGGCTTCGTGTCGAGGTTGAACTCGGAGACGACCGGATCCAGATCGCCTGACCCGGCAGCCCGTTCCGGTACGTTTGAACACCTCGGTCGCGCTCGGTGCCGGTTCGGAAGCTGGAAGCGAGGGTGTGGTGACAGTGTCAACACCTTTCGCTTCGGACTGGGTCGTACTGCCACCGGACCGGACCGGCCCGTGCTCCGCATGTTTTCTGGACTTCCCAGTGTTTCCAAGAGCGGGAATGCGGTTCGAGTCCCACCTTGGGCACGTTTTCCCATGTCCGGGGCCCTTTTTGGGCCTCTGACGTGTCCACACCGTGTGTGTAGTTGTGCTTAGCCGTTCGTGTAGCCGGCTTCTTTCCTTTCCTCAGCTTCGACAGCGTTCTGCTGTCCTATAGGTTCATGGTTGCCTGAAGCGGAGACGACATGACGGGGCGGGTTCCAGGGGAGTTACCCTGCGGGGGAGCGCCGGCGCAGTCCAACGTCTGTGTAACTGACGCGCCCGCCTTGGCGACCCAGTAGCGCTGTCGGCATTAAGGCCCGGCAACATGCGTGTCCAGCATCAAATCCGATGTGTGCCCTGACGTAACGAAAGGCACCGCAGTCAGCCCCCGGAGAGCCACTCCGAACGCCAGATGCAGAACCGAATGCCGGTAGCCTCGTCGGTGTTTTCTTGGATCGAGATTCCGAAAATCGTTGACAATCGACAAACGTGAAGAGTATCGTCGACAATCGACAGCAACCGAGCTCGTCTCGTCGACAATCGACGAAGCGATTTATTGGAGGATCACATGGCATTCGAATTCGAAACCAAGCCGAAGTTCGTTACGTTCGACATGAACGGAACGCTGATTAAGTTCGCTATCAACGATGCGATCCGTGAGGTACTGGGTGACCGGTTGCCGGCCGAGCTCGCCGATGATTACCTGCGGGCCTGCAAGGCGTACCGCATCGATGAGTGCACGGGCGAGTACAAGCCGTTCCACCAGATCGTCGCCGACTCGATGGAACGCGCCTCGCGTCGGCTCGGTCTGGAGTTCCGTGCGGCCGACGCACGGGCGGTTTATGAGATTGTCCCCTCTTTTGGCCCGTACCCGGGTGTCACCGAGGCATTGAACCGCCTGGCTGAGGCGGTTCCGCTGGTCATCATCACGAACAGCGACACCGCCCATGCTGTGCGCCTTGCGGATAACCTCAAGGCCCCGTTCGAGACCATCATCAGCGCCGAGCAGATGGGGATGTACAAGCCGCGGCTCGGTGCGTTTGAGTACATGTTCGACAAGCTTGGCGTGACACCGGATGAGATCGTGCACGTCTCTGCGAGCCCGATGTACGACCACCGCCCCGCGGCCATCATGGGCATCAAGAACAAGGTGTATGTCGACCGCGGCTTCGAACACGACGAGCACTGGCTCGGCTACGAGCGGATTACCGACATCGCCGATCTCCCCGTCCTCTTCGGTCTGTCGCGTCCTGCTGCTTCCTAAGGGAGACCCGGGTACAGATGAGTCTGCCACTACCTCAAACCGTAAAGGGCGCCTCGGCTTCAGATCGTCTCGAGGCCCTGGGTCTGGATCTGCCCGTCCTCGCTGATAATGCGTACTACGTGGACCACCGGGCGGTGGACTCCAGCATCCACATCGCGGGCCAACTGCCGTTCAAAGACGGTGAGCTGCTGGGCCAAGGCGTTGTAGGTCGGGACGTGGACCTGGACACGGCGCAGGAGCTAGCGCGCCATTGCGCGCTGAACTGCCTCGCCGCCGCTGTGCAGGCAGTGGGAGATCTGGAGCGGGTGCGGATCGTGCAGATGCTGGTCTTCGTGGCCAGCGCGCCGGACTTCGGTCTGCAGTCGCGGGTCGCCAACGCTGCCAGTGAGTTGCTCATCGAGGTGTTGGGTGAGAACGGACGGCACGCCCGCACTGCGATCGGGGTCGCCGGGCTGCCGCTGAACACGCCTGTAGAGATCCAGATGGTCTGCACGGCCGTTTAGCGACGGGCACCACGGCGGTGTTGTACGACGGCGGTGGTGTGCGGGACCCGCTGAGGCGGGTCCCGCACCTTCAGCACTTGATCATTCATAGACAGAATCATGAGGAGTACAGCGTGAACCGCATTCAACGAGCACTCGAGGCTCTCGTCGATCGAATCGATACTCCCGCGCCGATCGTGCTGGCCGACGTGATGCAGGACAACATCGACCGCATGCAGGCCTTCGCCAACCAGCACAGCCTCGACGTCAGGCCGCACGTCAAGACGCACAAGTGCGTCGAAATCGGGCGGCGCCAAGTCAAGGCCGGAGCCATCGGAATCACTGCAGGCAATGTGGGTGAGGCCGAGGTCTTCGCCGCGGCCGGGTTCGACGACATCTTCATCGCCTACCCTGTCTGGCCTTCAGGAACGAAAGGCCTGCGGATCCGCAAGCTTGCTGTAACTACGCAGCTACGGATCGGCGTCGACAACGTCGCGGCGATCGATGCCATTGCCGATGCGATGGGATCTGAAGCCGACCGGCTGCAGGTCGTGATCGAGGTCGACTGTGGTGCCCGTCGTTCCGGGGTTCCCCCCGAAGTCACGGGCGACCTCGCTCTCGCCGCCCGCAACCGCGGCCTGGTTCCGGTGGGCGTCTTTACGTATCCAGGTCACGGCAGCTCCAGTCCGGACGCCCGCAAGCGCGCTGCGCTGGACCAAGACGCGGCGCTCACCACCGCGGTGCGCAGCCTCAACGCAGCCGGGATCACCGCAGACGTGGTCAGCGCCGGCTCCACACCCACCGTGGAGTTCTCCACCAGCAGCGTCATCACCGAGATTCGACCCGGCGAGTACGTGTTCAACGACCTGAACAACACCCGACTCGGCGCCTGCACCCAGGATCAGATCGCGCTGTTCGTCGCCGGCACCGTGGTCAGCGACTGGGTTCCCGACCAGGTCATCCTCGACATCGGCACCAAAGCCCTCGGCCGCGAAGGCAGCCCCGAGCGCGGCTACGGCAGCATTGCCGGCACCACGGCCGTCCTGTCCAAACTCAACGAATATCACGGATTCCTCCCGCTGCCCCCCGGAGGGTTCCGTCCGGGCATCGGGACCGTGCTTCCCGTGGTGCCGAACCACGTCTGCCCGGTGGTGGTCAATTTCGAGGAGTACATCGTCACCGACAGCACCGGCACGACGCTGGAACGGTGGCCTGTCGACGCCCGCGGATTCCTCAACTGACAGACCCCTAACTGACGCCGGGGGCGGGAAGTCCGTCCCCCAGCCTGCAACGTAAAGCAACCTACCTCACGATGGAGTGACTGACATGAGACTTGACAAGAAAACGGCCCTGGTCACCGGTGCCAACAGCGGAATCGGGGAAGCAATATGTTCCCACTTCCGCAACGAGGGCGCCCGGCTGCTGCTCACCGGCCGCAGGGAGCAACTCGACAGCGCCCAGCCCGAGGACCTGTACGTCCCGGGAGACCTCAACGACGAGGCATTCGTCGAAAACCTGGCCCGGCAGGCCGCCGAATCCTTCGGCACCGTGGACGTCGTCGTCCTCAACCACGGACTGCAGGTCAGCGGCCCGCTCACGGAGATGGCCTACGAGGACGCGAAAAACGTGCTCCACAGCAACCTGCTCAGCCCGTTCCTGGTGATGAAGCACTTCGCGCCGCTGATGCCCACTACCGGCGGCTCGTTCGTCCTCGTCAGTTCCCGGCTCGGCATGGTCGGCAAGCCCGAGGAAGTCCTGTACTCCGCGGCCAAAGGAGGCCTGATCATGCTCGCGAAGGGCGCGGCGATCGAATGGGCATCACGCAACATCAGGGTCAACGTCGTCGCACCAGGGTTGACCGCCACCCCGGTCATTGAAGCGTCGTTCCAGCGCAGGGAAGACCCCAAGGCCTACCGCGCCCAGCGCGAGGGCCAGATCCCGCTCCAACGCTTGGCCACCCCCGAAGAAATCGCCGACGCCATCCTATTCCTGTCGTCCCCGGAATCGTCCTACATCACCGGAGCCGTCCTGCCCGTCGACGGCGGATACACCGCAGCCTGAACACTTCAACGCTTCACAGACAAAGAAGGACAACCATGACAGCCCTTGCGGCAACACCCCGAAACGGCGAGCTCGGCTTCTGGATGGCCGGACTCGAGGCCACCAGGCCCGCCTACCCCCGCTTCGCCGGTCAAGACACTGTAGACCTGGCAATTATCGGTGGCGGCTACACCGGCCTCTGGGCCGCGTACTTCGCCAAGAAACTCGAACCTTCACTCAAGGTCGCGGTGTTTGAAGCAGAACAGATCGGCTACGGCGCCTCCGGACGAAACGGTGGCTGGCTCTCAGCAATGCCCCCAGGAAACCGTGCCACGTTTGCCCGCGCATCCGGGGGTGGGCTGGACGCGAGCCGGGCCTTGCAGCAGGAGTTTGTCGCCGGCGTCGATTCGGTCCTGGACATCCTTCAGGCCGAGGGGATTAACGCGGATCAGAACAAGGGCGGCGCGCTCGTCGCTGCCCACACCAAGGCGGGGCTGGGCCGGCTGGTAGCCAGGCGTGACGCCGACTGGAAGTACGGGCTGACCGAAGACGATGTCCATTTGGTCGACCGAAACGAGTTCCAGAGCCAGATCCACATCTCCACCGTCCATGGCGGGCTCTTCTACAAGCACTGCGCCCGTGTGCACCCGGCGAAACTTGTCTACGGCCTCGCCGACACCCTGACTTCCACGGGGGTGACCATCTACGAAGGCAGCCGGGTCGGCAGCATCGACGGCAAGACCCTCACTCTGGACAACGGACGCGTCTCCGCGGCTAAGACGTTCGTCTGCACCGAGGGGTATTCCGGACAGCTGCTTGGCAGCAGAACCCTGATCCCGATCAATTCCTCGATGATCGTGACCAAGCCGCTGTCCGAAGAAGCGTGGGAGCAGATCGGCTGGAACGGGCCCCAGTGCCTTAACGACTCCGCGCACACCTTCATCTATTCGCAGCGGACGGCGGACGGCCGCATCGCCATAGGCGGCCGCGGTAAGCCCTACCGCTACGGCTCCGGCACAGGAGGCGCCGGTTCAACAGCCCAGTCCACGATTGACCTGATCTCCACAAAGCTTCGCTCCTTCTTCCCTGGCATCCCATTCGAAGTGGACCACGCCTGGTCCGGAGTCCTGGGCGTCACCCGTGACTGGAACGGCGGCGTGCACTGGGACCACGCATCCGGGATCGGCTCGTCCACCGGCTATGCGGGACACGGCGTCACCGCAGCCTATGTTGGCGGCAGGACTCTCGTGGAAGTGGCTTTCGAACAAGACACAGAACGGACCACGCTTCCCTGGGTCGGGTACCGGGCACGGAAGTGGGAACCCGAACCCCTCCGCTGGCTCGGTGTCCACGGCATGTACCGGCTATTCGGACTTGCTGACCAGTGGGAAGAGCGCAGGGATTCCACCAAGACCTCACTCCTGGCGAGATTCGGCAGCAGACTCGCCGGACTACACGAGTAATCACCAACCAAACTTTCACCACTACCCCCTTGAAGGGAAGCACCATGAAAACCATCAACAAGATCCAGACGGCAGCTGCGGGGCTCGTGATGGAGCGCGGTGACGCCAGGTGGATCCTGGCCAATCCCAAGGAAGCCAGGACCCAGACGCTCCCGGAAAAGGTGCTGTAGGCCATGGACGGAAAACTGGCTGTCATCGGCCTGGGCAGCATCGGAAGCATGGCGCTCTGGCAGGCATCGCGCCTGACCGACTCCGTTACCGGATTCGAGGCGCAGTCACCTGCCCACGGCAGAAGCGCCGCGGGCGGCGACACCCGCCTGTTCCGCATGATCTACCTCGGTAACCCCGACCTCTACCCCATTCTGGAACGCTCACGTGATCTCTGGGCCGAACTGGAAGCAGAAACCGGACATGACATCCTCACCCGCTGCGGCGGCTTGTCCATTGGCACCGCCGACGGCCCCTACATCCGCAGCCTCCTGGAAACCGCGCGAACCAACGGGGCCGCCCATGAGATTCTCACCCGCGGGGAAATGGGCGAACTCTACCCTCAGCACAACCTCCGTCCCGACGACATTGCCGTCTATGACCCGAACGCCGGGGTCCTGCGCACCGACCGTGCCGTCACCGCGGCAGTCGCAGCCGCCCAGGCCAACGGGGCAACAGTCCACACCAACACCCTGGTCGACAGCATCACCGAAACCGGCGACGGCGTGGTCATCACCTCAGGCGATAAGTCCTGGACCTTCGAGAACGTCATCGTCTCCTCCGGCGGCTGGTCCCGACGGCTGATGCCCGACTACCTGAAGGCCGCGACGGAGACCCGGCGGATCTTCCTGACCTGGTTCGTCGCCCGCGACGCCGCCCAGTTCACACCGGACAGATTCCCCATTTTCAGCCGGATCTATGAGGACCGCTCCATGTATGGGGCACCCGCCGTCGACGGGATCACAGTCAAAGCCACCTTGGACGGCCGGGGTGCAGCAACACCCGACCCCGACGGCGTCCCTAGGGAACTCACCACGGCCGAAATCACCGAGACCATCGAAACGGTCTCGGAATTCTTCCCCGGTCTCATCCCGACGATCGTGCGCTCTGACGCCTTCCCGGACCTCTTCACCGAGGACCGGAACCCGCTGGTGGGCCGGTTCAGCGAGTCAAGCAGGATCTATTGCGCCACAGGCTTCTCCGGAGGCGGCTTCAAAAATGCCACCGGCTACGGCCACATTGCCGCGTGCGAGGCCCTCGGCAAACAGACCTTCGAGGGCCTGGACTTCGTACGACCGGAACGGTTCAAGGCGAGCTAGACCGCTCCGTCAGCCAGAACCATGCGTCTGGCATCGCAAGGCATTGCAAGCGCGGCGGGAGCGCACCGGAGCGATAAATCCCCTTCCATTACTACTGAAAGAGCGACATGAGCACTTCATTTGACGCCACCCCTCTCCACGCTGACCTGTTCATCGACGGTGCTTGGCAGAAGGCAACCAGTTCAGCTACCTTCCCAATCGAGAACCCGGCCACGAATGAAATCATCGCCCACGTGGCTGACGGCGGGCCCGAAGACGCAGCACTGGCCATTGAGGCCGCCGGCCGCGCCCAGACCGCATGGGCAAGGTCCACGCCGCGCGAACGGGCCGACATTCTGCGGCGCGCCTTTGAGCTGGTCATTGCCAACACTGACAGGCTCGCGGCAATCATGACGGCGGAGATGGGCAAGCCCCTTGCAGAAGCGAGGGGCGAAGTGGCCTACGGCGCTGAGATGCTCCGCTGGTTCTCGGAGGAAGCTGTCCGCATAGGAGGAGACCACGCCACCTCCGTGGACGGCAGTACCCGGATCATGGTCACCAAGGAACCGGTCGGTCCGTGCGTGCTGGTCACGCCGTGGAACTTTCCGTTGGCCATGGGTGCCCGCAAGATAGCGCCTGCCGTCGCTGCTGGCTGCACCATGGTCTTCAAGCCGGCGGCTTTGACCCCCCTGACATCCCTCGCTCTGGTAGAGATTTTCCGGGAGGTAGGCCTTCCCGCCGGCGTCCTGAACGTGGTCACGACCTCCAGCGCCTCTAACGTGGTAGATCCCTGGATGAGCAGCGGCATCGCACGCAAGGTCAGCTTCACCGGCTCCACCGAGGTCGGCAAGACGCTGCTGCGCCAGGCGGTCGACAACGTGATGCGCTCCTCGATGGAACTGGGCGGGAATGCCCCGTTCATCGTCCTGGCTGACGCGGACATCGAGAAGGCAGTTGAGGGCGCGCTGAAGGCCAAGATGCGGAACATGGGGGAGGCTTGCACCGCCGCGAACCGTTTCTTCGTGCACCGCTCGGTCGTGGAGGAATTCAGTGAGATGTTCGCCAAGAAGATGTCCGAACTGCAAGTAGGCAACGGCGCCGTGGAAGGCACCGAGGTGGGGCCTCTCATCGACCAGAAGGGCCTGGACAAGGTCGATAGCCTCGTGACGGACGCGCTTAACAAAGGCGCACGTATCCTGACCGGAGGCACCCGTCCGAAGGGTCCGGGATACTTCTACACCCCCACCGTCCTGGTGGACGTGCCCACTGACGCCGCACTGATGAGCACCGAAATCTTCGGTCCGGTGGCAGCGATCACCGCGTTCGACAGCGAGGACGAAGTCCTCGCTCAGGCCAACGATACCGATTGGGGCCTGGTTGGCTACGTGTTCACGGAGCGCATGGACAAAGCCATGCGCTTCTCCGCGGAACTGGAGGTCGGAATGGTTGGCCTCAACACCGGACTGGTCTCCAACCCGGCGGCACCCTTTGGCGGCGTCAAGCAGTCCGGGTTGGGACGCGAAGGCGGCAAGATTGGCATCGAAGAATTCCTGGAGACCAAATACACCGCAATAGCGGTCCAGAGAACGCAGTAGGCCGAAGAATGAAATGAGGGGGATACCCATGGCGGCACCAGAAAGACTGTTTGTCCTGGAAGGAAGACCCACCCCGCAGCTGATCGCCGATCAGCTGCGGGAACAAATCGTCCAGGGGTCCATCCGCCCCGGACAACAAATCAACGAGTCCCTCCTCGCGAGCCAACTCAACACGTCCAGAGGTCCTCTCCGGGAAGCCCTACAACGCTTGTGCCAGGAAGGGATCCTCATCTATCGGCGCAACTACGGAGTATTCGTCTTGGAAGTTGAAACGCATGACCTGAGAGAGATCTACGAGGTTCGTGAGTCCCTCGAATCCGCCGCCGCCAGCAGGCTGTTGGAGGGCAACCTGAAGCAGATCCAAGACACCTGCGAACTGCTGAAGGAAATTGTGGGCGAAATGGCGAAGCACGTGGCCGCTTCCGACTGGCAGACCGTTGCACGGCTTGATATGCAGTTCCATTCATGCCTCGTTGCCGGCCTCGGAAATTCTCGTCTTATCCGGATCTACAAGACGCTGGCCGCTGAATCAAGAATGTGCATCCTCAACCTGGAAGTCTCCTACCCAAGGGTGGACCTCCTGGTAGAGGAACACCGCAACATCCTGGACCTGTTGGAGGCAGGCGACAGGGATGGACTCCTCAAGGCCATCAAGCGGCACATGCAAAAAGCCGTTGAGGACCTCACCGCAACTCAGCGGGGCCGCCCGGGCCAGAACGGGGGACCTGTATAATCGACAATCGACAAAGGAGGCGGCCATGGACCGCAAGTTCAAGTGGCAAGAACAGCGGAGCACGACGCCCGATGGTGTCTACCGCGTGCTCCGTACTGCCATCCTGGACGGAACTGTACCTCCCGGCGAGCAGCTGCGTGAGACCCATATTGCTATGGATCTCGGGATAAGCCGATCCCCACTACGTGAGGCGCTGACCAAGCTTGAAGAGGAAGGACTAGTCGTAAAGATCCCCTTCCGTGGATCGTTCGTTGTGGAGGTGAGTGCTCGCGACGTCGCCGAGATCGCATCGATCCGCATACTTGTCGAGCCTTACGCTGCTGAGCTCTCTGCAGAAACGCTGCGCGGTCCTGAGCGCCTTCGCTTGAAGCAAACCATCGAGGAACTCTATCGAGCCACAGACACCAACGACATCCCGGCCAGCATTGACGCTCACCTGCGCTTCCACAGGCTCTTCTACGAATTTTCGGGTAACGCCGCCCTGCAAAGTCTGTGGAACGGTTGGGAAAACAAGCTGCGTCTCTACCTCGCGGTCGACCACCGTACTTACAACGACCTCCACGACATCGCTGTTGAGCACGAGAAATTGGCGTCACTCGCTTTAAAGGGTGACATCGAAGGCTTCCGCCAAGAGCTGGTCAATCAATTCCAAAACGCGCTCCGGGCCGAACCCTAACCAGGGATAAAGCACGCCCGACATCAACATAACGAGAACCCTGAGGACCGGCGTTCGGTGGTGCAGGCGCTCACGGGCAAGGGCATGCGGGCCCGGCGAGCACGCAGGACACGGCACTTCCGCCCCGCCGTCGGCCTCGCCGGCCATCGACCCTGCGCTCTTCGAGACCTTCCAGCGGATCGTCTGTGCCGACATCATTACGGCCCTGATGATCGACATCAAACCCTACGGGCCGCGTCCTCTGACGCACCGTCTGCACGGAAGTCCCTGAGCGTGGCAGCACCAGCGCGGACCGCGACCGGATTATCCTCCCAGGATTCCCCGGCACGCGCGCAGGCGTGGAAGGAATTCACGCCCGTTTCTTCGGCTGCCCGGGCAAGCTCGGCCCATGCCTCCTGAAGTTCCGCCGACCGCTCCTGGGACGACGCCTCCATCGGCTCCCGCCCGGCACGATCGACGGCGGGGACGCGCTCGGCTGCACGGGCCCGGTTTCTTCCAAAGAAGCTTCCTAGATCCATCCCGACCCCCTGGTGCTGGATGTGAAGCTCCACGGTTTCAAGGCACCTTAGTTTCCGCGCGGGTTTCCGCTGCGCTGCAACCAAGGACACGGGCGTCTGCTTCGCGGCCGGCTGCGCGGTTCAGGATGTGCCGTCGCAGGGCTCCGGACCCCCTGCACTTGGTGTGTCTACGACGATGCGGGTGAGGGGCGACGGTTGAAATAGTTTGAGCCTTCCCGGAATCAAGCAAAGAAGATTGTTGACAATTGACAGATGTGCATTTAGATTCATAGAGAATCAAAAACGGTCAGTCGTAGCACTCACCGACAGATGGCTGACAACCCCAAGGCCCAATCTCCTAACACGATCCTTGAAGGGACTAATCATGGCTCCGACTAATTTCCGGCCGAAGTACATCTCCTTTGATGTCTACGGCACGCTCATCAACTTCGACATTGATCCGACCACTCGTCGCCTGCTGGATGGCCGCTTGCCTGAAGAACAATGGTCGGCGTTCAAGAAGCAGTTCCGCGGGTACCGGTTCGACGAGGTCCTGGGCGACTACAAGCCTTACGAGCAGATCCTTCAGGATTCCTTTGACCGCGTGTGCAAGCGGTGGGGCATCGGGCCGACCGAAGGCGCCGGCGCAGAGTTCGCTGAGGCCGTACGCGGCTGGGTTGCCCACGAGGACGTGCCCGCCCCGCTGAAGCTCATGGGCGACAACTACAAGCTGGTGGCCCTGTCCAACGCGGACACCAGCTTCCTGGACATCAGCATTCCGAGGCTCGGTGCAGACTTCCACGCCGTGTACACCGCTGAGCAGGCCCAGGCCTACAAGCCGCGCTACCAGGCGTTCGAGTACATGCTGGATACTTTGAACGCCAAGCCGGAGGACTTCCTGCACGTCGCCTCGCACACCCGGTACGACATGCATCCGATGCACGACATGGGCTTCCGGAACCTCGTTGTGCTGGACCGTGGCTATGACCCCGTCACCACGGGCTACGACCTCTTCACTGTTAAGTCCCTGGACGAGCTCAACAAGCACCTCGGTCTCTAAACCCGGTTCCTGAGGCGAAGCGTCTTTGAATACGAAAAGGTGATCTGAATGACCGGCGGCAAACTCGCCGTTATCGGCCTGGGCAGCATCGGCAGCATGGCGTCGTGGCAGGCATCGCGTCTGTCCGACTCCGTTACCGGGTTCGAAGCCGCGAGGACATCATCGTTGCTTCCGGCGGCTGGTCCCAACGTCTCATGCCCGAGTACCTCAAGGCCGCAACGGTGACCAAGCGCGTCTTCCGGAGCTGGTTCGTCGCGAAAGACGGAGCCGAATTCACCCCCGAGAACTTCCCGTCTTCATCCGGATCCACGAGGACCGGTCCATGTATGGTGCGCCCGCCGTGGATGGGGTCAGCGTCAAGGCAACGCTGGACGGCCGCGGCGGACCAACGCCGGACCCGAACGCCGTGCCCAGGGAAATGACTCCCGCGGAAATTACCGAGATCACCGAAACCGTCACGGAGTTCCTCCCCGGCCTGTTCCCCAACATCGTGCGATCGGACGCCTTCCCAGACCTCTTCACCACAGACGGTCACCCCCTGCTCGGCCGATTCAAAGAAGGGAGCAGGATCTACTGCGCCACCGGCTTTTCCGGCGCAGGCTTCAAAAAAGCCACCGGATTCGACGAAATCGCCGCCCCACGAAGCCCTCGGCAAACGATCCTTCGAGGGCCTGGAATTCGCCCGGCCCCAACGCTTCAACTAACCCGGCTAGGTTTCCTGACTTCTCCTTCAACTATTGAAAGGGTGAGATGAGTCCCTCCTTTGACCCCACGACAATTCACACCGGCCAGGCCCAGGGGATCGGGGCCACGGACCCCGTCCAGGTACCTTTGGCCGTCAGTAGCTACTCTGCTTTTATCGACGCCGTAGCATCAGAGAGTGGTCTCCTGGCAGAGCAGTCTCAGCTCGCCGACTCAACTGTTTTGGATCTCCTTGAACAGTCCTTCGGTCTGAAGGGGACGCTGGTCCGGATTCCCACCGAGAAAGACGAGACTTTCCGCCTCCAAGACGGAGAAGAAACCTATCTGGTGAAGGTGTCCCCACCGGATGAGGACCCGGTGATCGTGCACCTTCAGACGACATGCATGGAGCATTTGGAACGGACTGCCCCTGAACTTCCGGTCCAGCGTCTTGTCCGAAGCCTTGGGGGAGATCCCCAGGTCCTCATCCCGGCGCCTGAAGGGCCCTTTGATCGCGTACTTCGGGTGATGCGCTACATGCCTGGAGATCTGCTGGCCACTCACGAGGCGTCAGCCGGTCAGCTCCAGTTGGTGGGCTCAAGCCTTGCGCGTCTGGGCCTTGCTTTACAGGACTTCGATCATCCCCGTGCCGACCGTTTGCTCCTGTGGGACCTGAAGCACTTTCACCGGATGCGGCCGCTTCTTGACTATGTCAGTGAGAAGCACAAGCGCTCCCTGGCCGCGGACATTTTCGACCGGTTCGACGGGGCAGTGGTTCCGCTTCTGGACAGCCTGACCTCCCAGATTGTCCACGGGGATTTCAGCCCGTTCAATATCCTCGTCAACCCGGACAGGCCGGACTACGTGACGGGGATTATCGACTTCGGCGACGTCGTGCGGACGCCCGTGATCTTCGACATCAGCGTCACCATGGCCAACCTTCTGGGAGCAGACCCGGCCAGCCCCTGGAAACATGCCCTCCACGTCATGGAGGGCTACCGGAGCATCCGCCCGCTGCCCCACCACGAGCTGGAGGCCCTGATCGTCTCAGCCCAGGCCCGCCTCCTCCTGCGAGCCCTGATCACGCAATGGCGGGCAAGCCAACTACCGCAACGGCGCGATTACCTCCTCTCCCACTCAAAACGGGACTGGGACCGGCTCGCCGCCACAGCCGCAGCCCCCGCGCCAAGACTTCCTTTCACATCCTGAACCAGACTCACAGCCTTCAAGGAGAAACCATGGACACTTCCCAAATCCGCAAGCCATCGCGTGCAATGATCAATGGCTTTGATCCCAACCGCCTCAGTGAACTCCCGGACCAGATGCAGAAGAACATCCGGCGCCGGGACCAGAGCCTCGGACCCGGCTACCGGCTCTTCTATGACACCCCCCTGGAAATCGTCCGCGGCAAGGGCGTGACGTTGTTTGACCGCGATGGAAATGACTATCTCGACGTTTACAACAACGTCCCCTCTGTCGGTCACGCCCACCCGAAGGTCATCGCCGCCGTCCACGAACAGATGCAGACGCTGAATACCAACACCCGCTACGTCCAGGAATCTATTCTCGATTACTCCGAGCAGCTTCTTTCCACGTTCCCAGCCGAGCTTGGCCATGTCATGTTCACCTGCACCGGATCCGAAGCCAATGACCTCGCCATGCGCGTCGCAAAATACGCCACCGGAAACCAGGGCATCATCGTCACCTCCGGCGCGTACCACGGACTAACAACCGAAGTAGCGTCCTTCTCACCGTCCCTGGGCATCGGCGTGCCCCTGGGCGCGAACGTGCGGGTCATCGACGCCCCGGACTCCCTGCGATACCCATTGGATCAAGGGTCGCTTGAGGATCACCTGCGGAACCAGGTGCGTGCCGCCATCGCCGACCTTCACCGGCACGGCATCGGAGTGGCGGCCTTCATCGCCGACAGCATCTTCTCCTCCGACGGTGTCTTCGCCGGCCCTGCAGGCTTCCTGCGTCCCATCGTTGAGGAAATCCACGCTGTGGGCGGCCTGTACATCGCCGATGAAGTCCAGCCGGGCTTCGGCCGCACCGGCGAGGTCTGGTGGGGCTTCCAACGCCACGGAATCGTGCCGGACATCGTGACCATCGGCAAACCCATGGGTAACGGCATCCCCGTTGCGGCAGCAATCTTCAAGCCCGAACTACTCCAGGAGTTTGGGAAGAACATCCGCTACTTCAACACTTTCGGCGGCAATTCAGTAGCCATCGCGGCGGCCCAGGCCGTCCTGGATGTGATCCGCGAGGAATCGCTCATAGAAAACGCCCTTGAGGTCGGCGGAATGATCATCACGGGACTCAAGGATCTCACTCAGGGTCTGGACCAGGTTGCAGAAGTCCGCGGCAGCGGCTTCTTTATCGGCGTCGACCTCGTCACGGACCAATCCACGCTCTCACCCGATGCGGAAGCCGCCGCTGGCATCGTGAATGCGCTCCGGCAGGACCGGATCCTCATCTCCGCCTGCGGCGCCCAGGGCAATGTTCTGAAACTCCGCCCCCCAATGCCGTTCTCCAGCGATGATGCCGATCGCCTGCTCGAAGCAATGGGCCGTGCCTTCAAGGCACTGCGCTAGGCCCGAATGGGACCGGGGGAATTCTGTTTAACAAGCTCACTCATTCTGCGGATTACACCCGCTGAAACCAATTGAGGGATTGCACCATGAAGACCAGAAACAAGATCCAGACGGCGACTGCCGGACTCGCTGTCCTGCTTGCCCTCACCGCCTGTGGCGGCGCGGCAACAGGCACCCAGGACGCGGACATCCCGAAGACGCAGAACACCCGTGACATCGGCTGAAGAAAGGATCACCGCTGGCACCGGCCCTGCAGAAGGCGATCCAGTCCGTGCTGGAATCCCCGGAATACAAGAAGTCCCTGGAGTACTGGGGCCTAGGCGAATCAGCCATCACCGACGCCACGATCCTCTAGGACCAGTGGGGCGCGCCGACGCCCGAATTGACCCGTACGCCCCGGCAGTTTGTTGCCCTGCCGGGGCGTACTGGCCGTCGGCCCGAACCAGCGATCGCCGACGAACGCGCAACGAAAGAAAACCAATAACCCCATCAACGAATACCGGACAGCCCCTCTCGTCCCGGTTTAGGTCTGAACACTCACTAAGGTTGGGCTATGGGCAGCATCCCCACGGCACGCGACTACACTAAGGCTTCTGTCCTTGATGCGGTCCTTTCAGAGGCACCCTTGACGCGCACCAGGCTGATCGAATTGACGCGTTTGAGTCAGGCGACGGTGTCCCGGAAGGTGGATGAGCTCCTTTTTGACGGTTTCCTCGTTGAGCAGGGAGTCGATGCCGTTGCGCGGCGCGGACGGCCCTCCACGTATCTGGATGTCCCCGGCACGGCGGGGCACATTGTCGGTATCTCTTTCGGGACGCGAACCACGTGCGTCCTCGTAACTGACCTGAGAGGCCGCGAGATCAGGCACATCATTGTTCCCAGCCTCGAGGGGGGCGATGTTGGAACCACTGCCGAGTGGCTGGTGGACTTGATTGTAGAGACCACTGATTCCGCAGAGGGACCATTGCGCCAAATCGTCGCCGCACTGCCCGGCCCTGTCCTGCATACCAACTCGACCGGGACACCAGAATCAAGGAAGATTTTCCTGGCTTCACGTCTCCAGAGTGCCATTGAAGAACGGTTGAAGGCTCCCGTGACCGTTGAGAGCGATGCTAACGCATCCTTACGGGGGATCCTGAAGGATGATGCGAGCATAGGAAATGCTGCTTTGTTCATGCTCAGTACGGTGCTGAGCTTCGCTGGTTGTACTGATCATGAGATCGCCAAAGGGCGGACCCCCACTTTCGGTGATCTGGGTGGTGTTCTCTTCTCCGGCGTTGGCAACGAGACCCTCGACGGGCTGTTGAGCACGACGGGCATCCTCCAATTCGCCCAAGGACGGGGACTGGACCTGGAAGGCATCGAAGCCCTGTGGTCACAGCCGCAGGAAATGGCGTCCCGCGCGGAAGTGGTGGAGGCATTTACGACGGCGATCGTGACCGCAGTCGGTGCCGTTGCCGTTACGCTGGACCCGGAGTCCGTCTATTTTGTGGGTCGCCTGAGTCCGCTCGTGGACGAAGTCCTTCCCGAGGCGCGCAGGCGACTGGCACAAAGCCTTCCCGCCGTCCCGGAGATCAGGGTCGTGCCCCAAGTGATCGGACTATCGGTGGCCCGGGGAGCGGCGCAGGCCGGACTGGCCCTGGCTCAGTCCCGGCTCCGTGAATCGATGCTCGAGGCCCGTAGCGAGGGCCAAAGCCTGTAGCAGGTGACATCTGTTGCTGCTCGTACGAGCGCTGTGGGCCCGTCATGACGACTTGCCCATGAACGAAGAACTTCGCCCCATTCTCAGACCAGCGGACACCGTAGTTGTGGGGCTTGTTGGCCTGAAATCGGCAATTGGAACTCCCGGATGCTGGAAGTCGGCGACACGTCATGCCTTGATACCGACGCGAACGGTACTGCTGGCGGAGGCGGAGGCGATCTTGTCATTGACGTGACCCAGTGTAAGGAAGGGGCAAAACATCTGTCTCACACGCTCGGCGCACAACTGCTAGGTCACTCATCCACATGCCGGCCGCTGCCGGCCATCTTCTGAGAAGGCTTCGTGGATTCAGTTTCTTGCTCGGCCAGCCATTGACGATAGGTCGACGCGAGGTCGTCATTACGGACCTTCTGGCTGGCCCAGCACGGAAAGGCCTTTGGCCCAACACAAAGCCGCGCCCGCTGGGGTCAGGAGCGCGGCTCCGTGTTCGGAATTGTTCGTGATCTGTCAGGAAAGGTGTGTTGACAATGTCAACACGTTTGGCTTCGGACTGGGTCGTATATCGGTCGGATTCGGTATGTTTTCTGAAGTTGTCAGTGTTTGCAAGGCTCGGAATGCGGTTCGAGTCCCACCTCGGGCACAGCATCCCCCTCGTCCGAGGGGGCTTTGCTTTAATGTGTGGACATTTGCCCTCCGCGGGCCCCTATGACTCTGGCCGCGGGCTGTGCCTGGCGCCGCGGTGGCCTGTTCGGTTGTGTGGGTAGCGGGGTCAGGGTCCTGGCTGATGGGCTCTCCGCCTGTGGAATCTAGGGTTGTGTGTCGTCCTTTTCTGCTGTTTCCGGCAGCCAGTTGTTGGTCGTCACTCATTCATCGCCAGGAGTTGTAGTGACGACATGACGAAACCGAATCTTCTCCGAGGATCTTCCTCGGGTAACTGCCCTCTGCGAACCAGGCAGTGCGCGCTCACCGCGTGTTTGTCCGGCCAAAGGTCGTGTGCACATCGTGCACACCTTTGTGCACGGGCGGCTTTTCGACCTGCATTTTGATCCCTTTCTACGGGTTCTGCGACGCGCTTCATGCGGTTCTCTTTTGCAGGCGACATGACTTCGCGGCCTGGATCCTCGGTGTCGTTGGACGTTCCTGTCTGTCAGCGGAAACGACTTTGGGCTCGTGGGTCCGATCCGTCGACAGAGTCCAGGTGTGTGGGATCCGGATCTTCTTCCGGTCCGGCTAGGTTGGCGTTTCATACTTGCGTGGTTTCCGACATGACTGGACTTCGAGGCTGGTCCGTTGTCGTTTGGATCGTAGAAGCGCTCTAGCTCCTTCCCGAGATGCGTAAGGAATAATGCTCTCTATGACAAGCAGGGAGACCGGCAAGAGGGAAGCCCAGAAGCCGGCCACGCGCTCAGCGGCGGCCGACGTCGCCGTCACGCTGCCGGAAGCCATGACCGGCAGGGCAAGCCCGGCGAAAGCGGCGGTGGGCGACAAGCCGGTCTTTGCATATATCGCCAGCCTGCCACAGCCGCAGCGCGGCATCGCCGAAACGGTCGATGCGCTGGCGGCAAAGACGCTGCCCAACCTCCGGCGCTCCGTGAAGTGGGGCATGTCGTACTACGGTGTCGGCGACGGTTGGTGCTTCAGCTGCGGCGGCTTTGCCGGCCATGTCAAGCTCATGTTTGTGAATGGCGCGGCGCTCGAACCTGTACCGCCGGTGACCCCGGTGGGGATGGGCAAGTCCACGCGGGGTGTGGAGCTTGATTCCCTCGACGGCATCGACGAACGCCAGATCGCGGCGTGGATGAAACAAGTCGCGTCCGTCCCGGGTGTTGGGGGCAAGAAACGCTGAACCCGAGGCTTGCCGCCGAGGCAAAAGTGCGATGACGGCGGCGAGGATCACGCTGTCCGCTTTCGTGGGGCGAGCCGCGATCTCCTCGGATGCCTCCAACCGCCGTTCTTGCCGCCCAGGAATTCTCCGGCAAGGCGTCGCTGGTGGCTGATCCCTTTAGGCACAAGGGGGAGTGGTTCGCGAGGGACGTTGCGACGAACACCTTCGCGCCCTTTAGCCCCTTCTCGCGCACATCCGCGACGCGTTGTCATACAGAAACGGCGAGTGGCGAACCCCGGCGATGGGGCGATATTCCGCCTCTGATCCGCCGGCCAAAGTGTGCCCCGCGCGGCCAGCGCAACACGCTGCAACCCCAGAGAGAGCAATGATCCGCTAACGGCGATCAGCGGCACCGTGCCATCCGCTCCGAATGCTGTGATCAGGATCCCCAAATCGTCACCGGGCTGATCCGCGTCGCTAGCGCATGACCCGGCGACCTGCTTGCGATTACCGTGGAGCGCCTGCGGCCACGAGTGACAACGGTATCGTCAGCGTCTCCACCGCCGTCCGCGAGGCTGAGGCGCGTGCAAAGATGACTTTCGCGGAATTACTTGACGGCGTAATTTAATGTTGTCAAGATAGCCTCGGCTCCTGCGACGACGCGGGGGCGGAAGGAGCCACGATGGCAACTCTTCAAAGGACCGCGCTTGCCACGGTGGCCGCGCTCGTCCTCTCGATGGGGGTGCTTGCAGCCGCACAGCCGGCAGCAGCGCTCACAACCCACACCGTCACGTCACCGGACGGTCAGACCTCGCTGACGGTGCTCAATGAGAACGATGGCACGCTGACGTACTCGGTGGTTCAGGGAGGCATTGCGGTGGTCAATGCCTCGAAGATGGGCGTCGTGACGGCGGCGGCAGACCTATCGACCGGGCTGTCGTTCGGTTCGGAAACCAACACGCAGGTCAATCAGAACTACACGCTTGTGGAGCACTTCGACGGACCGATTACGTCATCGGCCAATGAGATGAGGCTCACGTACACTCGCGGTGGCGCCCAGCTGGCGGTTGTCGTTCGCGCTCAGAACGACGGAGTCGCGTTCCGATACGAGGTGTCCGGGGTGGGACTCACCAACATCACGCGGGAGGCGACCACGATCGCGCTGCCGGTCGACACAGGCCTGTGGCCAAGTGACTACCGGGGACCAAAGGATTACGAGGACAAGTACTCGTACGTCTCTGCCATGTCGATGGGGACACGTCATTTCGCGATGCCCACACTGGCGAGCTTGGCGAACAACGCCAAATGGGCGCTGATCTCGGAGTCCGCCGTCTATGTGAACCCCACCTATCCGGCAACCCGCCTCGACGCACAGGGCGACAGCAACCGCACGCTGAAGGTCCAGCTCCCGGGCCCCGACGGGGACGTGTTCGACACGTCGGTTGCCGGTACGCAGGTGCCCACGATTGGGGCATTCGTGACGCCCTGGCGGACAATCGTGGTGGGCTCCTCCCTCGACACGATCGTCAACTCCAGCCTCATCACTGACCTGAACCCGGCTCCGGCGGCGGGAACGGACACCTCTTGGGTCCGGCCTGGAAAGGCGTTGTGGTCATGGTGGTCCAACGAGGAGAAGGCCGCGGACGGTGACGACATGGTCCGCTCTCAGAAGGAGTACATCGATACCGCCGAGCAGCTGAACATGCAGTACATCACCGTCGACTGCTGCTACAACAACACCGACGGCTCGATTGAGCAGATCGCCGCGTACGGGAAGAAGCGCGGCATCGGAGTGTTCATCTGGCAGAACAAAGGTGACTACACGAACAGTGACGGGTCTTACTTCTCGCAGGCCCAGCTTGACACCGCCATGCAGGCGGTCGCGAACCGGGGTGTCGCAGGCGTGAAGATTGACTTCATGCAGTCCGACCGGTTGGAGACGATGGCGCTGTATGACCGCATCGCGAAGGCCGCGCTTAATGCAAAGGTGCTCGTCAACTTCCATGGCAGTACCAAGCCTGCGGGCGAGAACAGAACCTACCCGAACCTGATCACATCGGAGGCGGTCCTCGGCAACGAGCAGTACAAGTACGGACGCCCGCCGACCGCCGTCGATACCGCGACCTATCCGTTCACGCGAAACGCTGTGGGCGGAATGGATATGACGCCGGTCATCTTCTCCAACTCGAACCTGCTCACCACTCAGGCGCACCAACTCGCGCAGAGCGTCGTATTCAGCTCGGCGATGCAGCACTTCGCTGACTCTGCCGCCGCGTACGAGACGTGGGTCGGGCGCCAACTGCTGAGCGCGCTACCGACGGTCTGGGACGAGAGTCACGTGGTGGAAGGCTTCCCCGGCAACTACGCCACGATCGCTCGACGATCGGGGGCGGACTGGTTCATCGGATCGGTCTCCGACGCTGCTCGGACCACGAACATCCCCCTGTCCTTCCTCGGTTCCGGCACGTACACGGCGACCCTTTTCGAGGACGGCGAGAACGATCGTCAGATCGTGACCGAGACCCGGACGGTGACCTCGTCGTCGACTCTGGCGATCCCGGTCCGCGCGCACGGCGGCCTCGCGGTCCACATCAGCGCAACACCGCTGAGCTTTGACGGTGCCAACGACCTGGTCCTGGAGGCCGAATCGACCGGCAACACGCTCTCAGGTGGCGCCAGCGTGGCGACATGCCCCGGCTGCTCGGGTGGCTCGAAGGTCGGCAATCTCGGCAACGGTGCCACGGTCCGCTTCAACGGCCTCCAAGCACCAGCGGCGGGCACGTACGTGCTGCGCATCGGCTACCTGTCTGAAGACCCCCGCGCCTTCACCGTGTCCGTCAACGGAGGAACACCCCAAACCATCAACGCGCCGCGATCCGGCAAGGGCAACAACGGCAATCCCAGCGGATGGGACATCGTCCGCGACGTCGAGGTGCCGGTGACCCTGGCGGCAGGCGCAAACACGGTCACGATCGGCGGGAGCAGCTACGCTCCCGACATCGACCGGATCATCGTGCTCCGATCCTATGAAGCCGAATCGGCCAACAACACCCTGACCGGCAATGCGTCCGTGACCGCCTGCACCGGTGCGGAATGCTCCGGCCAGAAGGTCGGTAACCTGTACGGCGCGTCCACGTTGGTCTTCAACGGCGTGCAGGCCCAATCGGCGGGCTCCACAACCGTGCAGATCCGCTACGCTTCGGCGTCTCCGCGGTCGGTGCAGATCAGTACGAACGGTGGCGCTCCTATCACGGTGACCTTTCCGGCGACGTCGGACTGGAATGACATCAGCACCCAGACCGTGCACCTCCCCTTGAATGTAGGCACGAACACAATTACGTTCGATTCAGCGGGCGGATACAGCCCGGATATCGATCGCATCATCGTGCGGCAGTCCGGCGCACCGGAGTCGCAGTTCCAATTGGGAGCGACCTGGAACGACGCCGCCGGGGCAACCCTGCAAGCTCGGGGGACAGGGTTCTTCCAGGTCGGATCGACGTACTACATGGTCGGCGAAGACAAGACCGCAGGAGCCACTTTCACCGCGGTCGCCTGCTACTCCTCCCCCGACTTGAAGACGTGGACCCGGCAGGCCGACGCGCTCACCCAGGGACAGCAGGGAAACCCGGACCTGGCTGCCGGCCGCATCATTGAGCGCCCCAAGGTGATCTACAACGACACGACCGCCAAGTATGTGATGTATGTCCACATCGACAACGCCACGTACTCCGATGCCCGGGTTGGCGTCGCCACCAGCGACACGCCATGCGGCCCGTACACCTATATCGGCTCGACGCGTCCGTTGGGAAACCAGAGCCGCGACATCGGGCTCTTCAAGGACACCGACGGAAAGGCATACCTGCTGTCAGAGGACCGCGCCAACGGAACACGGATCGACTCGCTTTCTGACGACTATCTGTCTGTCGTGGCACCCGTCGCGGTGCTCAAAGACGACAACGGCAATCCGCTGGAAAGCCCCGCCCTGGTGAAAGTCAACGGTCGGTACTTCATTCTGTCGTCGCAGCTGACCGGCTGGGCCACCAACGACAATCAGTATGCCAGCGCCACTTCACTGGCGGGGCCCTGGAGTTCGTACACCAAGTTCGCAACCGACCGTAGCGACACGTACGACTCCCAGACCTCCTCCATCCTGACGGTTCAGGGCAGTGCCACCACCAGCTACATCTACGTGGGCGACCGCTGGAATCCCAACGACCTGAACAGCTCCGTCCCCATCTGGTTGCCGTTGAACATCAGCGGCACACAGGTCTCGCTGAGCTACTTCGACCGTTGGAGCATCAACACCCCCACGGGGATCGTTACCGCTTCGCAACCGTCGGGCCTCACCGCGCAGCTGCGGGGCAACGCATCGGGCCGGTGCGTCGATATGCCCCAGAATCGGGAGGGCACTCGCCCGATGCTGTGGGATTGCAACGGTCAGACCAATCAGCAATGGACCCGCACCAGCTCGGGCGAGCTCCGCACCTACGGGGAGAGCCGCTGTCTAGCGGTGGAAGGGACAGCGGTCGCCGGCGCTTACGTGAATCTGGCCAACTGCACAGGGCAGACTGCCCAGCAGTGGACACTCGGCGCAGATCAAACTGTGCGTCACAACGCGTCGGGGCTGTGCCTCGATGCGAAGGACGGCGGCGGGGCAAATGGGAACCCGTTGATCCTGTGGGACTGCAACGGAAGCGCGTGGCAGAAATGGGCCGAATGAGCACTGTCAAGCCGTCGAAACCATCGAAGTCTGGTCGATTCGGCGGGCAGGTCGAGGGATCTGGGCGGCGGCTTTCAGCCACCTCGATGAACTGACCGCGACGATAGGCCCGCGTGGGTACGTCCGCTGTTCAGGCGCACCCACGCGGGTTCTTGGTCTGCCAGTTCCAGTAGTCGCGACACACGTCCTCGATCGTCAGACGAGTACGCCACCCGAGTTCCCCAGCGCTTTCGCCGGCTCACAGTAGGTCGCCGCAACATCGCCGGGACGGCGCGGAAGGACGCGGCGGGGCAGCTCGCGGCCGACCGGTCCCGAGGTAATGGCCCCGTTGTTGCGCATGAAAGCGCTGACCAGAACACACCGCCTGACGGCCGTTGGTGGCGGCTCCGACCGCCCCGCGACCGCTTTGTTGGCCGGCCTCCTAGAACCCGGAGCCTACTCGCTATACGCCCGTACTTGGAATGGAATAACCTCGCACCGGCGATCGATCAGCGCACGGACAGTGGATAGATCAGCTTTACGTGACGCCCCGTGTAACCCGGGCGGCAGTTCCAACTCTGCGGGTGCCTGAACAAGCGCGATCACGATAATCGAGAGAAGATCACGCAGGTGGCCAATACTCACGAAGACTTTACGCGCGGCCCCGTAGCTGAACTCGACGTGGTCCTCCTGACCCGACTTCGTGGGAATCGAATCTGTGCTCGCGGGAGCAGCACGCTCCCCGAGTCCCTGCAGCGATCTCGCGGCGTCCTCGTAGAGCTCGTCGGAAAGTCCGAAGTCCGTGATAAGCCTATCGAGGCTTGCGAGCAGCAGAGCGGCACGCTCGGCCAGGAGGATGCAGAGGAGATCGAGGTCGTAGCCCACTTGGGTGTTGCTGCAATTGCAGCCCATGACCGCCACGTACTCGTCGCCCTCGGCGAAGAGCAGCGGGTTGTCGCACGATACGTTGCATTCGGTATCGAGCGTCGCCCGGATCTCGGCGAACGACTCCCGGATGCTCGCCCCGAACGCCGCGCGGCCGTATTCGACCTCGGCGCGGTCCGCCGCTGAGGCGGGCCACGAGCGCAGGGTCGCCCAGACGTTGCGCGCTGCGATGTCGAGCTCGTCGCACAGGTCGAGCAGGAGACCTGCCGAGTGCACGGCCAGCACCCCCGCGGCCTGCGTCATCGAGGCCCCGTTTATCGTCGAGAGCGTGTCCTTGCACTCGTACGCGAACCGCTCTGGGAGCCCGGCTTGGGCCAGCGCCCTCGACGCCTCGACAACGCGATCGCCCTCGAGCACCCGTCCCCCGGGGATTCCGCTCACCACCATGGCGATGTGCGAAAGCGGGGCGAGATCGCTCAGCCCGACGGACGCGAGCTCGCGGATCGCCGGCGATATCCCGGCGTTGTAGAGCGCGATGAGCCGCTCGATGAGCTCGGGGCGCGCCCCGGAATACCCTCGCGCCAGCACGTTGGCTCGTACGAGAAGCGCGGTCCGGGTGATCTCCGGGTGGATGTAGTCGCCGAGCCCCGCCGCGTGCGGATATGGGATAGTGCGGTTCCACTCGGCATGCTCTGTCGGTGAGAGCACCACGTCCTTTAGATTCCCGAGGCCCGTGTTCACCCCGTAGATGACGGGGGCGTCGTCGGTGAGCCAGCGCGCTACCTGCGCCCGGCGCGACCGGCAGCGCTCCCGCGCCGAATCCGAGAGTTCGGCAGCGGCCCCCGAGCGCAGGCTCGCGACCACCGCATCGATACCGAGCGTGAATCCGTCGATCTGCAGCCTGGATCCGTCGTCCCCAAACGCGCTACGCAAGTTTTCCCACCTGTCGTTCGGCCGCGTCGGTCAAGCGGCACAGCGCCACCACTTCCTCGGCCGCGACCATGTCATCTGATGCGAAGCGGTTGCGGTCTACGTACGGCACCCGCTCCCGGAGTGCGGCGAACGCCGCCGTCGTCCCTTGCCCGAACCGCCGGTCGGGCAGCACCCGCTGCGCGAGGTCCATCGCTTGCCCCGACATGAAAGCCTCGATCGAGAGGATCTTCTGCAGGTAGTCGAGCAGGCTGAGTGTGCGCTCTCCGCACGTGAGCTCGAACGAGCGGACCGCCCCGCTGCGGGGTCGCACCCGCGACTCGGCGTAGCCGCGGGGCGCGTGCAGTTTCATTTCTGCGAGTATCGCGATGGCCGCGGTGTGCACGAGCGGGAAACCGTGGTTGAAGCCGGGGTTCTCCGCTATCAGGTTCATGGGCAGCCCGTAGGTCATCCGGGTGTCGAGCAGGCGATAGCTGCGGTGCTGGCTGATGTTCGCGAGGTCGATCAGCGCGATCCCGACGAGGTTGAGGATTAACTCCAGGGTGCCTTTGCGCGGAGATGGCTCCGCGAGGCCGCGCGTCAACGCAACGGCCAGCCGGGCGAGCGCGTCGCGCACCGCACCGTGGGTCTGCGGCACTGCCCGCAGGCTGATCGCGTCCTGCACGCGCGCCCCCGAGTCGCCGCCGAACTCGGTGCGCGCTTCCTCGGTCGTGAACTCGCTTGCCGCAAGCAGCGACCTGATGTTCCCGGCCGTCGCGACCTGGCCTGGATAGGGACGTCCGAGGGCGTGCAGGCGGTCGTCGAACGCGCCGAGCTCGCCGCGGATCGATTCGAGGTGCATGGCCGTGCAGATGTCGGCGGTCCGGGTGAGGCGCGCTGCCTGCGCGAGGCCGACGATCCCCGCGGCGAGTGGGAGGTCCAGGTGGGATCGTAGCTCCTCCTGCGTCGCCAAGTCCGGCGCGGCGTACCGCAAGAGGCGCTCGCACAGCGCGGCGGGATCCGCGTCGTCGCCGGCTATCCCTAAGCCGCCCGCTTTACGGATGCGGGCGAGCGCGCTTGTCGCCCGTGCTGAGGCGCCGCCGGCTCCCAGATTCCGCTCGAGCAGTTCAATCGCGACCGCGCCGAGGATGCGGGAGGCTGACCGGGCGTCTCGGGCGTGGGCGTCGCATAGTGCGACGAGTCGCCCGAGTTCGGGGGCAATCTCGTCTGGTCGGGTGTTCATTTTCTCATCTCCTCTTCTTGCCATCCTGATCTGGTGTTCCCTCGCATCTCCTCATCCTCGACAGCCTTGAAGGTGTTTGCGCATGAGGACCGGCTGTTGGGATGTGTCGGATCTCAAGACGGAGCACATGATGCCACCCGTGTTCTGGAGAGAGCAGGGGTCGCCATGTCGTTGCGCGGTGTCAGGCAAGCGGGCTGATTCTGGCGTGGGAACAATTGCCGTCTTCCACCACGAAGGAAGTGGAATCAAGCGGTACGGTTCGTTCAGGCCGAGGGCCGAACCGCCGGTGTACGGTCCATGTGAAGCAGGGTCGTGGTGAGGACATGGACACCTTGAGCGATCTGCGCGAAGTCCGATTTTTCCTCGGGACAGTGGCTGCGCCCGCTGATAGATGGCACGAAGATCATCCCCATGGGGCCCAAATGGGCGAGGTGGGCAGCATCGTGTCCGGCCCCGGACGGGATGGCTTCCCAATCGAAGGATAGATCGTCGGCGGCGCGGGCGATGGTGTCCTGGATCTTTTCGTGGGCACGGACCGGTGCCTGGTCGTTGAGCCATTCGACGACGAGGTCCACGCCGCGATTGGAGGCTTCAATTCCGATGCTCTCGGCGACGCGGCGTTTTGCCCCGGTGAGCCAATCGGCCTCGGTGCTGCGCATCTCGGCCCAAAACCGCGCATTGTCTGGGACGACATTGAAGGAACCGGGCCCGGACTCGATGCGCCCGACGGTGGAGACGCCGTGGACTGGGGCTCCGCATCCTTCGCGTTCGACGACGACGACGGACGCGGCGGCAGCCGCGAGGGCATCGTGGCGCATATCCATGGGCATGGTTCCCGCGTGGTCGGCTCGTCCAGTGAACGTGGCGAGGAGACGCTCGATGCCGGCAATGGCGGTAACCACGCCGATCGCCGCGCCGGATTTTTCGAGGACCGGCCCTTGTTCAACATGGAGCTCAACATAGCCGTGCAGTGACCCGGGCTTCCATGCTTGGGAGAGCGCTTCGTGCGGGTCGAGACCGGCCCTGACCATGGCGTCTGCCAGACGTACTCCGTCTTCGTCGGTGCGATCGAGGTGTTCGACGTCGAGGAGGCCGGCTATGGACCTGGACCCGACACAGGAGACTCCGAATGGGTTGGCCTCCTCACCGAGGAAGTCAACTATTACCAGGTCCCGCTCCAGTCGGGTTCCTGTCTCTTTGAGACGGCGGACCGTTTCGATTGCCCCGACGACGCCGACGATCCCGTCAAAGCGGCCTCCGCCGTGGACGGTGTCCGTATGCGATCCGGTCATGAGCGGCTTTGCCGATCGGTTGCGACCAGGCAGGATACCGACAACGTTCCCGGCAGGGTCGATCCGGGTTTCCAGCCCGGCCTCACGCATTTTCGACAGGGTCCATGCGCGCGACGCTATGTAGGCATCCGAGAACACCCTGCGGGTCCATCCCGGCTGGGCGCCCTCGACGAACGTGGAGGCCAGCTCGCCGATATCGGATGCAATCCTGTCCCGGTCGGGAGCGAGAACGTTGTAGTCCATAAGAGTCGATTCCTTTGGGTGAAGAGTGAAAGGTCCGTTGGCGCGACGAGGTCTCAGCCGAGGCGCCGGGCGATTTCGGCTTCGAGCTTCCGGTCCCGGACCGTGAAACGGCCTGAACCCGGACGGACCGCGGACACGGCCAGGGCAAGGATCCCGTCCAGGATCAGCGCCAGCAAGGTCACGAGCAGGGCGCCAACGAGGACCCGCCCGTAGTCGTAGAGTGCGAGACCGTCGAAGATGTAGCGTCCGAGACCGCCAAGGTTGACGAATGCGGCGATCGTCGCCGTGGCGACAACCTGGAGTGTTGCCCCCCGCAGGCCTCCAACGATCAGAGGCATGGCGTTGGGAATTTCAACGCGGAGAAGGATTTGTGCCTCCGCCATTCCCATCGAGCGTGCCGCGTCGATCATTGTTCTGTCGACGTTGGCTATTCCGGCGTACACGCCCGCGAGCAGGGGCGGTACCGCGAGGGCTACGAGCGCGATGATGGGCGGGATCAGGTCAGAGGACATGAAGAGCATGAGCAGTGTCATCAGTCCCAGGCTTGGCAGAGCGCGCATGGTGTTGGCCAGGCCAACGACGATGCTTTCTCCCTTGCCCGTGTGCCCGATGAGGAGCCCGACGGGGACTGCGAGCAGGGCGCCTATGGCGATGGCCAGGGCAGAGTATCCGAGGTGTTCCACGACGCGCACGGTGATGCCGGCTGCGCCGATCCAGTTCTGCCCATCCGCGAGGAACGCAAAGGAATTAGTGGACACCTGCAGCCTCCTTGAGTTTGTTGTTTTCCGGGAAAGCCTGCGCCAGGGCACGCAGCCGCCGCTCCGATGCCCGCACGCTTGCCCCGCGGATCCAGGGTGTGAGCGTGCGGCCCATGATCGCAATTGCCCGGTCGATGACGATTGCAAGGAGGAGGATGATCACGATTCCGGTGAGGATCTGTTCAGGAAAGTTCCGCTGGTAGCCGGAGGTGAACAGTTGGCCGAGACCCCCGATTCCGATGACAGCGCCGACTGACACCATCGAAACGTTCGTTACCGCGACGACGCGCGTGCCGGCGGTGAGCACCGGAATCGCCAGAGGGAGATCCACCATCACAGTGCGCTTGATAGGGGAGTAACCGATGGCCGAAGCAGCTTCACGCGTTGCGGGCAGAACCGCGTCCAAAGACTCGAACACCGTACGTATCGTGAGGGAAACCGAATAGAGCGTCAGTGCGATCACCACGTTGCCGGGGTCCAGGTATTGGGTGCCAAGAATTGCCGGGAGGATCACAAACAAGGCCAGTGACGGGATCGTGAACACGATGCTTGAGAGAACCACCACGACGGAACGGGCCCGGGCCCTGTCCCGGAGGAGCAGGCCGACTGGAAGGGAAATGACCAGCCCGAGCAATGTCGGGAGGACGGCGAGCCAGATGTGTTCAGTCAGCATTTCCGATAGGGTGTCCCAGTTTTCGACTGCCCATACGGTGGCGCGCATCAGGAGCCTTTCCGGGGAGACAAGGCAAGGTCCGCGGCGCGGGTCCGTTCGGCTTCTTCCCTGCGGATTGCGGCGAGGCGCTGGATGACGGCGTCGGCTTTGACCACGCCCGCCACTCGGCCGCGGTCATCGATAACGACCCCGAGTCCTGAAGGCGAGGAAAGTGCGGAATCAAGGGCTTGCCGGAGCGTCGCTTTTTCCGTCGTCGTGGAACCGACCGCTATGACCACGTCGGCGGGCCGGCTGCCTGCCCGGACGAGTTGCTGGCCGTGGCGGTCAAGCCACCCGATCGGGGAGCCTTTCTCGTCCACGACCAACTTCCATTCCTCCTCACCGATTGGTCCCTCGACGGGCTTCTCCAAGGTGACGACATCAATCATCTCGATCGGCACGGTAGCGGAGGAACGGAAAGACAGGGAACGGTATCCCCGGTCGCGGCCGACGAGCGCGGTCACGAACGGTGTGGCTGGCCGGGAGAGAAGCGTCTTCGGATCCGCATATTGCTGGAGGACCCCGCCGACTCCGAAGACAGCTACCTTGTCACCGAGATGAACGGCCTCGTCGATGTCGTGGGTGACGAAGACTATGGTCTTGGCCAGTTCCGATTGGAGGCGCCGCATCTCCTTCTGGAGGTCTTCCCTCACCACCGGATCGACGGCGCTGAATGGTTCGTCCATGAGCAGGATGGGCGGGTCGGCTGCAAGTGCGCGGGCGACCCCAACGCGTTGTTGTTGCCCGCCGGAGAGTTGCGCGGGATATCGGGTTGCCATCCTCAGGTCAAGACCCACGCGGTCCATCGCTTCAAGGGCCTTCATCCGTGCCTTGTGGCGGGACTCGCCGCGAAGCATGGGGACGGTGGCAACATTGTCGACGACGGTGCGGTGCGGCATGAGCCCGGCATTCTGGATGACATAGCCGACCCTGAGGCGCAGCTGGACCCGAGGCATTGTCGTCACATCCCTACCCTGCACTGTGAGGGTGCCCGAACTCGGATCGATCATGCGGTTGATCATGCGCATCGACGTGGTCTTTCCACACCCTGAAGGGCCAACGAAGACGGTGAACGAACCCTCCTCGATATGGAGGTCGAGGTTGTCGACTCCGATCGTTCCGTCAGGGAATTTCTTGGTGACTCCGTTGAAAGTAATCATTTTCTGGATCCTCTGGAAGATGGGGATGCGCCGTGGCTATAGCTGGGGGTCGTGTTCGAAGCCGGAAAGCGGTGAAGGCATGGGAGCCGGCACGATCTGGCGGAGTTCACTGCCCAGATGGGTCAGCGAGGTACGGATGGCGTCCACCACCTGGTCGGTGGTTGTGGCTCCGCCGAGATCGCCCACCGTGACGGCTATCTGCTCACGGACGCGTTCGAGCTGGTTTCCGAGCCGTCGGGGTACCGACGACGGGTGTGCTGCCTGCTCGTGGTCCAGCACTTCTACTGCCATGAGGGCTTCAATGGCATGGAGTTGCTCGAGCGCATCGAGAGCATCGGCGGTGTACCGGTTGGCCGTGTAGGCCTGGGAATTGTGGTCCTCGACGCCGTCCCCGACGGTAGTGCCCATGACTGTGACGGGGTTCGCTTTGTGTTTGATGCGGGCCGTCAGGGCTGATGCGGTGTTGGCGATGATGACGGGGGCGAGGAACCCGGTGCGGGTCTTGGCGGCGCGGATGTGGTCAACGAGGGGCAGCCCGGAGCGGACCTGCTGAACGAGTATGGAGATGCGTCGCTCGGCCATGATGGCCATGTGGGCGATCGTGAGCCGGACCGACTCCAGTGCGATTGCCAACCCGAGAACGGAGAAGTTTCCGTTGGACAGGATTTGCCGGCCCTCCCTCACGACAAGCGGGTTCTCCGAAGGCGAGTTGAGTTCGATGAGCAGGACGTTCTCAAGAGCCCGGACGTGTTCAAGGAACACTCCGTGCACCTGCGGGATCGTCCGGATCGACAAGGGATCTTGAAGGGACTGGACCGGCACCGTCCCGACGGCCAGATCGCCGCCGTCGAGCGCGTTACGGATGCGGGCGGCTGAGCGGATCTGGCCCGGCAGCGGTCGGGCGTTGATCACGGTCTCCGAAAAAGGGGAGAGATTAGCGGAGAGGGCTTCCAATGTGAGCGCGGCGACGAGATCCGCCGTGAACCCGGCGGTCTCGAGCCGTTGGTGCAAGAGCGCGGAGAGGCCCAGGGACGCGGAGTTTGCCCCGACGAGCGCCAGTCCGTCTTTGGCTTGAAGCCGAATCGGGTCCAGGGATGCCTCCCGGAGCGCATCGGCGCCGGGGACCATGGTGCATCCGTTCGCGGTGAACGCCCGGCCTTTGCCGATCAGGACGGCGCCGATGGACGCCAACTGGGCAAGGTCTGCTGATCCGACCGAGCCGTGTGAGGGGATCACAGGGATGACATTGTGCTCCAGCAGCGCGATCAGACCATCGAACACATCACGGGACGCTCCGGAGCCACCGCGGGCCATCACCGCGATTCGGGCGAAAATCACGGCACGAGCCTCTTCGGGGCTCAGCGGCTTGCCGACCGCGGCAGCATGGGAGGCAATGATGAATTCTTGGAAGTCTCCGAGCAGTTCAGTTGGAATCACCTGGTCACGTGCGGGCCCCAGTCCGCGGTTTACGCCGTATGCGGCAGTGTCTAGCTTGATGATCTGGTCAATGACAGCCCTGGCATCCGCCAGCCGGGTGTAGGTCGAGATTGCGGCCCGGACACTGGCCTCGCCGCGGGCCACGGCCGCGACGTCCAGCGTTGAGACTGGTGCGTCGTCAAGTTCGACGACACTGATTTCGGGGTCGTGCAACTGGGGCTCCTGCGTCAGGTACAAGTGGTGATTCCTTCGTTCTCGCTGCGCGTACGGGATGATGTTGGGTGGGAACGGGCCAGATCGTTGCTGTACCGCTTCCCACGCCGGCCCTAGTTCAGGAGGCCCTTATCCTTTAGCCAGGCTTTGGAGACGGCGGCAGGCTCCTTCTTCGCGTCTCCTGATACTTGGTCGTTGAGCTGGGTCAGCGCTTCAGTGCTTAGCTGTGCTGAAACTGCGTCGAGAACCTTTTGAATATCATCAGTCGATTTGCCCGCGTTGATGACCGGAAGCACATTCCCGGCAGCGAAGTTGTTTTGGGGATCTTTCAGCACAACCAGGTTGTTGGCGACGATCGCGGGGGTCGTCGTGTAGATGTCCGCGGCGGTCACGGTGCCGTCGAGGAGGGACGAGACGGTTTTGGGGCCGCCGCCGTCGGCGATCGCAACGAACTTGCTCGGCTGGAGGCCGTACTTGGCCTTGAGGCCGGGCAGTCCTGCAGCCCGTTCCTGGAACTCGGCGTTGGCGCCGAAGGTCAATTCGGAGTTGTGCTTGGCGAGGTCCTCGATTGAGCTGAGGTTCCATTTCCTGGCAGTCTCGCTGGTCACGACGACGGAGTCCTTGTCCTCAGCTTTCGCCGGCGAGTACATCTTCAGACCTTTGCTCTTCAATGCCTCGGAAAGTGCGCCGTTGATCTGCTCGGAGGACGTTGCCGTGGTGGAAGGATCAAGGTACTGCAGGAGGTTTCCGGTGTAGTCCGGAATGACGTCGATCGAACCGTCCCGCACTGCAGGAACGTAGGCTTCCCTCGATCCGATGTTGAACTTTTCCGTGACGGTGTAACCCTTTGCACGAAGAGCCTCGGCATAGAGGCTTGCGACAATTTTCGACTCGGTGAAGTTTGCGGAGCCGACGACGATGGTGCCTTTGCTACCGGTGCTTCCTTGGCCGCCGGAACAGCCGGTCAGGACAAGGGCGGCGGCACCAAGTGCCGCGACGGTGGTCAGGATACGGGAAATGGGCATAGTGTCTCCTCGGAGGATGTCAGGTGGTGACGAGCAAGGTTGGGGGACTGTGTCAGGACGAGAGAGCGGCGGTGGTTGAAGCCTGGTTGGTGGGCAGGTAGCGGAGGAACTCAATACCCATCAGCTCCTCGCATTCGGCCAGTGAGACCGGGTCCACCGCGGAGGAAGCCAACGGAAGTGACGTGGCGTCGGCAACGACAAGGACGACCTCGAAGCCGCCCTCCTTGGCGTCCTTGACGGCCAGGGGGAGCCCTGTGTCGGCGTGAAGGATCGCGATGGTGTCAGGGTAGGTTGCGATCCGTTGCCCGCTGGACTCTACGGCCATGTATTCATTGAGGTAGGGGACGGTGTGTTCGCCGATCCGGAAGGTACCGTGGTCCCACCCGCCGTGAGTGTCGGTCGGAACTTCATGCCGGAGGATTCCGCGGGCTATGACTCGTCCTTCGATGCGTTCGAGTACGGACTGGACTACCGCCTCGCCGCGTGCAGCGCCGGGGTGGTTCTCCGCGGCGGCTTCCATGTCGGCGCCGAGGTCAAGGGCGAGGGAAATGGCGCCCAGGGCGGCATGGTTCTTGACCCAGTCGAGTTCGACGACGTTGCGTGCCGAGGCGATGAACCCTCCGGTGCGTACGGAGATGTCCCGGAGGACGTCGTCGCACGTGGTGACCAGGCCGGTGTTAACCGAAAGGAAGTGCCCGTGGAGTTCCCTGTTGCCTCCGGAAACGACCTGGGTTGTGGTGTAACCCGGGCGCGTTGTCAGGCCGAGGGATCCGAGTTTCCCGGTGGGGTGTGCACGGACGTCCCCTGCGGCGTCAAGAACTTTGACCCCGAGCACGGAGGACTGGATCCATCCGTTGAGAGTTGTGGAGTAGCCGTTCTGGCCGGTCATGACCGCGGAGATGGGATGCTCGGACACGTCCATGAGGGCTTTGAGTGCGTGCACGTAGTCAACGGGCCGGATCTCCCAGTTCTTGGCCGCAGGGGCGCCGATGGCAGCGACGGTAGCGATCCAGGCGTCCTCCGGGAGTTCATCGACGCCGGCCAGCACGGGACGGTTGAGGCTGGTCGCCGTGGTGCCCATGAGGACTCCGTGGTGTTGCCAGCCGCCGCCTCCGCAGGCAAAGACTCCGCCGCCGAGTACGGCATGGCGGGCGTCATCCGCTGTTAGCTCTCGCATGTTGTGTAAGTCCTTTCGTTGTTCGTGCAATCGTCGGAGTGTCCGGAGACCACCGGGCTGCCGGGCCGGACGTTCCGTCCCTACTGTCTGGTGGAGAACCACTCGACCGGTGCAAGACCGGTTTCGCCTCTGCCGGCCACAGAGGACCGGGCTTCCTCGTAGCCTGCAATCGCATGCCGAAGCACTCCAAGCCCGGAGTCGCCGTCGAGGGCAAGGACGAGGCGGCGTGCCGTTTCGGTGCGTCCGTCGGCGACGATCGAGACTCCCACCGACTGCATCCAGCCGGCGTAACCCCCTCCTCCGGAGTGAATGGCCACCAGGTCCGCGCCGGCGGAGGCGAGAACCATTGCGTCCAGCAGCGGCCAGTCGGTTACTCCGTCGGATCCATCCCGCATCCCCTCGGTTCCGATGCGGGGATGCGTCATTGAGGCGGAATCGAGATGGTCACGGGAGAAGAGGACGGGCGCGGAGAGTTCGCCGCAAGCCACAAGCTCATTGACGCGGACCGCGAGGGCGGACCTTTCACCGTGTCCGAGCCAGCATGACCGGGCCGGAAGGCCCTGTTGGGCAACGTGTTTGCGGGCAAGTTCGGTCCACTCGGCAATTTCCGGGCGGTCCGGGAACATGCCTGCGACCTCGTGGTCGATGCGGTCCAGGTCCTTCGGATCCCCGGAGAGCGCTACCCACCGGAACGGTCCGATGCCGCGGGCGAAAAGCGGTCGAAGATATGCTTCCATGAACCCGGGAATCGAGAGGATCCGCTGTTCAGTGCCTTCGCGGGTCGGGTTGCCGGGGTTGACGTCATCGAGGGCTGCGATCGCTTGAACACGCAGGTTGTTTCCGTTCTCAAAGACAACGGACCCGCCGTCTTTCATGAGGAGCATGGCGTCGACTTGCCGGGCGATCGATGCGCGGGCATCGTGTTCGACCCGGGCCGGGTCGACGTCGCGGACGCTCTCCCATTGACTTAGGGAATATCCGCTCGGCAGGTAGCCGTAGCGGACGTCATGCGCGGCCGTCTGATCGGTGACGATGTCCGGCACAATTCCCCGCGCCGCGATCTCGGCAAAGACGTCGCAGGCGTTGCCGAGCAGGCCGACGGCGACCGGTCCTTCCGTGGCTTCAGATCTGACGTGCTCCAGCGCGTCATCCAGTGTCGCCGAGATCACGTCGAGCCCGCCGGCGGAAACGAGTTTGGCAATCTTGGCGGGGTCGGCTTCCACTGTGAGGGACGACAGGCCGAGCATGGAGGCGCTGATTGGCTGCGATGAACCCATCCCACCCATCCCTGCCGTGAGCATCCATCTGCCACGAAGTGATTCCCTGTCCCGTCCGCCGAAATCCTTCTCGGCGATGACCCGGAGAAGTTCGTAAGTGCCTGCAAGCACTCCCTGGCGGCCGATGTACTGCCACGCGGCGGCGGTCAAACCGCCCCACATGGTCTGGCCCGCGGCATAGCGTTCGTAGAAGATCTCCGGTGTTGCCCACCGGCCGACCGTGTTGTTGACGGCCGAAAGGACCATTGGCGCGTCAGTCCGTGTGGGCAGGGTCCCGACCGGGACGCCGGTCTGCAGAACCAGGGTGCGGTCCTCGTCCAGATCCAGCAGTGCCTGAGCGATGCGGGCCGCGGCGTCCCAGTCCCGGGCGGCCTTGCCGAGCGCTGCGTAAACAACGAGCTGGGATGGGTTTTCCCCGACTTCCAGGACGTTTTCGAACATGCGAAGGAGGCCTTCGGTCCGCCAGTTTTTCGCACGGAGTTGCGTCCCGCGGCTGGCGGCTATCGGCTTCGCGCCTTTCGCGAGAATCGGCGACAGATGGGTCGCGTCAGACATATTCTTCTCCTTCTGAGGTCCAGGCGTTGTCCGCGCCGGCACGGGCAAGACTCGCTGCGAGTTCCTCGCCGGCGGTGCGGAGGGATTCGAGCAGGTGCTCGGTGTCGGTCACGGTCACGGCTTCCCCCACAAGGGATAAGGCACAGAGGCACTTCCCTGAGACCATGACGGGGATTCCTACTGCTCCCATCCCGGGAGTGAGTTCTCCAAAGGAAAGGGAGTATCTGTTACGCCGGATCAACGGAAGCTCCCGCCGGGTCGTTTCTGGGACCGGGGTCGCCGAAGTGAAGCGTTTGTAGGGGCCCTGCATCACGGATTCGACGACGTCAGCGGGTGCGAACGCCAGAAGGGGCGTCACGCTGGCGCCGGCGTAGAGCGGATGGACCTGCCCGCGCTGGAGACTGATCCGGTGCCGGGGGTGTGCGATCGCAGCGTCCAGGCAGACTCCGACGGTGTGGATCCGTACGGTCAAAAGGGCGGACAGCCCGGTTTCCCTGTTGAGGCGGCGTAGGAGCGGCGCCGCGAAATCCACGAGGTGATGGGAGGACTCCTGTTTGTTCAGGAGTTTCTCGCCCGGGATGACGATGCCTTCTGCACGGATCAGGAAGCCGCCTTCGACCAGCGGAGCCACGTACCGGTACAGGGTCGAGAGAGGCAGCCCCAGTTGCTCGCCGAGCAGGGCGACCCGGATTGGCCCGGTCTCCTGGACGTGGCTGAGGATCCTCAGGCCCTGGTTGAGCGAGGTCATTCCCGCGCGGGATGGTTCGTGCCGTGTGTGTCGTGTCATACGAACAGTTCTAGTACGAACCGACAAGATGGCCCCGCCCTTCGGTTCCGGTGAGGCCCGACCCGGCTCGCCACACCGTTTCGCCCCGCGAAAGCGTGAGACTGACATGGCCGCCTGGCTTTGAACCGTTGTAGGGTGACCAGCCGGCATTGGAATGCAACGCCGAGCCGTCGATAGCGTAAGAGGGATCCGGCGTGAACACGGCGATGTCGGCGTCCTTTCCCACTTCCAGGCTCCCCTTGCTGCGGTCCAGGCCGAACCGGCGGGCCGGGCCGATTGTCAGGGCATCGACAGCCTGGTTGAAGGCCCGTTCGCCGCGTAACAATGCCTGGCCCAGGGTCGTTGCCACCAGGGTTTCCACTCCGGGTACACCGGAATGGTTGTCGAGGATCCGCTGGTGGTCCTTCATCTCCACCGGCCACGGTGCGTGGTCGCTGGAAATGACGGTGACTGCACCCGCGTCGATGCGGTGCCAGAGGCCCTCCCGGTCCTTCCCCTCACGCAGCGGCGGATTGATCTTGAGCCGGCCGCGGTGGGCGTCCAGATCGTGGCGGGTGAACGTGAGGTAATGCGGGCATGTCTCAAGGCTGATGTCAGCCCCCTGGCCCTGGTACCAGGACACCAGATCAATGCTTCGTGGAAGGGAAAGGTGGCACAGGTGAAGGGCGTTGCCCGTCATCGCGGCGATTTCCATCGCTGTCAGCACCCCCAGGGTCTCCGAGACCGGGGGGCGGCTTCGCGTGTGGGCATGAACGTCGTCCGGATGGGCGCCGGCCTCTTCAAGGAGCAGTGCCTTGACGATTTCGTTGTTCTCCACGTGCGCGCAAAGGGTCCGGCCTGTTCCACCGACGGCCTTCATGACGTTCAGCAGCTCGCGGTCATCGATCCTCGGGAATCGGGCCGGGTCTGTGTCGAACAAGCTGACTTTGAACCCGACGGCTCCTTCCGAGACGAGGGCCTCCGCTTTCCGCCAGCCGCCGTTCGGTGCGAGCGTGCCCAGGAGGGCGACGTCGATGAGCGCTTCATCCTGGATGAGGTCCTGCTTGGCACGGATCCGATCGACGGAGTTGATCGGGCCTCGTCCGTCGAAGGGCATCTCGACGATCGTCGTCACGCCACCGGCTGCCGCTGCTCGGGTTGAGGCGCGTACGCCCTCGCCGACATGTGAGAGGGAATGCACATGTGCATCGACAGCGCCTGGCAGAACGTAGGAGTTTCCCACCTCGATCCGCTTTGCCGCTGTTGCTGGTGCGTTTGCGCTGTCGAAGACGGCTGCTACCTTGCCGTCGGAGATCCAGATTTCCCCGGGTGTCCAGACGCCTTGTCTCCGGATCTTTCCGGAGACAACAAGGTCAGGATGCATCTGGGTGGCGGTCGAGGAACTGAACTGCTCGGGCTGATCGGGTGACGTGGCAAGATCCATGCGTCAAGTAGAAATTAGGGGCTCCAAGGCCGGATAGCCGTCTCCCGTAGATTGGGAATATGGGAGTGGGAATATGTCGCGGAGATGTCAGATCCGCTTCCGGAGGGGCTTGCCGGGCAGGTCGGATTGAGCGAGGGGCCCGGCCGATCCGACGGCGCATCCGGAGACGGGAGCGGGGCGTTCTGTCTTGCAGGAGCAGGAGATTGACGCCGGGCTCGTATCTCGTTGACCCGGGAGTCATGCATCTGCATCAGCCGGCTCCGGACTGGATGGAAGTGGGAGTCAGTGGCTGGCGGGTCTCACCGGTGGAGCGCTTCGGTTCCAAGCGTGGGGACTACCAGTCCTGTCGCTCGATTGTTTGTCCATAAGGCACCTCGGGGCTTACTTGGATTGTGAATCGATGGGCGTCCTTTCTGATAACGAGGATCCCGGAAGATGGGTCGGCGTGCTGCTGGGCAGTTCGCACGGCCCGGTCGAGTTCGGCGTCCATTGAGGATCTGGTGAGGATGCAAAGGTCCTCGGAGTAGTGTCCTGTGTCCTGTCGCATTTCTGTCCTTGGTGGGGGGGTTGGTGGAGTAATCCGATGATGGGTGTGGGATGGAACGGCCCCCGAAGCGGTTGAGCTCCGGGGCCCGGTTCCTTATTGGCGGACGAGGATCCTGTCGATGTCGGGGCTGTAGCCGCCGGCTGAGTCGAAGGTGATCGTGTTGTTACCGGCTGTGAGCGGCAGGTAGATGGTCTTTGTGCTCACGTCGTTCCAGGTGGCAGTGGTGGGGAATGTGACTGTTTGCGCCGTTCCCCCGTTTACTGAGACCTTTACCGTCCGGGTTGAGGCAGAGGCGTAGCGGATTTCCACGGTGGTGGATCCGGAAGCCTGGGCGGATACGGCGTTGAAGCTCAGGGTTGATGCTCCGTAGAGGTTTCCCACTTTGCCGCCGGAGCATTCAGTGCCTGTACAGGATTCGACGCTCGCGTTCCCGGTGCGGGTGGCAGCCTCGGCCTCATACGGGCGCTTGACGATGATCCGGTCGATGTCCGGGGCGTATCCGGTGGGGTTGCCGATGGTGATGGTGTTTGCGCCGGCGGCAAGGTTTACGTTCACGTCGACGTCCCGGACGATGTCCCATCCACTGGGTTCGCCGTTGTTGCCTTTGCCTGACCGCGGCGGAGATATGGTCTGGGGTGTCCCACCATTGACGGATACGGTAAATGAGCGGGGGTCAGCTGACAGGTATCCAATTCGGAGGATGCGTGCTCCTGCGGAAGCGGCCTGGACGTTGTTGAACGTGATTGACCCTGAGTTGCCGAGGTTTCCGACTTTGGTGCCGCTCGAGCAGCCTGGGCAGTTGGCTGTTGAGGCTCCGCCGCTGAGGGTGTTGGTCGATGATTCCGCTTCAAGAACTCTATCTGCGGAGCCATTGAACTGAAGTGGGGTTTGGCTGATGTGAACGGAAGCCCCGCCATGGGTTCGCAG
Source organism: Arthrobacter sp. NPDC058127 (assembly GCF_042884555.1). Taxonomy (NCBI): domain Bacteria; kingdom Bacillati; phylum Actinomycetota; class Actinomycetes; order Micrococcales; family Micrococcaceae; genus Arthrobacter; species Arthrobacter sp. NPDC058127. The sequence goes on along the minus strand of NZ_JBHVTT010000016.1, from coordinate 23,514 downwards.
CGGGATGGCCAAAGTGTCGGACGATGTGACTGTGCGCGTTTCGGTGGCGATCGTCTGGTCCGTTGCGCCGTCCTTGAAGATGGTCGCAGTGTAGGACCCCGAGCCGAGAAACGTTAGTGGAATCGATGTTGTCCGTGCTGAGTCGCTGATCGCTCCGATGTACCAATCCTGCCCGGATCGGCGTGCGAAGGACGCATAGTTGCCGGGGAATCCTTCGACCAGCCGGCTTTCGTCCCACACGGTGGGCACGGCACGGAGGAAGTGCCGGCCGACCCAGGTCTCGTAGGCGGCATTTGAATCGGCGAGGTGTGACATCGCCGAAGTGAACACGACGCTGAGGGCGAGCTGGTGCGATTGGGTGGTCAGGAGAGAGGAGTTGGAGAAGATGACGGGGGTGTAGTCCATGCCCCCCGTGACGTTGCGGGTGAACGGGTAGGTCGCATCGTCGGCGGCGGTCGGCGGGCGCCCATACTTGTATTGTTCGCTGCCGAGGATCGCTTCGGAGGTGATGATCTGGGGATAGGTGCGGTTCTCTCCGGAGGGCTTTGTTGAACCGTGGTAGTTGACCAGGAGTTTTGCCTTGGCGGCTCCGCTGGAGATGCGGTCATACAAGGCAACGGTGTCTGCCCTGTCGCTTTGCATGAAGTCGATCTTCAGCCCGGCCACGCCTTGGTTGGCCAGGCTCTGCAGCAGGGAGTCAACAGCTGCCTGGTTCATGTAGGTCCCGTCAGGGTTGGTGAAATCGCCCTTGTTCTTCCAGATGAAGATGCCGACGCCGTGCTTTTTTGCATAGGAGGTGATGGTGGGGATATCCGTGGCGTTGTAGCAGCAGTCAACGGTCACGTACTGCATGCCCAGCTCTTCGGCCGAGTCGATGTACTGCTCCTGCGACAGGACCATGTTGTCGCCTTGGTCTGCGTGTTCCTCGTTGGACCACCAGGACCACAGCGCCTTGCCGGGGTTGATCCAGGATGTGTCGGTACCTTGCGAGGGAGCGGGGTTCAGATCGGTGAACCGTGAGGTGTTCGTGACTGTCCCCAAGGATGATCCGTTCACCAGGACCCGCCAGGGCGTGGAAAAGGACCCGCTGGTGGGGACGGATGTGCCGGCCTGGGAAGTGTCGAAGACATTGTCGTCCGGGCCGGGCAGTTGGGCTTTGAGGGTGCTGTTGCCGTTGCCTTGGGCATCGAGGCGGATGGCAGGGTAACTTCCGCCGTTATACACGGCGGCCTCCGAGATGAGCAGCCAGGAGGCGTTGTTCCGCAGGCTGGCCAACAGGGGCATCCCGAACTTTTGGGTGCCCATTGACGCTGCGGAGACGTAGGGGTAACGGTCCTCATAGTCCCGTGCTGAACGGTAGTTACTTGCCCAAACGCCCGTAGACGAGGGCAAAGCGAAGGTAGTGCTCTCCTGGGTGATGGACGTATTTCCAACGCCGGAGACGACGTAGCGGAAAGCGACTCCGTCGTTCTGGGCCCGGGCGATGATCTGCAGCTGCGCGGAGCCTTTGGTGTAGGTCAGCGTCATCTGGTTGGCGTTGGAGTTGACGGTTCCGTTGAAGTGTTCCACGAGATCGTAGGACTGCTGCACGGCGGTGGTTGTCTCGCTGCTGAATGTCAGGCCGTTGGAAAGATCCGCCGCGGCGGTGACAATTCCCAGGCTCGAGGGGTCAAGAGTTGCTTGCCCTCCTTGGTTGACGCTGTACGTCAAGGAACCGTCAGGTTGTTCCTGGACGGTAAGGGCAGTGTTCGAATCCGGTGAGGTGACGGTGTGGCTCGTAAGCGCAAACGCCGGGGGCGAGGTAGCCGCGAGGCCACCTCCTGCTAGGAGCGTTATTCCGAGGGTAAGCGCGGTGATTCTGGATTTCACGTTCCTCCTTAGAGAGGGCGACGCGTCCGTGCGTCGTCCTGCGGTATTCAACCCCCTTTAATTTACACCGTCAAGTATTTCCCGGAGGTTCCGGAAAGGACCGATAGGTGCTGCGTGCACGCCGGTGGAGCGCGCTGGGCCGGGGTGAGCCATGCCGGGGGAGCGGTGAATTCTGCTGTGGCGTGGGTTCCCGGCCCTGGCGCGTGCGACGCGGCAGGGCCGGGAGCCGGCGGCTAGTCGGATGCGGCTGTGACTTCGATGAGGATGGTGTTGCCCGGATTCAGGGTCGGCAGTGGCACTCCGATCTCCGTGAGCAGCAGACCTGGCAGGCGGACGGTTGCTCGGTTGGCCGGAAACCATGCGGGGTCCTGGATCAGGTGCCTGCTGGCGGCGCCGATTTCGTCCCGGACTCGGAGCTGGTAGTCCGTTGATACATCCAGACCTGGGAGGCGGACGCGTGGGCTGTGGGCAGTGGAGCTTGTCTCGGTTCTGGTCCAAGCGAACACTGCGTGCGCCTGGTCCGCTGAGACAACGCCTGTCATTGAAGTGCCCGCGTCGGTGCCATCGGCGTGGACGGTGGTTCCGGCGTGCAGCAGCGGGCGCAGTTCCTTGTAAAGATCAGCCCAGGAGCGGATCGCGGAAAGTTCCTCAGCTGAGCAGGAGGTGATGTCCCATTCAATGCCAGCATGGCCGAACAGGGCTGTTGCAAGGCGGAACGGCAGTGTGGTGGTGCGGTGGGTGGTGTGGGCTTCTGCGGGTCCGACATGGCTGCCGATGAGCTCGGGAGGCAGAAGGAGCCCTGTCCACTGCTGGATCATTTGCCGCTCGTGCGGGTCGTTCGTGTCCGAGGGCCAGACGCGCTGGGTGTGGGACAGGATGCCCAGGTCAATGCGCGCGCCGCCGCTGGCGCAGGACTCAATTTCGAGGGCGGGGTGTTTGGAGCGCAGGGCGTCCATCAGGCGGTAGACGGCCGTGGTTTGGGCGTGAACGTTGAAGGAACCTGTCGACCGGTCGGTGGCCCCGTGCAGGTCGCGGTTATGGTCCCATTTAATGAAATCGATCTCGTATTTGGCGACGAGTTCGTCCATGCGGCCGAGCAGGTACTGCCAGGCGTCCTCCTCCGCGACGTTCAGGACGTGCTGGTTGCGCCACCCAAGAGCTGCCCGGGGGTCGCCGAGTATCCAGTGTGGATGCCGGCGGGCCAGGTCGGAGTCCAGGTTAACCATTTCGGGTTCAAACCACAGGCCGAACTCCATGCCCAGTCCGTGCACGTGGTTGGAGAGTTTGGACAGTCCTTCCGGCCACACCTGCGCGTCGACGAACCAGTCGCCAAGTCCGGCGGTGTCGTCCCTCCGGCCCCTGAACCAGCCGTCGTCCAGGACGAAGCGTTCGACCCCAAGGGAGGCGGCCTGCGTTGCCAGGTCGCTGAGACGGTCCAGGTCGTGGTCGAAGTAGACGGCCTCCCACGTGTTCAACACCAGGGGGCGGTCAGAGGCGGGGTGGGACGGCAGGCTCCGGGCGTAGTTGTGGAACCTGCGGGCCACTCCATCGGTTCCTTCGTCCGACCAGGCAAACAACACTTCCGGTGAGGAGTAGCTGGATCCCGGGGCCAAGCTGATTTCTCCTGGTTCGAGTAGTTCGCCGCCACCGATCAGTGTCGTCAGGGTCCCCGCGCCTTCGGGAAGCCGCTCCGTGATTTGTTCCTGATTACCGCTCCAAGCGATGTGGCTGGCCCACACTTCCCCGCCCCGGAAAGAGAACCCTGGTGTGCCCAGGACGCTGACGAAGGGAGCGTCGTGGCCGGGCCTGCCGCGACGGGAGGCCCGAAGTCGGGTCCCGTCCGTGACCGCCGACCTTTGGGGCCGGCGTTCACCGCTCCAGCGGCCGGTGAAATCAAGGATTTCACTGGCCCGCTGGGGGACCGGCATCAGGACGCGCAAGGCGGCGATATCCAGGCGTGCGGTGGGGCCCTCCGGCGGGTTGTTGACCGATGTCCTTGCCCGGAGAATTCCGGAGTCCAGCAACTCGTAGGAGCACTCAATGGTGATTCCCAGATCCGGGTCCCGAAGCGCAAACGTCGCTGACGTACCGTCTGAGCTGGCGTCCTCGAGGGTGAGGACCGCTCCGGCTGCGCCGTCCGAGTGATAGGCCAGACCGGGAGTACCCGACCAGCCCTGGAAGCCGGTGGGTGCTATCGACACATTCCGCGGAGTGTCGAAAGAGCTGTTGAGGACTGCTGGGTTGGAAGTCCAGACCAGGCCCTCGCGGATCGCATCGCCCTCCGGCACCGCGCGCCCCCAGTGGATGATGCGGGGCAAGCCTCCGTCGGGGATGGCGAAAACGGCGCTGACCCCGGCGGCGGTGAGGAAGATGGATCTTTCGGTTGTTGTCTGCATTGCGGTTCCTTTGTTGCGTGATGTGGATCCCAATAATTACTTGACGCTGTGAAGTAATCATGGCTAAGCTCGTCCCATACCGCAAGCCGCTTCTCAGGGCCGCCGGGGAAGTCGAGGTCAACGTGGATCACTTCACGCACTCCCGCACCCTTCGGACCGCACGAGCTGGCCCCGGTCTTAATATCCTTCCCCCATCACGGAGCCGATACGCATGCCGCTGCCCCCAGCCCCCACGTCATCACGAGTCCTGGCATCGACAACAGGACCCATCGAAGCGCAGATCCACGCCACCGACAAGGGCATCTTCCTCACCGTCGACCGGGAAGGGAACCGTGTCATCGATGCCATCGAGATCGGCACCACCTTCAACGGACGCCGCGTGGGGCCGGCGTCTTCGGTCCTTGCCGCCAAACGCCAATCAGTCAACGAAACGTACCGGAAGTACGCCGGCAAGGTCGTCGGCGACCGGACGGTCCGGCACCAGGAACTGGACATCACGTTCCAATCCGAGGACGGCACGATCTGGGGACTGATTCTTCGCACAGCTGCCGATGGCATTGCCTTCCGCTACCGGGCACCGGAGACGTCGAAGAGCATCGAACTGGGGACCGAGGCCACCACGGTGCCTCTCGACCCGACAGGCAAGGCGTGGCTTCTTGAGTACCAGACGTGGTACGAGACACCCCGCTTCGGCGTGGATACGCCGGAGCTGGTCCCCGGAGAGTACGGCTTCCCTGCGTTGGTGAGCACTCCGGTGGAAGAAACGTTTATTCTTTACAGCGAATCGGACATCAACGGCGCCAGCTCCGGAGCGCACCTGAAATACGATACCGGTGCTGCATTCAGCGTTGTCACGGCCGATGATCCGATCCTCGTGGACGGCGGCCACCTGACGCCGTGGAGGGTCGCCATCATCGGGACACTTCCAGAGATCGTCGCGTCCGAACTTGTTGACGATCTGGCCCCGGAACCCGATCGGGAGGCTGCGGTGCCCACCCGTCCCGGTCGGGCAGCGTGGTCCTGGTGGTCCAGCCAGTACTCCGGCGCCTACTTCGGGGAGCAGAAACGCTTCGTTGACTACGCGGCCGAGCAAGGCTGGGAGCACGTGCTGGTTGACTGTGGCTGGGATGCCGCGTGGATGCCCGAACTCGTCGCCTATGCAAGCTGCCGCGGAATCCAGATCCACGTCTGGAGTTCCTGGTCAGACCTCGACGGCGCCGAGGCATTGGAGAAGCTCACGCTGTGGCGGTCCTGGGGTGTTGCCGGTATCAAGGTCGACTTCATGGAATCCGAATCCCAGGAACGTTACCAGTGGTATGACGCCATCATCGCCAAGACCGCTGACCTTGGTCTGATGGTGAACTTCCATGGCTCCGTGATTCCCCGGGGCTGGGCGAAGAGCCACCCGCACGTAGTCAGCTACGAAGGCATCCGCGGCGCCGAGTACTACGTTTTCTACGGAAACCCGCTGACCGCAGCCCACAACGTCATCCAGCCCTTCACCCGCAACGTCGTCGGCTCCATGGACTACACCCCGGTGACCTTCAGTGCACCGGACAGGGAAACCAGTGACGGGCACGAACTTGCCCTCTCCGTCGCGTACGAGTCGGGGATTACCCACTTCGCTGACGAACCTGAGGAATACCGCAAAAGGCCGCTGGCCAACAGATTCCTCGCCGAAATCGCCCCGAGCTGGGATGAAGTACGCCTCCTGTCCGGGCATCCGGACACCGACGCCATCATCGCCCGGCGACAGGGAAGGCGCTGGTTCATCGGAGCCATAAGCAGCGGCGAAGCCCGCACCCTGACCGTCGACGTATCAACCCTCGTAGAGGGACCCTACGTAGGATGGATCGTGGCAGATGCCCGCCAAGACACCAGGGAAGGACTCCTGGAGCGTCACATTGACTCGGACCTCACCCCCGGCCCGATCAGCATCCCCGTTGCCGAAAACGGAGGATTCGGAGCGATCATCGCCCCGGTCGGGGAAGCGCTGTTCCAGGCCACTACTCGTCAGATCAACGACCCGCCGGCCCTGTCCCCGCAGATCGGAACCCTGAAAGACAATCTATCTGCTGTGGTGTTCACCGACCTCTATGCAAAGCTGAGGGCTGCCCCCGGGTGGACGGTCACGCATCTCGGTGGCGGGCGCTGGTCGGTCCAGGCTCCCACCGACGTCGAGCCCGGCGCCCTCTGCGTGGTCACCGCCGAACGCCCCGACGGTGACGGGGTCGCCGTGGTTTCCCACGCCAGGGTCTTCGCCCCATACCGGCAGGGAAAGTATCAGTTGTCGGCGCTTCCCTTCCTGACCGCCCAGAACGACGTTGGCCCCGTGGAACGCAATGAATCCAACGGGGGCGGAGACCCCCGGGACGGAAACACGATCACGGTGGCAGGCACGCAATACCCCACCGGTATCGGTGTCAGCGACACTTCCACCGTCAGCTTCCATCTCGGCGGCCAGATTGCCCGTTTCGCCGGAGCCGTGGGAATCGACGACGAGACCCCGCAGGGATCAGCGTCAGCCCTGATCGTATTGGACGGTACCCCCGTCCGAACGTTCAGCCTCAGGGCTGGAGATCCCGCAGAGTCCTTCGACCTCGTCACCGGCAACGCGATCGTCCTGGAACTGCGCACCCTCCCGGACCCTGATGGGGAAACCGCGCACGTCGACTGGATTGACCCCACGATCACCCACTGACACGGCCTGCACCCAACCGGGCTAAACGACAAACCATCCGGTCAGCATCGACCGGATCTATGAAAGGAACTCTATGAAAAGGTGGCTAGCGGCTACGACAGCGGCGGTCGCAATGGCAGCTGCGTTGACAGGCTGTTCGACCCAAAGTAGTACTTCCCCCGGGGAGAAAGTACATCTGACCTACGGCGTGTGGTCCCAGAAGGAGACCATGCAAAAACTCGTCGACGAGTTTGAGGCAAAGAACCCCAACATCGAAATCGAACTTCAAGTGAACCCTTGGACTGACTACTGGACGAAACTTCAGGTCGGCGCGCAGGGCGGAACGGCTCCTGACGCGTTCTGGATGCTGGGAACCAACTTCCACGTTTACGCCGCCAACGACCAACTGCTCCCACTCGATGATGCGATCAAGTCAGCCAACATCGACATGGGCGTCTACCCCAAACCCCTCGTTGACCTCTTCAAATATAAAGGCCACCAATACGGGTTGCCCAAGGACTTCGACACCGTCGGCCTCTGGTACAACAAGGAGCTCTTTGACGCCGCCGGTGTCGCCTATCCGACCGACCAGTGGACCTGGAAGGACGTCCAGGCCGCAGCAGCGAAGCTGACCAACCCAGCGAACGGAACCTTCGGCATCGCCGCGCCCCTGAACCGTCAGGAAGGCTTCTACAACACAATCGCCCAGGCCGGCGGAAATGTCATCTCCGATGACGGAAAGAAATCCGGCTACGACGATCCGAAAACCCAAGCCGGCCTCCAGTACTGGGTGGACTTCATCAAGAACGGCTACTCGCCCTCCCTGAAGCAGTTTGCCGATACCGAAGCCGTCGCCCAGTTTGAGAACGGCAAAGTGGCCATGTACTACGGTGGCTCTTTCTACGCCCAGCGATTCCACGAAAACGCCGGCTTGAAGTCCAAGGTGGATGTCACCTCGCTGCCCAAGGGGGAGAAGAAGGCGACCATCATCAACGGCATCCAGAACGTGGGTTACAGCAAGTCCAAGCACCCCGAAGAGCTGAAGAAGTTCCTGTTGTTCCTCGGAAGCGAAGAGGCCGCCAAGACCCAAGCATCAACCGGAGCTGTCATCCCCGCATACAAGGACACCCAGCAGGGATGGATCGACGCGATGCCCGAATTCCACCTTAAGTCCTTCATCGACCAGGTCCCGGACGCAGTAGTCTATCCTGTCTCGGCTAACACGCCGGTATGGAACCAACTGGAAGACAAGCTCCTGACACCCGCCTGGGAGCAGACCCAAACCGTGCAGAACGCCGCCAAGGAACTGGCCCAGGACATGAATCAGGCACTGAATAAAGAATGATCACCGCCATAGCTGGGCGGGGCGCCAACAAGCGCCCCGCCCGCGCCCAACGTAAGACAGCCTTGGTCGGGTTGGCGTTTATCGCGCCCGCCCTGATCGGGCTTACCGCCCTGTATCTGGTTCCCCTTGCCAACACGCTGCTGATCAGCCTGTCCAAAACCGGCCCCTTCGGGGGAGGGACATTCACGGGCCTGGACAACTATGCGACCCTCGCCGAGAGCCCCGAGTTCCTGCAAGCCCTGGGACACAGCCTGATCTACACGCTGATCGTTCTTCTGGGCATCCCTGCATCGGTCATTGTCGCGACGCTGATCAACAGCGTCAAAAGGGGCCAAAACGTCTACCGGGTCCTGTACTTCATCCCGGTGGTGACGCTCCCCGTCGCGGTGGGCATGGTGTGGAGGTACATCTACAACGGGGACTTCGGCCTTCTGAACCAGTTGCTCTCCACCATCGGCATCGTTGGTCCCAGCTGGGTGGCCGATCCCGACGTTGCCATCTATGCAGTCGCCATTGTCGGTATTTGGATGAGCCTGGGAACGAACATCATAATTCTTGGGGCCGGGCTGCAAAACATGCCCAAGGAACTCCTCGAAGCCTCCGAACTGGACGGCGCGGGCCCGATCAAGCAGTTCTTCCACGTCACCCTGCCGTTGCTGTCCCCGAGCATCTTCTTCGTCTCGGTCCTGTCGGTCATCTCCTCACTGCAGATGTTCGATTTGATCTATGTCATGATCGGCCGAAGCTCCCCGGCTCTGGAAGGTTCGAGGACGATCGTGTACCTCTTCTATCAAAAATCCTTCGTGGAATACGACCGAGGACTCGGCGCCGCGATCGCCATCGTCCTATTGATGCTTATTGTGGTGGCCACTGCCATCCAGTTCCGACTTCAGCGCAGATGGGTTTTCTATGGGTGACATTCAGCTCCTTTCCAAGCACTCGACCTCCAAAAGGGCCGTGCCAGGGCCGGTGCCACCCCGGGGGCGAAGCGGTGCCCGCTGGGCAGCCCACCTGGCTCTGATCGTTGGGGCGGCCATCATGGTCATCCCCTTCATCTGGCAGCTTGTGACCACCTTCAAAACAATCGCCGAGTCCCGTGCCGTCCCACCCACGCTCCTGCCCGATGCCCTGAACTGGGATAGCTACACCCGCTTCTTCAGCTCATTGCCTCTGGACGGCATGTTTCTGACCTCTCTCGGGGCCCTCCTCATCCGGGTTCTGGGTCAACTCGTCATCTGCTCGCTGGCCGCCTACGGGTTCGCGAGATTCGCCTTCCCCGGCCGTAATATCCTCTTCGGACTGTTCCTGCTCATGCTCATGGCACCAAGCCAGCTTTTTCTGATTGCCCAGTTCGACCTCATGAAAGACCTGGGGCTGTTGAACACCCTCCCGGCCATCGCCTTGCCCGGGCTGTTTTCGGCCTTCGGGACCTTCCTGATGCGGCAGGCCTTCCTGGGTATCCCCAAAGAGTTTGAGGAAGCAGCCCGCCTCGACGGCGCCAACTCATGGCAGATTTTCTGGCGGGTCATGCTCCCCATGACTGGTCCAACGCTGGCCGCCCTGACCATCCTGACTTCGCTGTACTCTTGGAATGACCTACTGTGGCCACTAATAGTCACCTCTTCAAAGGACACCATGACACTGCCTGTTGGCCTGGCCACGTTGCAGGGACAATACGCCACCGACTACCCAACGCTCATGGCAGGATCCCTCTTGGTTTCGCTGCCTCTGATCGCAGTATTCGTCGCCCTGCAGCGTCAGTTCTTTGCCGGCATCTCATCGAGCGGACTCAAAGGATGATTGAACTCGAACGAATCCCGGTAACGTCCCCTGCCGGTGTCTCTGTCTTCCAGAAAATCCTCACCCACGGGCCAATCGCACGAATCGACGTTGCCCGAAGTACCGGTCTTTCCCAAGCCGCCGTAACGAAAGCGGTAACACCGTTGGTGGACGGTGGATTCGTCGTACACGCTACCCAGGGTGCCGACCGCGTGGAGACCCCGGGCCGCCCGGTGAGCCCACTGGTCGTCGCCAACAACCGCGCCCATGTCATCGGCGTCAAAGTCACCGCCGAAACCGTATACGCGACACTGACCGACCTGTCGGCTCAACGGATCGCTTCCACGACCCGCAGCACCCGGTCAGCCAACGTGGACGACGTGCTCGGCGCGGTGCAGTCCGCGGTAGCCGACCTGCAGCAGACGACGCCGCACTACGCCATCACCGGACTGGGTATCTCGGTATCAGGCGATGTCGATACACACAACGGAATCGTCCGGCACTCCGCGCTCATGGGTTGGCGGAACATCAAACTCCGGGACCTGCTCGAGGACCGCCTGCAACTTGCGGTCGTGGTCGAAAACGATGTCCGGGCGTTCACCGTTGCCGAACAAATGTTTGGCCTGGGGGCGGACGCCTCCTCGTTCGCTGTCGTCACCATCGGCGAAGGAATCGGCTGCGGTATCTTCACAAACGGGGACATCGTCGAGGGAGCCCACGGAGTCTCAGGCGAAATCGGCCACCTTCCGCTCGCCCCGCGAAACCTGATCTGCAGCTGCGGTCGCCGCGGATGCGTAGAAACCATCGCCTCATCGACGTCAATCATCGAACGGATCCGAAAATCCACAGGCGACAAAGGCCTGAGCCTTCAGGAGGCCATTGACCTGGCCCACGCCGGTGACCACAAGGCACGGGAGGCATTCGAAGAAGCAGGCCATGTCATAGGCGCCGCCCTGTCAGCCCTCGTAAACCTCCTTGGCCCCGAACTTGTCATCATCGCCGGCGAGGGCGTAGCAGAATACGACCTGTACGAAGCCAGGATCCGGAGAACTTTCCAGGAACACGCCTTCGGAGCGGCCCTGGATTGCCAGATCGTCGTCCAGTCACACACCTTCGATGACTGGGCCCGCGGCGCCGCCGTCACAGTCATCCGTGAAATCGCACGCGGAGACAAAAAAATGCGCACCCCAGCCTCCTAACCCCTGCTGTCTGACCCGACCTGCTTAAGGCGCCCGGCGCGCAAAAACGCCTGCGACTTCGCTCACCAGAGAGAGCCTGCCGAGTGACCGCCCGAGGGCGCATTCCTTGATGGGTGCGCCCGCCAACGCCTCTAAGGAGCCCAATGGACAGGCATTCTGAGGAGAATAGGATCTGCTCCCGGAGCAAGATCCTGTTAGCCCTATCATGGATCCTCGACTGCTTCAGGTACGCACTGCAACTGAAGAGATCAGCCAAACAGCGGCGATTCCCACGACCCACTGCCAACTCCGGGTCCGCAAACCGCCCGAAAGCCGCCTCGAACGCTCGAAACAACAACGAAGAAGTAAGCTCATGAGAATTCTTGTCACGGGTGGCACCGGTTATATCGGTTCCCACACCGTCCTGTCCTTGTTGGAAACCGGGCACGAAGTGGTCGTGGTGGACAACCTCGTGAATTCAAGCGAAGAATCCCTGCGCCGCGTCGGTGAACTGGCGGGAAAGACCGCGGCGTTCCATCAGGTGGATCTGGTGGATGAGCCCGCGGTTGAGGCCGTGTTCGACCGGCATCAGATCGACGCCGTCATCCACTTCGCCGGGCTCAAGGCGGTGGGCGAATCCGTGCAGGAACCCCTGAATTACTACTACAACAACATCGTGGGCACGCTGAACCTGCTCCGGGCCATGGACAAGCACGGGGTCCGTTCGATCGTTTTCAGTTCCTCGGCAACGGTGTACGGCGAGCACAACCCGATCCCCTACGTCGAGAAGATGGAGATCGGGGCGAACAACCCCTACGGCCGCACCAAGGAACAGATCGAGGACATCCTCACGGACCTCGGCGCCGCGGACGAGCGCTGGCACATCGCCTTGTTGCGCTACTTCAACCCGGTGGGCGCACATTCGTCCGGCAGGATCGGCGAGGACCCGCAGGGCATCCCGAACAACCTGGTCCCGTACATCGCCCAGGTTGCCGTCGGCCGCCGCGAAAAGCTCATGGTCTTCGGTGGAGACTACGACACCCCGGACGGCACCTGCCTGCGGGACTACATCCACGTGGTCGACCTCGCCGATGGCCACGTCGCCGCGCTCGACTACGTTGCGGAACGCCCCGGCGTGCACCGCTGGAACCTCGGCTCAGGGAAGGGCACGTCCGTACTGGAGATGCTCCACGCCTTCGAGCAAGCCGTGGGCCACGCGCTGCCGTACGAGATCACGGGACGCCGCGCCGGAGACCTGCCCGCATTCTGGGCCGACGCCTCCTCCGCCCTGGCGGATCTCAGCTGGTCCACGACCAAGACCGTGGACCAAATGTGCGAAGACCACTGGCGCTGGCAGAAGAACAACCCCCTCGGCTACAGCTCTTAAAAGCAACGCGGGGTCACTTACGGCCCATGATGTCCCTCGGGACGGGCTGTAAGTGACCCCGCGTTGGCTGCGCCGGGAGGGATTAGATCGCCGGGTAGTCGCGCTGCCGCCAAGCTTGCCCAGGATCTCGCGTGCCGTCGCCTCCACTACGGTCGCGCACGACGCTCTGGTCGTGGTGGTGAGGCCGTTGCACCCATGGGCTCGGAGGCGTACGCCGGTGTGGCGGTGCTCAGTGAGCTCGCGGTCGCGGCCGAACTCGCCACCGACCAGCTGATCGCGGTGGCCGTCGAGGGCCTCGACCTGACCCGGACGCTGCGGGCGGTCTGGCTGCCGGAACGGCGGCCGGACGGGTTCGGCGCCGAGCTGGTGCGAATCGCGAAGGAGGCCGGCTAAAGGAAGGCCGGCCGGGCTGGCGTGCCTCGTCGGGTTTGGGTTCCAGCGTGTTGAAAAAAGAAGGAGTGGAACCGGGTCCCCACCCGGTTCCACTCCGGTCCGCACGGATGCGGGCTGTCCCAAGACCAAGGCCAACTGCCCATCAGTCAGAACGGAACTACAAGACACCGATCAAACTTCCCGCAGGACCATCCCTTGGCCACGCAACGGCACCAGCATCGTTGAACCCGACCCATGGGTGTCGGCAGGGCTCTCACTGCTGACAAAGGAGTGAGTCCGCCCTAGCGGCTCGACTCTTACCCGCACGGGACGCCCTACGAATTCAGCGTGCCGGTTTCCCAAGGTCGCTCACCTTGGTCAGCCCGTAACGATTGGCGGTTTCCTTGGTGACGACAATGCCGTTCTGGTCCTGGGCAGGCGCAGGATTCAGTGCAAGGAGACCTGAGCTCTTCAACATCTTGGCAAGGGCGTCGTGTGCCTCCGCGGTGTCCGAGATCCCCGGAGCATCATGATCAAGGTAACCCAGGAGGCTACCGACATACTCCGGGAACAGCCCGATCTGGCCGCTCGTGATCATCGGAAAGTAGGTATTCCGATTGCCGATGGCTAGCTTGAGCTCGACCGGGAAGCCCGCCCCGCGGAGCGCCTGACCGTACAGCTGGGCCAAGGTCGAGCTCGATTCGAAGTTGGCCGATCCGACGACGATGGTCGGTCCCGTACGTGGAGCGGCGGCGGAGGAACCTGCCAGCCCCTTGTCACGAAGGAAGGCTGCGGCCGCGGCCTCGGACGTCGTGCCGGTCATCACTTGTCCGTTCAATTTCGTCAGTGCCTCGTTAGACAGAACCGCGCTAACCGCATCGATGGTGGCGGCCAAGTCCTTGCCATGGGCGGCAGCGAGGGCTCCACCGAGGACCGGGGTGACGTTTTCGGCGGGCTGAAGGTGATGGTCATCTTTCAATAGGACGAAATCTCCGGTGGACAGCCGAGGGTCTGTGGTGAATAAGACACCGCCATCGATCTTGCCCGACTGAAGCGCTGCCGCCGTCTTGGCACCACCGGGATCAGTCACGATGAACTGTTTGAACTTGAGACCATATGTCTTCTCGAGCCCAGCCAGGCAGTACCGCTCGGTCGGGCATTCCGTGCCCGACCCGAACACGAGCTTGCTTGCCAGCGTGGGGCTCGTACCTTCGGTTGCAATGGAGCTTGTGGAAGAGGTTGGGGCGGTGTTGCCGCCCTCGTTCGCTCCGCACGCGGCCATGACAACCACCAACGGCGCGAGGAGCAAGGCGAGTGGCCGGAATCGGCGGGCGTGCCGCCGACCGATGCTCATCAACGGGGCACCGGCCCCGGTTCCGCGCGCCGGCCCAGGGGCCTTCTGGTCCGTGAATTCGCTCATGAAAATACCCTTCTATGGTTGAAAAAGTGAGGTGTATGGGGATTCAAAAGGCGCTGGACAGTGACTTCAACGACTCCGCCCGGTCGCCAAAGTCCGGTGTGCCCTGATGAAACGATGCCCTGATGGTGGCTCTAAGAGCGTGCCGGACTCCAGAAGAGGCTATGTCGTGAGTCTGGCACCTTGAGTCGATGCCTGAAGCAGGGCGACTTGGTCCCGCCGCGCCCTAAATCATCGTTCGAGTGCAGCCTTGCGAATCACCGAGTGTTCTGGAATCCGGGCAGCTGTAACCACCTGAGCGGGCGTCATTGCGTTCGCGTTGTCTGCTATCAACGGATCGGTAGCGTTCGCAGTTAGTGCCCTAGGTCAAAGCACTCTTCCCAGGAATTCCTTGGTGCGGGCGTGCTGCGGGTTGGCGATGATTTCGCGGGGGTCACCGGATTCCACCACCACACCTCCGTCCATGAAGGTCAGGCGGTCGCCGACTTCGCGGGCGAAGCCGATCTCGTGTGTCACCACGATCATGGTCATGCCGGACTTGGCCAGGTCCTTCATCACGTTGAGCACGTCGCCCACGAGTTCGGGGTCAAGTGCGGAGGTGGGCTCGTCGAAGAGCATCAGCTCCGGTTCCATGGCCAGGGCCCGGGCGACCGCGACGCGTTGCTGCTGGCCGCCGGAAAGCTGGGCCGGGTAGTGGTTGGCGCGGTCCGCCAGGCCCACCCGGTCCAACAATTCGAGGGCGGCCTTCTTGGCGTCGCTCTTGGATTTGCCCTTGACCTGCACGGGCGCTTCCATGACGTTGTACAGGGCGGTCTTGTGCGGGAACAGGTTGAAGCGTTGGAAGACCATGCCGATTTCCCGGCGCTGCGCGGCGATCTCCCTGACCTTCAGGTCGTGGAGGCGCCCGTTGACTTCGCGGTAGCCGATCAGCTGGTCGCCCACGGAGATGCGGCCGGCGCTGATGGTTTCGAGAAGGTTCACGCAGCGGAGCATCGTTGACTTGCCGGAACCGGACGGCCCGATGACAACGGACACCTCGCCCTGGTTTACAGTGAGGTCGATGCCGCGGAGCACGTGATGGGGACCGAAGTACTTGTGGAGGCCTTCGATCCGCACCAGCGGTTTCCGGGTGGTGATGGATGCCTGCTTTTTCAGCGAATCGTTCCTCATGGACCTCATTTCTCGCCCCCTTCTTTCGGAATGCTGGTGGGCGTGGTGTTTGTCGCGGTCATTGTCTGGGCTGCTTTCACCGGCGCGGGAACCAGGTTATCCACACCCTTGCCAAAGTGTCGTTCAATATAGTGCTGGCCCACCATCAGGAGGCTGGTGATGGACAGGTACCAGATTGCTGCCACGATCAGGAGCGGGATGGGTAGGTAGGTCCGGTTGGCGATGCCGTTCGTGACGAATGTCAGGTCAAGGGTGAATGGAACGGCCAGAACCAGCGACGTAGTTTTGAGCATGCCGATGGTTTCGTTGCCGGTGGGCGGGACGATGATGCGCATGGCCTGGGGCAGGATGATGCGCCACATGATCTTGGACTTCCGCATGCCAAGCGCTTCGGCGGCTTCCATCTGGCCGTTGTCCACGGCCCTCAGGCCTGCCCGGAAGATCTCGGCCAGATAGGCCGATTCGTTCAGTCCGAGGCCAAGCACGGCAGCAACGCCGGCGTTGATGAGGTCCTGGGTGGTGAGGAGGAACAGCTCGGGGCCGAAGGGGACTCCCACGCTGATCTTTGGGTAGAGCGTGGAGATCAGGCCCCAGAACACGAGTTGGGTGTAAACGGGGGTGCCTCGGAAAAACCAGACCCAGAACCAACTGGCGTAGCGGAACAGCGGGTTGTCCGACTGGCGCATGAATGCCAGCAGGATGGCTAGAAGAATCGCCAGGATCATGGACAGGACCGTCAGCAACAAAGTCCACCCAATGCCCTGAACAACCAGGGTGTCAAGGATATACGAGCCGACTATGTCCCAATGGAAGTTCACATTGGTGACCAGACTCTGTGCGACGAGAGTAAGGAACAACAGAATAATGGTGGCGCCAGCCCACCGCCCGGGGTGACGAACCGGAACCGCGTTGATAGGTTGAGGTTCGGCCCGCTTAAGAATCGGGGGGCGAAGGGTGGCGACTGTTTCGGGAAGATTCAATGTGCTGCCGCCGGATTCACTTCGGCCTTGGTGATGGCTCCCTCGGAGTTGTTCCAGGTGTCAAGTATTTTCTTGTAGGTTCCGTCGCCAATCAGTTTGTTCATTGCCTGGCTGATTAGATCGGCCAGGGCCAGGTCGTTCTTGGCCACCGCAATGCCTTGCCGCGCGTCATCGTATTCATTGCCGACGGTTTCCAACCGGTCACCGGTCTGTGAAAGTGCATAACGGATGATGGGAGAGTCGGCGCTCATCGCGTCAATGCCTCCGTTCATCAAGCGGGTGGTGATATCCGTCTGGGTCTTCAGGGTGACGACGTTAATAGGCGGTTTGCCAGCATCGGTGCACTTCTTGGACCGGCCGGAGATGTCGGGATTTTCTTGAGTGGTGCCGGTCTGCACGCCAACAGACTTCCCGCAGACATCGTCGAGGGAAAACTTCTTGGGGTTGCCCTTCTGTACCGCCCACAGGGTGCCGGCGTTGAAGTAGCTAACAAAGTTGACAGCTTCAAGCCTCTCGGGGGTGATTCCGAAAGATGAGATACCTAAATCATATTTGGGGCCCAAGGCAGGCAGGATGCTGGTGAACTCAGCGGTCTGGACCTTGACGTTCAGGCCTAAGGTGGAGCCGATGGCCTTCGCCAGGTCAACGTCGTACCCTTGGGGCGTCTGACCGTCCGGGCCACCGAGGAATTCGGCTGGCGCATACGACGTATCTGAGCCAAAAGTCAAAACTCCTTTGCTTCTGATCGAGGCCGGAACGGCGTTGGCGAGTGTGTCATCCTTCGCCACGGTTGCGGGATCAAAACTGGCCATTCCGCTGGGGGTTCCGTTGCCTTGTTGGGAGGCGGTGGTGCAGCCTGTCAGGGTCAGCGCCGCGCAGGCGATGACTGTGATGAGACTAATGGGAAATTTGTGGTGGATCGGCATGGTTTGCCCTTTGTAGTGGGAATTGGGGATCAGTAGAACGTATTTCAGGACCGTCGGCCCCGCGGATGCCTGAAGGCGGACCGGGGTCCATGTCGGCGAAGTCAGAATGCGAGCTCGCCAACGTTCTCCTCCACGATGCGGAGGATCTGGCCGTCAAACAGGAGGCGTTCAATTCGCTCGATGTCGTCGCCGAAGAAGCGGTCGGATACCGCCGTCGGGACCTCTTTTCGGATCGCTGCTTGGATGGCCTGGACAACTGGTGAGCTCGCCAGGCCATCCCCCAGTTCGCTGGCCTGAACCGCGCACATGAGTTCTATCGCCAATACGTAACGCAGTTTCCCCGCGGCCGTATAGGCCTGCATGGCTGCCAGGTAGGCGTTGCTGACCGGATCCTCTTGGTTAGCGCTCGTGGGCACCGAATCGATCGAAGCGGGAAGGCTTAAGGCCTTCATCTCCATGTACAGGGCCGCGGCCGTGTATTGAGCGATCATGTATCCGTTGTTCAGGCCAGGGTTTGGGGCGAGGAACGCCGGAAGCTCGCTGAACGCGCTATTGAGCATTCGGTCGGTTCGCCGCTCGGAGACCTTGGCGATAACGGTCATCGCCATACTGAGAAGATCTGACTGAAGACCTGCAAACGTGCTGTCGAAGTTGGCTCCCATCAGTGCCGTGCCATCCTGTCCTTCCGGGATGATGACCGGGTTGTCGCCAACCGAATGCAGTTCATCCCGGATCACAGCGACGGCGTCCTTGATGGCCCTTTTGGCGGCGCCGTGAATCTGGGGGATGCCTCGAAGACTGTAGGTGTCCTGCACGCGGTAGTCAGCTCGCGCCTCTGTTTCAGCGCTGCCAGCGAGTACTTTGCGGACGTTGGCGGCGACCGCTTGTTGCTCCGGATGCTTTTTCATGGCGTGTAGGCGCGGGTCGAATGCCTTGATGGTCCCTTTAAGAGCCTCCAGTGACATTGCGGCGATCAGGTCCGAGACGGTGGCGGCGCGCACTGCATCGTAAGCGGTCAATACAGCGATGGCAGTGACGGAATGGGTGCCGTTGGTCAGGCACAATCCTTCCTTACAGCCAAGCGCGACGGGTTCGAGGTTTGCGGCCCGCAGACCGTCTGCGCTTGAAACAACCTCGCCCGCGACCCACACTCGTCCCTCCCCGATCAGCACCATGGCCATGTGTGCTTCGACCGCCAGATAGCCAACCGACCCGTCACCCGGAACGTAAGGGGTGATGTTGTGGTTCAGAAGGTCGCGGATGAGGGCCAGCGTGCCGATGCTGATGCCAGAAAAGCCTTGACCCAGCCCAACAAGCATCATCAGTTGAACGCCCCGGACAATTTCTTCAGGCAGGGGTTGGCCCACGGATACCGCGTGCGATAAGACTATGTTGCGCTGAAGAGCTTCGGCGTCTTCAGGGGCGATTACCTCCGTGACGTTGTCTCCGAAGCCGGTAGTGACACCGTAGATAAGCCGGTTTTCCTGCAGAAATTTCTCAATCAAGGTACGGGACCGGCGTACGCGGCCGTCATATTCGGCGGAAAATTCTATGCGTGCTCTGTAACGGGCAACCGCAACAAATTCTTCAATGGTGATCGGGTCGGACCCCAGTGTAACCAGAGATATTTCCTGGGCGTTTTTCGTGAGCGTATTGATCATGGGCTGTCCTCATGCTGAGCCGGAAACGGAGGCGTAAACAGGTCTGTTGACTTTGGTGCTGGCCGTGCCGTGTCCGAATATGTTGGGAAACTTCTCTTCTGCCAAGCCTCGGCTGAAGACCGCGGGACTGACATCGAAGGAAGAAAAATGATGGCGTTCCTCTATCTTCCTCGCGGACCGAGAGCTTTTCGACGTGCAAATGTCGGAGGCTGGAGGCCAATTTCTGACATCAGTACAAGCCTGCGCAAGAGGTCAGGCCGGAACGCCACCCGACGACCAGCTGTAGCCAGGAAGTGCCCTTTCGACCCTGCTGGCGGCCACTGATTGGTCTTTCCGTTTACTGGATTCATAACGCGCGGGAAAGCATAGGATGTACAACATCTAACCCCGATTGGTCCCATTCGTCTCTGGACGAGGCGGAGGAGAATTTGAGTATGGTCAGTGCGCTCCAGAATCTCGTTGACTCGCTCGGTCATACACTCCAAAGGTCAATCGCTGTAGACGATGCCGAGATCCGTCTAATCGTGTACAGCAGCCATTACGGCGATGAAGATCGCGCCCGCACCCAATCCCTTGTCGAACGACGGGTGACCGGCCGCATGCTTGAGTACCTGACCGGACACGGGATCAAATCTTGGCGCGAACCCAAATACATGGATGGAGACGAAACACTTGGACTGAAGCGAAGACTCGTTCTTCCGCTCTGGTCCCGCCATCAGTTGCTCGGCTACGTATGGATAATCGCCGAAACGGACCTCAACCCCGAGGAGATGGCTGCATCCATCGAAACCTCTACGCACATAGCCGATGTTCTCTCCCAGCTCGCAGAGCATGAAAGGCAAGAGGAACGGCAACGAGAGACGCTCGCCCGTAGCCTCGTCGCAGAAGATATCGATTCGCGAGACAACGCGAGCAGGAAATTGAATGGTCTCGGTCTTTTCACAAAAACCCGCTACTTCACGGCAGTGCTTATAGTTCCGGCTCAAGGAAGCCCCTCATCGCCATCTCAAGCGGAGCCATTCAGCCGAGACGAAGTGAACCGTGTCATGGCTCCGAGATTGAGGGAGACCTACCTCTTTGCTCCCGTCAGCGACGGAGCGCTTGTTGTGCTGGGAAGTGAAAAGGTGTTGAGGCAGGCTGCCGCAGAGGCCATGGCACGTGACATCCAAAAGCAGGTGAGCCTTCTCCGGGGTAGCGAAGGTGGAAACGCCTGGGTGATTGGAGTCGGGGCTCCTGCTAATGGCCTTGGGTCCGTCCACATTTCATTTAGACAAGCCGTGGCCGCTGCCAAGACGGCAAAGGCTGAAGGTCTTGGCGTCGGTGTATGGTCTTCTCTGGGCCCGGCAACCCTCCTGGCGGCTCTGCACGTTGAAAAGCTAGACGTCGATATCGTCCCCGAAGAGTTACGCAGACTTTCAACTGCATACTCTCCCGAGACGCTCCGACTAGTCGAAGTCTTTCTCGATACCGCGGGCAGCGCCGCGAGGACCGCCGAGGTTCTACACATGCATAGAACCACCGTCTATTACCAGCTGGGCCAATTTCAGCAGTCGTCGGGGCTGAAACTAGACGATGGGAGCACGAGGTTCTTGCTCCATCTCTGGTTCAAAATACAGCGGCTAACGACACTCTGGCAGTGACAAGCTGGTGGCGCAGCCGACCCATCTGACCGCCTCCCGGACAGAGATCCTGGCCCAGGCGGAGAAATTGTGGAGGCCCGCCCTCCTCACGGGCTTCAGGTGTTTCCGCCCAGACGGTCTCCCGCGTCCTCAGCAACCATCCCAACTTTCGTCAGGACACCTTGCACCATGTGGTCCAGGCGCTCGAAGAACTCGGATACCGGCGCAAGAATTCCGCTAGGGTCCACGGGAATCCGACTATGCAGTCAACTTGGTCACAGCACCCAGCTTGACCATGGAGGGCCGGACCCGGGACCTCACCGCACGGATTCCGACAGTGGCCTTCGACGGTTCGTTCGGGATGGCGGAAGCGTGGCACCCAACTGGCCCCGGCCTGACGCTGAACCGCATCGCTCGAGGATCGTCGAAGGAGGACGGCAAGAAACTCCGACGCCCATTAGGCGACCACAATGGCAATCCCTCCCGGTACGGCGTGAACTGCTCCCGGAGGATGGATTAGATTTCTCCGTCCACCTTCCGGGAGCAGTTCTGGTCGCCGGGCCCCTCTCCCGTGAGGGGAAACTATGGTTGCAGCGGCAACAGCGGCGGGGCGCAGTTGGAAATCAGTGACCCGGTCGAAACGATCTGGATTGCGCCGGATGTTGCCTGGCCATTTGCCGCCTTATGGGTTGCGTTCAGTTGCGTCTCCATTGTTGGTTGGTTCCGCCATTGCACGTCCAGACCTTCACTGAAGTGCCGTTCGCGGTGTTTTGGTTTGTGACGTCGAGACAGAGACCGGAGGATCTGGACACGATGGTTCCGTCGGGGTTCGTGGTCCATTGTTGGTTGGTTCCGCCGTTGCAACCCCAGATGCCCACGCTCGATCCGGGAGCGGTCGCGTTGTTGAGGAGATCAAGGCACTTGCTGCCACCGTAAATGCGGAGCTCGCCCGCTGCCGTCGCGTTCCACTGCTGGTTGGCGCCGCCGTTGCAGTCCCAGATGTCTTCCAGGATCCCGTTGGCCGTGGAACCGCCCGGGACGTCAAGGCAACGACCCGAACCGATACCGACCAGCGCACCAACGGCCGTGTAGGTTATGGCGGCACCCTGGGGGGACCAGGTGCCGGCGGCGGCGTCCAGGCTCCAGCTGTCGTACCAGTTGAGCTTGGCCGTGGTGCCGTCGAGCTCGATGGGCAGCCAGACGGGCGGTGAGTGGAAGAGGTCGTCGGCTTGCCAGCGGTCACCGACGTACATGTAGCTGGTGCCCTGCGTGCCGGTTACCGGGACGATGGTGGAGAGCTGTGAGTTGAAGGTCTGGGAACCAGCGGGGGCGAAGTTGCTGAAGCTGGTCCACGGCCCGGCGGGGGAGGTCGCGGTGGCGTAGACGTTGTCGTTGGTGGACCAGCCGGTAAGCTGGGAGCCGAACAGCATGTAGCGGCCGTTGACCTTCACCATGGCCGGTGCCTCGTAGTCGCCGACGAGGGCGGTGCTGCTCACGACGGACAGGTAGTCTGCGGAGAGCTTGTCGATGCGTAGGCCGTTGGCACGGTCCTCGGTGAGCAGGTAGGCGGTGCCGTCGTCGTCCTTGAACAGACCCATGTCTCGGCTCTGGAAGCCGAGCGGCCGGAAACTGCCGTGGTAGGCGTAGGGGCCGCACGGGGTGGGGCTGGTGGCGACTCCGACGCGGGCTTCCTGGTACCCAGGGTCGTCGGCGTGGAAATACATGACGTATTGGTGGGTGGTGTCGTTGTAGATGATCTTGGGACGTTCGACCACCCGGTTCGGTCCGAGGTCGCCACTGGCCTGCAGGGTCAGGGAGTGTCCCTCGTAGTGCCAGCTGGTGAGGTCCTTGGAGGAGTAACAGGAGACCGCGGTGAAGGTCTGGCCCGCCTCCTTGTCCTCGCCGACCATGTAGTAGGTGTCGCCCACCTTGGTGATCCCGGCGCCGTGTGCCTGGACCATGCGGCCGGTGTCGTCGCTCAAGGCCGCGCCTGTGACGATGGCGGCGGGCGCCGCAAGGGCGTTCCCCATCGGGACGAGTGCGGTGAGGCCGGCCAATAAGACGGAGCTGAGCGCCTTGCGATATCGAAACATCATTGTTCCTCATTTCAATCGGATCACACTGAACGGTAGGTGACCGGGCCAGAAGTGGTGCTTCGGCTGCGTCCTTTTCGCGGGGGGGCGGCGAGTGACCAGAGCAGCCGAATCAGGCAGAGCCCCGCAGGGAAACCTTCACTGATCCGACACCTTGAACGAACTCTCACATAAAAAAACATGATTCGAACGAACTCACTCATAAGAGAACACGCCACGCGGATTGTCAAGACCTTTCGTCAAAACTAAGCTCGTCAGTCGCTGCTTGAACGGGCGGGAATCAAGGCGGAACCTGCGGAAGATCGGCAAGGTGCAGCCTTGCCGCCGACTCGCCGTGGACCTGGAAGCCGGAAGAGTCGGCGTCGTCGGTTAATGTGCGGGCAGGACCCCACCCTCCTCGTTCGAGTTTTGCACTTCCGCTATCCAAAATATTGTTACTTTTACCCAAGATATTGTTACTTTTAGTTCTTTCATGTTCTCTTTTGAGCGGTTATAGTCGAGTTCTACGTGAGACAACTCACAGGCACCACGCTTTCAAGGGAGAGAAATGGCAGCGCAACTTGACCCGTTCCAGTCGGCCCACAATGCTGGCCCTGGACGCCGCACCATCCTGAAAACGCTCGGAATCAGTGCCGCGGGGCT
>NZ_JBHVTT010000015.1:0-127297 GCF_042884555.1 Arthrobacter sp. NPDC058127 | reverse complement strand
GCGACCGTGGCGTCCAGGTCCGCCCGGTTCGCGAGCCGCAGCTGGGCGGACACGGCACCGGTGGCCGGGTTGTACACCGGCTGGCTCCGGTCACCTGCGCCGGGGGTCTCAACACCGTTGATGAAATGCTTGATGGTTGTCAGGGTGGTCGTCGTCGACATGTGCGGACTTCCTTGTCTGTGGCTTGAAGAGGTCTGTGGCTTTGAAGAGAGCTTGGGGTTTAGCCGAGCAGCTTGCGCTGGCGATTCTTGTGGTCGGTGTAGATCTGGTAGGCCTGCTGGGTGGATTCGAGTTCGGAGACCTGCGAAACGGGAACGTCCCACCAGGATTCGGAGCTTGGCGCGTCCAGCAAGGGGTCCGATTCGACGTGGATGACGATCGGTCCGGTCTCTTCCGGGGCGGCTTTCGCGTCGCGGATGGCCTGTTCCAGTTCGGCAATGACTTTCTCGCCCGGTTCGATCCGGATGACTTTCGCACCGAGGGACTCGGCGTTGAGGGCCAGGTCGATGGGCAGGTTCTCGCCGGCGTCGAAGGAGTGCTGTTCCTTGTCCAGGACCCTGTACTGGGTGCCGAAGCGCTGCGAGCCCAGCGACTCGGAGAGCGAGCCGATCGAGGCGTAGCCGTGGTTCTGGATCAGGACCACGATCAGTTTGATGCGTTCGGCGACGGCGGTGACCAATTCGGTGTGCATCATCAGGTAGGAGCCGTCCCCCACCATGACCACGACGTCGCGGTCCTTGCCGCCCGAAGCAGCCTCGGCCAACGCGGCGCGCTTGACGCCCAGGCCACCGGGGATCTCGTAACCCATGCACGAGTAGGCATATTCCACGTGGTAGCCGAAGGGGTCCCGGACGCGCCACATCTTGTGCAGGTCACCCGGCAGGGAACCGGCGGCGCAAATGACGACGTCCTGCTCGTCCATGGCCCGGTTGGTGGCTCCGATGATCTCGTTCTGCGCCGGAAGCGGCGTGTGCCGGGTGTCGAAGGCCTCATCCACGATCCCGTCCCAGCGCTTCTTCTCGGCCGCGATCTTCTGCTCGAGATCGCCGCCGACACGGTAGCCGCCGAGGGCTGCGTTGAGCTTGACGAGGGCCTTGCGGGCATCGGCGACGATCGGCAGCACGGTGCCGTGCTTGTACGCGTCAATCGCGGCCACGTTGATGTTCACGAACTTCACGTCGGGGTTCTGGAAAGCAGTGCGCGACGCCGTCGTGAAGTCCTCGTATCGGGTACCGATGCCGATGATCAAGTCAGCTTCGGCAGCGATGGCGTTCGCCGCCGTCGTGCCCGTGGAGCCGATGGCTCCGAGCGAGAACTGGTGGTCCCACGGGAGCACGCCGACGCCGGCCTGGGTGTTGCCCACCGGGATGCCGGTCAGTTCGGCGAACTTGGCGAGTTCCTCGTTGGCGAAGGCGTAAAGGACGCCGCCACCGGCGATGATGAGCGGCCGTTTGGCGGCACGGATGGCCTCGGCGGCGCGGCGGATGTCGTCGTCGTCGGCTTCGGGGCGGCGGATCCGCCATTCACGCTCGGCAAGGAACTCCTCCGGGACATCCAAGGCTTCGGCCTGGACGTCCTGCGGCAGCGAAATGGTCACCGCGCCGGTCTCGGCCGGGTCCGTCAGGACGCGCAGGCCGTGATGGAACGCCGAGAACAACTGCTCGGGCCGGGACACCCGGTCGAAGAACTTGGACAGCGGACGGAAGGCGTCGTTGACCGTGATGTCGTAGGCGTAGGGCAGCTCGAGCTGCTGCAGCACCGGGTCCGCGGCCCGGGTGGCGAAGGTGTCGGACGGCAGCAGCAGCACCGGCAGCCGGTTGGTGGTGGCCAGCGCCGCACCGGTCAGCAGGTTCGAGGAACCCGGGCCGATCGAGGTGCTGATCGCGAACGTCTGGCGGCGGCGGGTGTGCCGGGCGTAGCCGACAGCCTGGTGCGCCTGGGCCTGCTCGTTGCGGCCCTGGTAATACGGCATGATGCTCGGATCGAGCTGCTGGTACTGCTTGAGGGCCTGGCCCACACCGGCAACGTTGCCGTGTCCGAAGATCCCGAAGGTGCCCGGGATCAGGCGTTCCCGGTACTCGCTCCCGCCGACGGTGTCCACCGTGTACTGCTTGGACAGGAACTCGACAACCGCCTGGGCGACCGTCATTCTGCGCGTTGACATTACTCTTACTCCGATACTTTCGCAGGTGTCTTCAGCAGCTCTGGCGTCTTCAAGAGCGAGGCGGCGGTTGCAACGGCCCCGGCCACGTCGCCGTCGGCGGGATACAAAAGGGTCCGTCCCACAGTCAATCCCTGGACCCCCGGCAGGGCAAGGGCGGCCTGCCAGCTCGCGAAGACCTCGTCCTGGCCCGCGTCCGGATCCCCGCCCAACAGGACTGTGGGAAGCGTGGTGGCCGCCATGACGCGCTCCATCTCCGCCACCACCGGCAGCTTCATCCAGGTGTAGGCGCTCGTGGAACCCAGGCCTTCGGCAATCGCGATCGACTTGATCACGGCATCCGGGGAAAGATCGTTGCGGACCCTGCCGTTCGCCTCGCGGACAGACAGGAAAGGCTCCACCATGGCGATCAGCTTGCGCGCCGCGAGGGAGTCCACCGCCTTGGCCGTGGCTTCCAGGATGTTGGCGGTGTCCGGGTCCCCGAGGCAGATCCGGGTGAGCATCTTTCCGCCGTCGGCGCCCAGGGCGTCCAGGGCGGCTGCGGTGTGCCCCGTGAAACGGTCGTCGATCTCGTTGACCAGCCCCGCGAGGCCGCCGCGGTTCATCGAACCGAAGACGAGCTTGCCTTCCAGCGCACCGAGCAGGAGCAGGTCGTCCATGATGTCCGGGCTCGCGAGCACGCCGTCGACGGCGGGGTTCGCCAAAGCGATCTGCAAACGGTCCAACAGGGTCCGGCGGTCAGCCATCGCTGTCGGGTCCGAACCGACGCTCAGGGCGCCGCGAGCCGGGTGGTCGGCCGCGACGATGAAGTTCTGGGAGCCGTACTTGAGCCCCGGGTGGCGGCGACGTGCGGCGGCGGCGCGGGCAACGGCGTCGGGATCTTCCAGCCGGATCGCACTCAAGTGCTCGTAACGGCGGGGGTCATCATTGAAGCTCAACGTGTTGCTCCTTCGGAAACTGCTGCGTGGGAAGCTGCTGCGTCGGTGCCGGCGGCGCCGGCCGGCGTCAGGCGGCCGCGTTCGGCGAGCAACGAGGTGACTTCCTCCGGCGTCGGCATCGCGTCGGCACACGAGAGGCGGGAGGCGACGATCGCGCCCGCGGCGTTCGCGTAGTCCAGGACCTGGGCCAAAGGCCAGCCGGACAGCAGGCCGTGGCAGAAGGCGCCGCCGAAAGAGTCGCCCGCGCCCAGGCCGTTGACGGTCTCCACCGGGACCGGCGCAGAGACAACGCGTTCCGTGCGGGTCTTGGCCATGACGCCTTCGGGGCCGAGCTTGACGACGGCGATCTCGACGCCGGCCGCCAGGAGGCGATCGGCCTGCTCGTCCGGGGTTCCTTCACCCACGGCGACGGCACATTCCTTGTCATTGCCGATGGCCACCGTGACGTGCGGCAGGATCTTGGCGACCTCTGTCCGGGCCTCGTCCTCGGACGCCCAGAACATCGGCCGGTAGTCCAGGTCCAGGATGGTGTACTGGCCCTCTTTGAGTCCGGTGCGGGGGCGGGCCTCGTGGGCCGCGAGGTGGGCCGAACGGCTCGGTTCCTGGCAGAGGCCGGTCACGGTGGACCAGAAGATGCCTGCGTTCTTGATGGCTTCGAGGTCGAGTTCCTCGGCCTTGATTTGCAGGTCCGGCGCGGTGGGGAACCGTCCGTAGAAGTAGAGCGGGAAGTCGTGCGGGGGCTGGATCGCGCAGAACGTGGCCGGTGTCTGAAGGCCCGGCACGGGGGTGACGAATCCGTCGTCGACCTTGAACTTGCGCAGCTCGCGGTGCAGGTAGATGCCGAACGGGTCATCGCCCGTCCGCGTAATCACGCCGGAGCGGCGTCCGTGGCGGGCGGCGGCAACAGCCACATTCGACGGCGAGCCGCCAAGGTACTTGCCGAAGGACTGCACGTCCTCCAGTCCCACACCGATGTCGTTCGGGTAGATATCAACGCTGATGCGCCCGATGGTGAGCAGTTCGTGGGTCACGGTGATCGCGGACCTTTCTGTAGTGAACTCTTCTTGCGGGACGGTGAGAGCTCCGGTGCTTTTGCCGGCCCGCAGTGAGCGGGGCCACAACCACTACTTTGCACCAGAATTCATGTCCTGTCAAAGGTTTGTACTGACATATTTACAACGAAACGTAACGGCCTAAACTACGCGGTGATTCGGGTGTGAATCCGCTCCAAAACGCCGGAGTTACCGTGCAGGAACGGCGAGCTCGCCAGTGACATACTGGGCGCGGCCAAAGCCGAACGACCAGTCATCGGCAGTGTTTTCGACGTACCCCAGGAAGACGTCCTCGCCGGCGACACCAATCTCGCCGAGCCGGGCGGCGACCGCGGCGAACAAGGACTGCTTGGCTTCGCGACTCCGACCACCCTGGGTGAATATCTGGATCATGACCACACCGGAACTTCGCTCGAAACCCAGGCCGGCATCCTGGGCAACAATCTGGCCCCGGGGATGCTCGGTGATGATGTGGAAGTAGTCGCGCTCGGGGATCCCGTACTCGGCGAGGATGGCGTCGTGGATTCGCTGGCTGAGTTCACCGAGCTGCTCCGGCGTGCGGCCTTTGTTGACATCAATGCGGACGAGGGGCATCTGCTCTCCTTCGATAGTTTGTCCTGACATACTAACAAACTCTCGAATCGCGCCACAAGCTCTCGCCACCGTGGCACCCCTCCCCCCAGCGACGCTCGCTCACCTATGGGGCCTTAACGGCAAACGCTCGCTCGGATATATGGCGCCCGAACGGCAAGCGCTCGCTCACTAGATGTGAGCGAGCGCCGGTCCTTGCAACGTTCGCCGGGCTGTCCAACCGTTAAACAAAACGACGGCGCCCGTCACCTTCACAGAGAAGGTGACGGGCGCTGCCTATCCGAAGACGCTTTGGAACGGTCAGCGGCTCCTTCCCGAGTCGGGGTTTCCGCTGCTGACGATCAAGGGAACTACGATAAAGGCGTATCCAACCGACACTATGACAAGCCCCGCAACGGCACCCGGGATCGACTGCACGGCAGGCAACCAAGGAAGGAAGATGCAAGCAGCCATAAGAACCCAGAAAATCAAACCGGTCCACCCCGTGGCGAGAGTGGCTTGGTAATCTTTCTTTTGCATGGAGGCCTCCTACCTGCAGTTTGGGCCGTTGTAGATGACCGGCCATACAACCTGCATGCCAGTTCCCACATATTAAATACCCAAGCACCGCCCCGTGTCACGAGCGTGCACGGATGTATTCCAAATCGCCAGCCCATATGTCAGGCACGCA
Organism: Arthrobacter sp. NPDC058127; assembly: GCF_042884555.1. Lineage (NCBI taxonomy): Bacteria > Bacillati > Actinomycetota > Actinomycetes > Micrococcales > Micrococcaceae > Arthrobacter > Arthrobacter sp. NPDC058127. The sequence goes on along the minus strand of NZ_JBHVTT010000015.1, from coordinate 121,885 downwards.
ACACCCAGCCACGGCATCGCGAGGGCGCACATCGCACCAAACGCTCCTGCGTTGCCGCCTCCGACGTTGGCAACAGTACTTGTCTCATTCTTATTCAGTTGCTGGGTGCACAACGCCCAATCGCAACTAAGCGCCGGATCTGCCACTACCGGATACGACGCAGCCCGGAGCTCAACGGTTTGAGTGAGGACGTTGCCTCTGATGCTGTAAAACGTCGGGAGTTGTTTACCGGTGGCGTCGACAGCCCAAGCAGGCGAAATCGTGTTCATCAACCTCCCGGATGCATCCTTCAAAAGGACTTGCCCAGTGGATCCTTTAGCCAGAGTCGCAGGGGCCCCATCAACGAAGAACTCGTACTCGAACGAGCCTTGAGAACCAGAACCGTGAATGATCGCGTAGGCTGCGAAACGCCCACCATCTGCGGAAGCCGCAAAATTCACGGCATTGCCGCTGGCACCATAAACTGCGCGCTTCTGGTTTCCCGCGAGCTTCCCTCTTGCCGCCCCATCAACAAATCGGAGCTCGATGCTGTGTCCCGAGGCCTTTGAAAGCGCACCGGTGTCGGTGAGCTCAGCCAGAAACCGAGTGCCGTCAGGCTCTGAGCTTGCGGCATGAACGGGTTGATCGACGGGCAACACGCGATCCAGCGCCTCTAGGGCAGTTTCGGCCCGTTGCTCGACGTTCGCTTCTTGAGCCGTCGCAGCCGTAGCCGCATTCGGTGTCAAAATCGCGACGGCAAGAAAACATCCAAGTGCCATTCTTAATAGGTTCCAAATCTTCACAGCGTTCCCCAATCTTTGATTCCAGAACAGGACTAGCCACTGCGTCGAGATGGGTCTCGCACATTCAGACCCGGAGCGCCCTCAGAGAGCCATACGACTGTTTTCGTCCCGTTCCCCTATGTATTTTGATCTACCAGGATCGGCGCCTCCTTGGTTGAGGCTAAGCCATCGTTTCTGCCGCTGGGTTGCAATGAAGACAAAATGAGTGTCCCTAAGCGACAAAATGAGTGCTCCAAAGCACCAAAATGAGTGTTTGGTAGTCGCCTGGTGTGAGTTCTCGGGCGTCTCACGGCGATCTTCAGGTTCGGGCCTTAAACGGCCGCGAGGCGCTCCCGCCAGACGTGAGCGAGCGTTCGGCCAAAACCCGCCAGACGTGAGCGAGCGTTCGGCCAAAACCCGCCAGACGTGAGCGAGCGTGCAGTTAAACGACGGCGCCCGTCGCCTTCGCGTGGAAGGTGACGGGCGCCGTCGTCGTTCAATCGCGCGGAAACCCTGCGCGGGGTCCTACTACAGGGCTGCGAAGACCTCGCGGAGGAGCTTGGCGGTTTCGGACGGCGTCTTGCCGACCTTCACGCCTGCAGCTTCGAGAGCTTCCTTCTTGGCCTGGGCCGTACCAGCGGAGCCGGAGACGATGGCGCCTGCGTGGCCCATGGTCTTGCCCTCGGGGGCGGTGAAGCCCGCGACGTAGCCGACAACCGGCTTGGTGACGTTGGCCTTGATGAAGTCGGCTGCGCGCTCTTCAGCGTCGCCACCGATTTCGCCGATCATGACGATTGCCTTGGTCTCCGGGTCAGCCTCGAACGCGGCCAGGGCGTCGATGTGCGTGGTGCCGATGACGGGGTCGCCACCGATGCCGATCGCGGTGGAGAAACCGAGGTCGCGCAGTTCGTACATCATCTGGTAGGTCAAGGTACCGGACTTGGAGACCAAGCCGATGGGGCCCTTGCCCGTGATGTTTGCCGGGGTGATGCCAACCAGGGCTTCGCCCGGGGTGATGATGCCGGGGCAGTTCGGGCCGATGATGCGGGTGATCTGCTTGCCGTCAGCGTCCACCGTGGCCTGGGCGAGTGCCCAGAACTCGGCCGAGTCCTGAACCGGCACGCCTTCGGTGATGACAACAACCAGGCCGATGCCTGCTTCGATGGCTTCAACCACGGCGGACTTGGTGAATGCCGGCGGAACGAAGACGATTGAGACGTCGGCGCCGGTCTCCGCAATGGCTTCCTTGACGGTGCCGAAGACGGTGATTTCCTTGTCGCCGTGCAGCACCGTGGTGCCGGCTTTGCGGGCGTTGACGCCGCCGACGATGTTGGTGCCGGCCTTGAGCATCAGGGCGGTGTGCTTGGTGCCTTCGCCGCCGGTGATGCCCTGGACGATGACCTTGGAGTCCTTGTTGAGGTAGATAGACATAGTCTTGCGTCCCTTACTTCGCTGCGTTGGCGAGCTCGGCGGCCTTGTCGGCGCCCTCGTCCATGGTGGCTGCCAGGGTAACCAGCGGGTGGTTGGCCTCGGCCAGGATGCGGCGGCCCTCTTCGACATTGTTGCCATCGAGGCGGACAACCAGCGGCTTGTTGGCGTTGGAGCCAAGCTCGGCCAGTGCACCGACGATGCCCTTTGCCACAGCGTCACAGGCGGTGATGCCACCGAAGACGTTCACGAATACGCTCTTGACCTGCTCGTCACCGAGGATGACGTCCAGGCCGGCGGCCATGACCTCAGCGGAGGCTCCACCTCCGATGTCCAGGAAGTTGGCCGGCTTGACGTTGCCGTGGTTTTCGCCTGCGTAAGCGACGACGTCGAGGGTGGACATCACAAGACCGGCGCCGTTGCCGATGATGCCAACCGAGCCGTCAAGCTTCACGTAGTTGAGGTCCTGCGCCTTGGCCTTGGCCTCGAGCGGGTCAGCTGCGTCCTTGTCCTCAAGTTCAACGTGGTGAACGTGGCGGAAGCCGGCGTTCTCGTCCAGCGAGACCTTGCCGTCAAGGGCAACAATGTCGCCGGCGCCGGTCTTGACCAAGGGGTTGACCTCAACGAGGGTTGCGTCTTCCTTCTTGAAGACGTCCCAGAGCTTCAGGATGACGGAAGCAACCTTGCCACGCAGTTCCTCGGAGAAACCGGCTGCGGCGACGATTTCGTCGGCCTTGGCCTGGTCGATACCGACGGCGGGATCGATGGCGACCTTGGCGAGTGCCTCGGGGCGCTCTACAGCGAGCTGCTCGATTTCCATGCCGCCTTCAACCGAGCACATGGCCAGGTAGTTGCGGTTGGCTCGGTCCAGGAGGACGGAGAAGTAGTATTCCTCAGCAATGTCGGCGCCCTGGGCGATCATGACCTTGTTGACAGTGTGGCCCTTGATGTCCATGCCAAGGATGTTGGTGGCGTGCTCAAGCGCTTCGTCAGCGGACTTTGCGACCTTGACACCGCCAGCCTTGCCACGGCCACCGACCTTTACCTGCGCCTTGACGACGGTCACGCCGCCGATGTTCTCGGCAGCAGCCTTTGCTTCTTCAGGAGTGTGCGCCACGATGCCGGCGAGCACGGGTACACCGTGCGCTTCGAACATATCGCGCGCCTGATATTCAAACAGGTCCACGGTTTAGTGTCCTTCTACGTCGAAGTAGTTTCTGTACAGCCGGAAACCACGGTGACCGCGAAAACCGGCTGCGGATAGGTGCGCATCGAACGGCCGCCAAACAGCCGGTCACATTGCGCAAGTTCCTCTCGAACTTTAGCCCCCCGGGGAGGCCAGCCGGTTCTACAGTACCTGTTAAGTGAGTAAGCACACACTTCTATCGACCGTAGAAAAACCGCTATATGACGCGGTTTTCCGGCTTCAACAGCCGCTACGAATCCAGTTTGGTCAGCGGCGCGTAACGCAACAGCAGCCGTTTCTCGCCGACGTCGAACTTCACCTTCGCCACAGTCTTGTCTCCGGCGCCTTCGACGCCGATCACGGTGCCGTTGCCGAAGCTCGTGTGGTTCACTTTGTCCCCCACGACGACGGCGACCACTTCCTTTTGCGGCTGGACGCGGTTGCGTACGACGGCGGCCGGCACGTCGGCGTTGAAGCCCGCCGTAGCGCTGGCGGCAGCCCCGCGAGAGGTGCCGGCACCCCAGAAGGATCCGCCGTAGCGCCCGGAACCGATGGGGGCGTTCCCCCAGCCGCTCACTTGGCGGGAGGTGCCCTCGCGCTTCCACTCCACGAGACCGGTGGGGATCTCCTCGAGGAATTGGCTGGCGGGGTTGTATTGGCTCTGGCCCCACATGCTGCGCACTTCCGAGCGGGTCACGTAGAGGCGTTTCCGTGCACGGGTGAGGCCCACGTAGGCGAGGCGGCGCTCTTCTGCCAGTTCCTTGGGATCCGTCGCTGAACGCTGATGCGGGAACAGTCCGTGTTCCATGCCGGTCAGGAAGACCACGGGGAATTCCAGGCCCTTGGCCGTGTGGAGCGTCATGAGAGTGACCACGCCCATACGCTTGGCCTCCGCCACGGCGGCCGCAGCGTCCTCGGAGGATCCCTCCGGAGCGTCGGGGATCTGGTCGGCGTCGGCTACGAGGGAGACTTGCTCCAGGAACTCACCCAGCGAGCCTTCCGGGTTGTCGCGCTCGTATTCCCGGACCACTGCCACCAATTCGGCGAGGTTTTCCACGCGCGATTCGTCCTGCGGATCGGTGCTGGCGCGGAGCCCGGCAAGGTACCCCGTCTGTTCCAGGACAGCTTCCAAAGCTGCCGCGGCCCCGGACCCCGAGGCCACCTCGGCCAGGTCATCAAGGAGTTTCACGAAGCCCAGGACCGCGTTCACGGAGCGGGTGGCCATTCCGGGAGCCTGGTCTGCCTTGCGTGCCGCAGTCATGAACGACGTGCGTTCGCGTTCGGCGAGCGCCGCCACGGCACCTTCGGCACGATCGCCGATTCCCCGCTTGGGTTCGTTGAGGACGCGACGCAAGTTGACGTCGTCGTCCGGGTTCACCAGGACGCGAAGGTACGCGAGGGCGTCCTTGATTTCCTTGCGCTCGTAGAAGCGGGTGCCGCCCACCACTTTGTACGGCAGTCCGACTCGGACCAGGACGTCTTCGATGGAGCGGGACTGGGCGTTGGTGCGGTAGAAGATGGCGACGTCGCCGGGACGCAGGCCTTCCTCGTCCTGGAGCCGGTCGATTTCCTTGGCGATGAACTGGGCTTCGTCGTGTTCGTTCTCCCCCACGTAGCCGATGATCTTCTCGCCGTCGCCCTCGGCCGTCCAGAGTTTCTTGTCCGGACGGTTGGGGTTGCGCGAAATAACGGAGTTCGCCGCGCTCAGGATGTTCTGGGTGGAGCGGTAGTTCTGCTCCAACTTGATGGTGCGGGCTTCCGGGTAGTCCTTCTCGAATTCGACAATGTTGCGGATGTCCGCACCGCGGAACGCGTAGATGGATTGGTCGGAGTCGCCGACGACGGTCAGCTCGCTCGCCTGGGGACCCTCGCCGACGATTTCGCGGACCAATGCGTACTGGGCGTGGTTGGTGTCCTGGTATTCGTCCACGAGGACGTGGCGGAATCGACGGCGGTAGGACTCTGCGAGCGCCGGGAAGGCCCGGAACATGTAGACGGTCTGCGCAATGAGGTCGTCGAAGTCCATGGCGTTGGCCTGGCGCAGGCGTTGCGTGTAGCCCTTGAAGACCTCGGCCACGGCCTGCTCGAAAGGTTCGTTGTAGTTGGCGCTCGACGCAAACGCGTCGTCGTCGATGAGCTCGTTCTTGAGGGCCGAGATCTTGTGCTGGATCGCTTTGGGCGCGAACTTCTTGGGGTCAAGGTCCAGGTTCTTCGCTACGAGCGTGATGAGCCGCAGGGAGTCTGCGGAGTCATAGATGGAGAAGTTGGAGTTCAGCCCCACGTTGGCGGCTTCGCGGCGCAGGATACGCACGCAGGAGGAGTGAAACGTGGAGATCCACATGGACTTGGCGCGGCCACCCACGAGAGCCTCGATACGCTCCCGCATTTCGGCGGCCGCCTTGTTGGTGAACGTGATGGCCAGGATCTCGCCGTGGTGGGCCCGTCTGGTGGCGATGAGGTACGCAATACGGTTTGAGAGCACACGGGTTTTGCCCGAACCGGCACCGGCGACGATCAGCAATGGGCTGCCGGCGTGTTTGACGGCTTCCTCCTGCTGGGGATTCAACCCTTGGAGCAACGCCTCCGCAGACGGCAAGCCTGAGTGGCCTCCGTCTTGCCCTTCGCCGGGCGTGCCGCCCCAGGACGCACCGGACGCACCAGGCGCACTACCACCAGGCGCACTACCACCGGGCGCAGAGCCACCCGGCGCAGAGCCACCGGCGCGCGACAGCATGGCCGGAGCGGCCTTGGTGGCAGCTCGGCTTGCAGCTTTGAAGGGGCCATCCGCGTACGGGTCAAACAACATATCCATGGTGTTTACCAGTCTAGGCGGTGGCCCTGACACTGAAGGACCCGCATGATCTTCCCCCGGTCTCCGTCAAATACTGCCTCAGCCGGGAAATACCGAGGATCCGAAGCCCCCTCCCACTTATGCTTCTTGGAAGCTACGAGTTCGCTGGCTCAGGGACACATCCGAAGGAACGGCATGCGGGGAAAACGAGGGGTTTGGAGAACGCGCCGCCCCGGTGTGGTGTCGAAATACGGAACCGTCCTGGGGTTGTGCATCACCACTGCCTCAAGCTTGTTCCTTGCTGCGGCCAACCGGCTCCAGCCTTGGGAATTCGTCGCTGCGTACCTTGTCCTGGCCGCGGTCCTCGTCTGCTTCGCGCTTATGCTCCACTCGGATGCGTGGCCCTCGCGCCTGGCGGTTCTGCTCGGGCTGATCCTCCTCGCGGAACTGTTGGGCTCCGAACAACAACGCGACGAGTTCAACCCCGTTTTTCTCCCCTACACGCTGGTCCTCTCGGCAAGCTCGGTCCTCGTCCTCTCGATGCGCAAAACCTGGCGCTCGATCTTGTTCACATTCTTGGCGTTCCTGGTGGTCCTGGGATACACGGTGATCTCCGCCTCGGCGGTGGGCGTCCGTCCCGCGAGCGCCTTCATACTGGCCGCGACGTGGATCATCACCTTGGCGATGCGGCTTGGCGGACCACGCGCCTTGGCCCTGTATTGGGGAGATTTCGCCGTGCGCCAGGAGTCCGTGGCTGCCCACATCGTGGCACAGAACCGACGCAGTTCCGTGGCCTGGAACGCGAGGCATTTGCACGACACGGCCTTGCGCACCCTCACCGTGATCGGCCGCCAAGGCGCCGGTCTCTCCTCGGAGGAACTGGGAGAAATGCTCGACGCCGGCGCCTCCTCGGGAACGGCGGCCCGGCCGGGACTCCCGCTGCGAGGGTGGACCGGCGTCGACGTTGGCGCTTCGACCCCCTCCAAGACCCCGCAACCTGGCGAGCTCGCGGTTCGGTTGCGGCGAATCGCCGAGAAACGGGCGCGGGACGGCTTCAGCGTGGAGATCCACGGGATGACCGGAGCGCTGGCCGGGCCTGTCCATGCTGCGTTCCTGGCGGCCGTGGATGAATGCATCCTGAACGCCTACCGGCATGCCGGCGCAGGACATGTGGATGTCCTGCTATCACGGACCTCGGATCACGTGTCAGTGGTAGTCAGCGATTCCGGTTGTGGATTTGACCCTTCGACGCTCCCCGCCGACCGGCTGGGCGTCAAGGAATCCGTCCTCGCCCGGATGCGCGATGCCGGTGGACGTGCGCGGGTCTTTTCCGCGCCTGGACGAGGAACCACGATCCTGCTCGAAGCGGTGGCCGCGTGACTATGCCGGCTATGTCGCGGACCAGCGTGGAGGGGCCCCTCTTCGTGTCCCGTGGAATTCTGGCGACAGCCTGCATCGTGCTGTGGATCCTCAACTTCTATCTCGCTTTTGAGGCAGGCAGCGAGGCAGGCGCTGCCCTTTGGCACGTCCTGGCTGCCGGCCTGGACTTGTTGGGGCTCGTCGTCGCCTTCCAGGCATCCGATGCCGCCACCCCGCGGGGCTGGCTGGCCAATCTGCGCGCCACGTGGCTGGTACTGGCCATTTCTTCCGCTTGCTGCGCAGCATTGGCTGCCGTGCAGGAGACCGGGCTCGCCCTGATTGGGGCGAACGCACTGCTCTCCGCCGTCGCTGTCCTTCTTGTGTCCCATCTCTGGAATCTTCGTGGATTCGTCACCCTCACGCTCGCGACGGCGGCGATCAACACAGCCCTCTACGCCGTCACTCCCGGAGCCGACGGGCGGACGACGTCGAACATCCTGTTCCTTTCGCTCCTTCCCGGTGTGGTCGGAACGGTGAGCGTGCTACTGCGCAGGGACGCCATCCAGCGGAAGGGCGCGTGCGGCCTGAGCGAGCGGCTCGACGCCTTGACGCGGGCCATCAACGCCAAAACGTCCGCACAGGAGCTCGAACTGTCGATCACGAAGACCCGGATCGATGAATTGATTGCCAAGGTGGCGCGGGCACGGTCCCTGCCTTTGGACCCCGCGATGGCCCGGGAAGCGAGGGAGCTCGGGGGTCATTTGCGCCAACTGCTACTCGAGGAATGGTCCGACAGTTGGCTCCAGGAGGCATTGGAACTGGAGGGCCTGGGCGGCAGTGTCGTTATTGCCCAGCCCACTGACGTGGTGGAAGAGCTGCCGGAGAGCTCACGCCCGGCCATCCTGGCTGCCACCATGCTGATGGTAGTGGGCGCCACCTTACGGGGCACGCAACAGGGCGGCACCGCTCCACGGTCCGGGGCGGCACACCGCATCCACTTCTTTGCTGAGAAGGCCGGCCATGACGGCGCACGACTGACATGGCGCATCGGCGGAGTTCACAAGAATCACCTCTCGCCTCTGTTGTGGACCGAACTGGATTCGCTGGGGCGCGCCAAAGCGCGCAATGACCGTGAGGGCTGCAGCATCGTGGTTGACACAGCGGGGCGGCGACGTTGACCCGCGTTCTGCTCATTGACCGCCACCAGCTCTTGATCGACTCCTTGTCGCAGTGGCTTCTCCTCAATGCACCGGAAATCCGTGTCCTGGCCGGGGCCTGTTCCTGGACTCCCGGCTCCCGTATGCCCCAAGGTGACGGAGCCGGCAAGGCGGATGTCGCCGTCGTGGGTGAACTGCACGAAAACGAAGCCCCGAATCTTGCCGCTATCGTGTCGTCGCTGAGGGCGTCGGGGACGCAAGTGGTCCTGCTGGCGGACCAACAGCCTGTGACGGCCATCAACTCAGCCCTCGACGCCGGTGCGCTGGCCATTGTGCCGAAGTCCGCCGATCCGGTCCACACCGCGGCTGCGATCCGCGCGGCGGCATCCGGCCGGCGATATCTTCATCCGGACATCAAGGGCTTGCTTGAGTCAGCAGCCGGAAGGAGAGTCGAGTTGTCAGTCAGGGAACGGCGGCTTGTGGAGCTGTACCTTGGACCCACGCCTCGAGGCGTCAGGGAGGTGGCGGAGCTTTTGGCGATCAGCCAGCAGACAGTCAAGTCCCACCTGCACCGGGTCCGGCAGCGCTACGCAGCCGCCGGCTTCAGCGTGGGAAACATCATCAGCCTCCAGGATCAGCTTCGAAAAGACGGCTGGCTGAGCTAGACGACGTGCGGTTTCGGCTGCGGCGATTTCGACGCAAGAATGCTCACCAAGGCCACCAAGAGCGGAACGCACAATGCCGACATGAATCCGGTCACGATCATCCGGCTGTGAATCTCCGGCTGCACCTCAAAAATCAGGACAACCCAGAACTGCGCCCAGCAGCCGAGGACCATCACCACGGCAAGGCGTCCTATTCCGGACTTCCGTCGAGCGGCGACCGCGAACCCCAAAAGCAGCGTCAACAGGTGGAGGCCAGGCAACGCAACCGGCGCTGCCTTCAGCGCCGTGTACAGGCCCAGGACAACGGGCACCCGGCGTTCCTTGGCGCCGGGACCTTGGCCCGAATCCGCCATGTACGATCCCCCATTACTGAATTCGGGCGTGAGCAGGGCGGTGATTCCCCGCTCCCCCAGGCCGATCAGCCGTTCCGGGTGGGTGGCAAAGAAGGCGGCGATCTTGCCACGATTGATTTGTTCCCCGAACTGGGCGTAATGCGGGTTGTAGACCGCTGAGTTGATGGAATCCATCGTGCTGCCCGCTGCCGTCACGAAACTCCTGTCCAGCCCCAGCCACTTCAAATCCGCGACCGGATCCGGGCTGTTGGGCAGGATCGACGCGAAGACGGTGTTGTAGAGATTCACTTCCGTGGCGCGCTTGGGCTCGACCGATAGGAACGCGACGGCAACTCCTGCAATGGCAATCACGGCTGCCGAGGGCACCACGAACGCCTTCCACCGGCGACGCCGGGAGCCCGCCCGCCGTCGGGCGCTCCCGGAGCCCGTCCGCCGTCGACCGCGAGCGGCGGACGCCCGCCGTCGTTCGTCCACAGGCAACCACAGGAGCGCCAAGGCAATCACCGGCAACCAGGACACCATCTGCGGCATGGCCGAGATCGTAAATGCGGCCGCGAGGACCACCATCAGCACCGAAGCCCAGCGTGGCCGCCCGTCGTTCCAGTAGCGAAGCAGCGCCACTGCCAAGGCAAGTGTGCCCAGGAACGCAGCGGATTCGCGGTAGGGCGACACAAAGAAATCCGCGAAGACCCCGTCCGCCGTGACCAGCGTGACGAGCGCAGCGATCATCACCCGGAACGGTGTCCGCCCCGGCAACGCAGCCACGAGTCCGGCGATGAGGGCGCCAAAGGCAACACAGCATGCAATCCCCACCGCACGCGTATCCAGGCCCGCTCCCCAAGCGAACACCGGCGTGAGCCATTTGCCGAGCCACAAGACCAGCAGTTGCGAGGAATACACGGGCTCTCCGGATCCAGTGAAGCCGCAAGCTTCACCGTGGTACTGGTGCGGTACCCAGCTCGGATGGATGAAATGCGTGAACTCGGTATAGCCCCACGGCCGGAGGTTCCGGACCCCCAGCGAGCAAAGCAGCTGTTGACCGGTCCCGTCGTCGGCCATACCAACGGTCCGGGGCAGGAATAAGCGGAGGATCATGACGAGAGCGGCAAGTGTGCCGGACGATAGGGCAACGCCGCGCGGGCGGGGTGGCCTCAGCGCGCCCGAGCCCACCTCACCCGGGCCGAAAGTGCTGGCCAGGTATGCTGCCGCGGAGCGCAGCGGGCTCGCGGTCCCGTTCTTCCGGCGGAGCGGTTCCGGGGCGAACCGCCCGGGCGGCCCGGGCTTCGCGACATCCGGTCTTGAGTCAACCACGCTTCCGCCCTCCCGTCGGCGCGAGCGTGCCGGTGATGGTGCCGGGACTGGACTGCACATTGGACTGCGAGACGGCGACGGCGCACCGCACCGTGCGAGCGCCGTTCACCGCCCGGATGATCGGACGCAGCGTGATTCCGGCAGGGAGCGCGTCAACGTCGAGGAACTGCAAGGCGTAGGGCAGGCAGCGCGCGTTTCGCGCGGCGGGAGTGGCCACGCTGCCCTCCAGGTTGAACCACGCACTGATGTCCTCCGCGGTGTGGGGCTCGCTGCACGGAACATCGACGCTGTCGTCGTTCAGCCGGCCGTCCGCGAGTTCTTGCCTGTAGCACAGCCGCAAAGCGGCCGAATCATGGCCGGCCAGCACGCCCTTGAGATCCAGGGTGGTGGTCTGTGGAGTGCCATCGTCCGCGGCGAGGAGCACGTCACAACGCACGGCCCGGGCACCGCGTTCCCAGTCGTCACGGCTCGGAGCGTACGCCGCGATGGCGAGCCCGGTTGTTCCGTCGCGTTCTCGGGCGCCGAGATACGCCCGGAGCGTGGCAACTTCGCACAAGCGCGTGGTGAGCGCCTTGAGTTCCTGTTGGCCCGGCCTTGTTCCCCGCCCCGACAAGGGAGCCGGAACTCGCGCGACCTTGTAGGTTTGGGCTGTGTGCGCCTCCGTGCAGGGAACCGGCGGGCTCGGTTCGCTGACGGCGTCGAATTGCTCCGGGGACACAATCAAGTGGCACTCGCCCACTGCCGGGTTGCCGGTGGCCGCTCCGGGAAGGGTCTGGTTGCATCCACTCAGGACCCCTGCGAGCAGCACCGCTGCAGCCCCCGATCCAGCCCATTTCGCCCAGCTACGCGGCACGCCGCCCCCGGGTGGCCTTGCCTGCGCGGACCAAGACAATGATGGCCGCCACAAAGCCGGTGATCACCACAAAAGAACCGAGGAAATGGTGCATGATGCTGAACCCCTGCTCACCCCAGGCCTGCTGTGCACTCGCAATCATGAAGAACCTCAAGCCGTTGCTGACAACAACAATCAGCATCGCCAAGGCAGCGGCGCGGGCCAATCGTGGCACGGTTATGCGGCCCATGAGGAACAAGATGCCGGACAAGGCCAGGACGGGGGCGATCAGCACCGCGCTGGAACACAATCCGGTCACCTCCAGTCCGAAGGGTTGCCCACCGCCGATGTTGTGGAAGATGATGTCGCGGACGCTGTAGGACGAGCCTCCGAGGACCCGGTCGAACACCCAGGCCATGGCCCAGGCCTCGAAACTACGGATGCTTTCCTGTTGCAGCATGGCTAGGACAGCCATCGCCAAACATGCCAGGCCGGGGAGAATCCCGCCCTGGCTCGCCCGGATGGTTGCGGCGCGAGGAGCATGCGGCCCTTGTGGCCCTGCGGAGTATTCGACACTTGTGGTCACTAGGCTTCCTTCGCTAACAGCTGCGCGTCGTTCTCATTGTTGCGCCGGGTTTTCGCCCAGCTGTCGCGTCCTGTGACCAAGCGGTAGGTTGCCCTCAGCACGGACACGTAGTTCTGGTACATGTAGAGCCAGTAGCCAACTCCCCACAGGACTCCTACCAGCCGGCTTTTATCCGGGGCTGCCTGCTTGCGGTAGACGGGACCCCACAAGGCGAACGGCGCGATGCCCGTTGCAATGATGAGCGGGATGATGAACCAGGATGCCGCCAGCCAGGCCTGGAAGCCGCCCATCGTCAGGGAACCCTGGGCCACCATGGTGATGAACAGCGTGGGCCACAAGACCAGGCCCAAGATCTGGATGAACGGCTGGACCAGGAAATAGCTGCATTCGATAGCCCCGATGTTGCTGAAGTACGGAGACTCGAAAATCCGCCCCAGGTAACTGCTGCATTGCATTCCGCCGTGGCACCAGCGGGTCCTCTGGGTCAGCAGTCTGCGAAGCCCCGGAAGTGCTTCCTGGGACACGTGGGCATCATGCATGTATACGGTCTTGTAGCCGCTCAGCAGCACGTGGATCGCGAGTTCGTAGTCCTCCAGGAGGGCCCCGTGCCACGGTTGCCCGGAGGTCCTGGCAATGGTGTCGAGGGCGGAAAGACGGGTGAACTGCCCGTTGCCGCCCAAACCAACGGTCAACGTGTGGCGTCGGAGCGACTGCATGGCTGCGATGGTCGTGCGGAACTCCATGTCCTGCATAAGGATGAGGTATCGGGCGAAGCCTTGCTTCACGCGTCCGAATCCAGTAGCCGTCTTCAGTGCCGGGTCGTCCACATTGGCCATCCACACAGCGGTCTGAGCCGCTCCAACCTCAGGGTCCCCGAAGGCAAGTGGTCCGGCTGCCTGCCGGAACGCATTCTCAGACATCAGCCCATCGGCGTCGAGCACCATGACGATCACCGTTTCACGGTCGGCGCCGGAAGGCAGCCAATCGTCCAGGGCCCGGTATGCAGCGTTCAGAGCGTCCCCCTTGCCAGAACGGGCGTCCGGGAGAACACGGCGAACAAGGTGAATCAAGGGGTCGGTCTCGGATGCGCACTGCACGACGTGGGCCGTGGCGTCTTCACTGGCATCATCCACAACCCAAACGTGAGCCTCAGGAAATTGTCCCCGCAGCTTCGCCAGGGTATTCCCAATCACGGTTTCCTCGTCGCGGCACGGAATGAACACGTGCCAAGTGAAGCCTCCCGGTGTTCCCTCCGGATCCGGCGTCCTACGCAGAAACGGAACCAGGATCACGCTGATGTAGGCCAGGAACACCACCAACAACACGAATGCCAGGGCTTGGGCGGACTCGAGTACTGACATGTCTCCCCGATAGTGCTTTGAGGCTGTTTACGGCCGTTTCAAGAAAAGTTGAAGCGGGGCGGCCCCTGAGGTAGAGCCGCCCCGCGGATGATGCAGCTAGGAATCCTTGCGGCTGGCAGCCCGCTTCGCGGTCTTGAGCCTGCTGTTGCGCAGGACCACGAATCCGGCAACCAACAACGCAATGCCCAGGAGGATGACCCAACCAAGTGCCGGCGCTCCGGTGGCGGCGAGGGTACCGCCGCCCGCCACTGCTCCCCCGGTCGCCAAACTATTTCCGTACATGCTGCGAAGTTCCTTCCGTTGTTCTTGTCTGGTTGCGGGCAGGCGCAATCAGGCGGCCGGAGCCGCGGTCCGACGGCGTGCGCGGAAGAGGAACCAGCAAACCAGCGCCAGCAATGCCGCTGCGCCGCTGATGGCCAGGGTGTCGTTGTTGACCACCGGGATTGCTGCAGCAAGCAGGTTCGGACCCACGGAGGCGTTGGCCAGGTTGACGGTGGCGATGCTGCCGCCGGCTATGCCCACCTGGAGCGCACGCTCGGTAAAGATGCCCCCGCTGCTTTGCTGAACGTTGACCTTGGCCGAGACCAGTGCGGTCAAGGCATTGGACAGCGGGGTCACGATGGTCGAGGACACACCCGAGACGACGCCGTTCAGGGCGGTGGTCAGGACGGCCAGTGCGGGGCCGGCAGTGATCTGCGCAATCGGTCCAAGGGCGTTGACCGCAGCGGTCGCGCTAGCCAGCGTGGAGTTGACCAGGCTGGTGATCTTGGCGGCAACCGCCTGCGGCAGGAACAAAACGAGGTCGGTGCCAGGGGGCAGGGCGTTCAGGCTCGGCACACCGGCAACGGCCAGGAGGTCTGCCTCGGTGATCGAGATCGTGCCACCCGCAACAGGATTCGCCACGGTGACGCCCAAAGGACCCAGGACTAGGTTGGCGGTGTTGATGGCGGTACCAACCGTGCCGGCAACTCCGCCAATGACCGTTCCGCGAAGATCAGCCGATACGCCGGCAACGGAATAGGCGCCGGCTGGGGCTGCTCCTTGGTCCTGCTTGGCGGCCGCGGCCAGCGTGGTGATCTTCAGGTCCAGGTTCACGAGGTCGGCGCCACCAAGGATGTTGGCCGTGCCCACTTTGATTTCAGCCGCCGGGATGCTGGGGCTTCCCGACGTCGGCAGGCCGCCGGGTAAAGTGACGAGGCCCGGTGCGCCGGAAACCGTACCGGAGAACG
Organism: Arthrobacter sp. NPDC058127; assembly: GCF_042884555.1. Taxonomy (NCBI): domain Bacteria; kingdom Bacillati; phylum Actinomycetota; class Actinomycetes; order Micrococcales; family Micrococcaceae; genus Arthrobacter; species Arthrobacter sp. NPDC058127. The sequence goes on along the minus strand of NZ_JBHVTT010000015.1, from coordinate 106,866 downwards.
CCGCCGAGGACCCGTCATTGACGGCCTTGCCGTACTGGCTGACGGCCCCCAGCTGGATGATGCCGTTGTTGCCCAGCAACGGAATGTTTCCCGCACCGACGTTCACGATGCCGAAGGCGGCGGAAAGGTCGAGCGGGGTGCTGCTTTCAATGACGGCGGGGCCGGATGGCGGAGTGCCGATCTGCTGCGCCGTTGCCGCGCCATTGGATGCCAAACCGGCAAAGTTCGGCATGGCAAGGACGCTGCCGTCGATGATCTGCCCGCTGCCGGAGGAAATAATGTCCGTCGGTCCGGCAGTAGCTGATGGTGCCGCTGCCAGGCCGAAACCCAACGCTACGACGGCGCTGACGCCCACCGCGGCGGACCATGTCCTGTGTCTGGTATTCAAGTATTGCCCCCTCGTGAGAGTTGCAATCACGCCGGGCGCGCTGCAACGGAAACCTCGGAGAACGCACGTCCCCCGTGGAGAAAGTAAACAAGGCCCCGGGCGGTAGCTTCCTGAAGGTACCCGAATGGGTTAAGCGACGAAGTCGGGGCGTCGCTGACCGATCCCCAACACGGAGTCGATGGCCGCCACAGCACGGTCTGCCGCGCCGCCGTCGCCGTACGGGTTCACTGCCTTGGCCATCGCCGAATACTGTGCGTCGTCCCCCATCAAAGCGTTGACGGCGTCCACGATGGTTTGCTCGTCCGTCCCGATGAGCCGTGCGGTGCCTGCCGCCACGGCCTCGGGGCGTTCGGTGTTGTCACGCATCACCAGAACGGGTTTCCCGAGGGCCGGCGCCTCTTCCTGCACTCCGCCCGAGTCCGTGAGGACCACGTGGCACAGGCTCAGTAGCTTGGTGAAATCCAGGTAGCCGAGGGGTTCCGTGACGATGATGTTGTGGACGCCTGCGACTTCCGGCAGGACGGCCTCCCGCACGGCTGGATTCCGATGCATGGGAAGGACGATTTCCACTTCGGGGCACCGGTCTGCGATCCGCGCGAGCGCCTTGCCCACGCCCACCATGGCCTGGCCTAGGTTTTCTCGTCGGTGGAGAGTCACAAGCAGGATCTTGCGGCCCGAATCCGTCGCGGTCCGGAGCGCGGGTTCCGTAAACTCAACGTCCCGTTTGACGGTCCCAAGTAGCGCGTCGATGACCGTATTTCCGGTCACCGCGATGTTCTCCGCCGGAATGCCCTCGGACAACAGATTGTCCTTGCCCGTGGACGTGGGCGCGAGATGCAGCGTGGCGATTTGCCCGAGCAAGCGGCGGTTCGCTTCCTCTGGAAAAGGTGAATTCAGGTTGCCGCTGCGCAGTCCGGCTTCAAGGTGGACCACAGGAATTCCGTGGTAGAACGCCGCCAGCCCCGCGGCCATGGCGGTGGTGGTGTCTCCTTGGACCACTACCGCGTCCGGCCTGACCTCGCAGAGGACTTCCGTGACTCCCTGCAAGGTCTTTTCAGTGATCCCGGCAAGGGTCTGGCGGGGCTGGATGATGTTCAGGTCATGCTCCGGTTGGATGCCGAAGAGCGCGTTGACCTGGTCCAGCATTTCCCGGTGCTGCCCGGTCACTGCCACTGGGGCCTTGTAACGGCGGGTTGCACGCAAGGCATGGACCAGCGGCGCCATTTTGATGGCCTCCGGACGGGTGCCGTAAACGAGCAGGACGGTGCGGTTATCCAAATTTTCCCCCTGGGCTTGAGCTGCCGTCCGGAGATTAGCAACCGCCCAGCGCCCCGCCCCGGGGTACTCCCCATTTGGGTCAATCCCCTCCGAGGGACATGCCCCTCTTTGCTTGAACCAGTGGACATAACAGCACTATGTCCACTCCTCAAACCCAGGACAGCGCATGCTCAGGCGAATTGCGGTACCGAGGTGAGCGCAGCGCGCAACTCCCGGACCGCCGTCGGGCCTCCCGCGAGGAACCAGTCCAGGCCGTTGACGCGCACGACGTCGGTGTCCCCGCCGGCCGCGCGGACGATCGCCTTGCCGGGGAGCCAGTCCCACTCGGGGCAGCTGTGTTGGAACCAGCAGCCCAGTTCGCCGTCGGCCACGCGGCCGAGATCGCAGGATCCGGAACCGAACATGCGCAGTGAAGCTGCGGACACCGCCGCGGCGTGCCAAGGCATGGCGGCGCGGGGATCGGCGAGCCAGGTGGGGTGGATGTACGTCGCGGCACCGAGTTCACTGAGCGCTGCCCCCGACGGTCCCGGGATCCGTTCGCCGTTGAGCGTCGCGGGGTGGCCTTCGCCGCCGGTCCAGAGCTTGTCGAGCTCCGGTTGATAGATGGCACCGAGAATGACGTCGGCATCCGAGGCGCCCCCGTTTGATGCCGCGCCCTCGTGCTTCAAGGCGATCGCCGAGCACCAATACGTGGAGCCGTGCAGGAAATTGTAGGTACCGTCCACGGGATCGATCACCCAGGTGCGGCCGCTGCTTCCTGCCACCGAGCTTCCTTCTTCACCCAGGATGCCGTCGTCCGGGCGGCAACGGCGCAGTTGCTCAAGGACGTAGGCCTCAGCCGCATGGTCCGCGGCGGTCACCACGTCCGAAACCGATGTCTTCCGTTCCCCTTGCAAGCCGCCCATCCGCATCAGCAGGGCAAGCTGCCCGGCTTCCCGGACCAGGGCAGCAGCAAGTTCGTAGTCGTCGAGCGAAGGATCAAGTTCTGTGGCGGAGTGCCTGCCAGTGGTCATGGGTCCAGCTTATGTGGCGGGATAATGAATGACATGGCCAAGACCCCAGCCCAACGCATCAAGAAGCACGGCGCGAATGCCGCCGTCCCCCAGCACCACTTGCCGCCGGTGATCAATCCCACCACCCAGCGGTCCCCCGAGAAGGCCCAGAACAACGGCCGCCTCATAGTGATTGCCGGGGTCGTGGCCAGCCTTTTCCTGTTTTGGTACGTGCACCTGCTGACCCTGAACCAGATGACCCAGTTGTCCGGCGGCATGGCCATGCCCGATTCCCTCATCGGCGGGTTCTCGACCGGCTACGTCCATCAATTGCATGGCGCCATGACCGACGACGCCCGCGGACAGCTCAGCTACATCCACAAGACCGCCGGAACCCTGTTTCCGCTGATCTTCGGTTTCACCTGGCTTCTGCTCATCGGCACCAATGTGGCCGGAAAGGCACTGCGCTGGACGCTGTGGGCTGCTCCGCTGATGTTCGCGGTGGTCCGTTTGTGGAGCAACGTGGCGGTCGACGCCGCGCTGGGATCGGCAACGCCCGACGCCGGCCAGGTGGCTTTGGCTTCTACACTCACCGTCGCGGGCTGGGTACTGTTCCTGCTGAGCCTTTTGGCTGGCGGCGCGGCTGTGTTCCTGGGGCGCCAGCGTTCCAAGAAGAGCGCTAACAAAGGCGCCTAACAGGGGCCTGCGCCCGTGAGCACTACTCCTGTTCCGAACTCAGGCTTCCGAATCGCTCCCCGGCTCGAGCATCTCCCGGGCTTGGAGTGCACGCTGGTGGGCGCCGGCTTTGTCGAAGCGGTCGGCCGCTTCGACCAGACTTTCTTTCGCTGCCTGTTTGTTCCCGGTGCTGGCTTGGGCCCGCGCCATCAAGAGGTAGACCTCGCCCGCCATCTGCGCGGGCAGTTGGTCAGCGCGGCCCCTGATTTCGTCCAGCAGCTCAAGCGCCGCCCCCGCGTCTCCCGCCAGATAGTTCCAATGCGCGCGGTTGAGCCGAAGCAGGAGAATTTCCTCTTCGCTGCCCCCGACGACGTCCGTGGCAAGTTCGGCCCGTTCAATGCACCGCAGGGTGGCCGCATCTGCCACTTCCGCCGCCAGCCTCATCGCCGCCGACGCCTTGTTGAACTTGGCCCAGACATCAAGGTTCCGCGAAGGGGAAAAGGTTTCCGCTGCAAGCTCATGGTAGTGGAGCCCTTCATCGACTTTGTCACAGAGGAAGGCCACATTGCCGATGACCCAGTACGCCTTTCCGGCCAACTGGTCATCCATTTCATCGGAGATCCTCTCCGAGAGGGACAGGCATTCCTCCCAGGCCTCCCCAAGTTTTCCGGATTCGCCAAACGCCGCTATCAGTGCCTGCCGTGCGTGGACGTCGATTTCCATGTCCGCGTCATCATCGACCAAGCCGACGGCCGACGCCGCAGCCGAGGTGGCCATCTCCAGGAGCCCTTCACCCCGCAGGGAGTTCGCCATCAATATGAGTGCCCGGGCCCGGTGTTGGGGTGAAGCCACAGCCGACGGTGCCTCGGAAAGCGACCTCGCCAGCGCAGTGCTCGCAGCGAAATCACCTGCGTCGAGAAGATTCTCTGCTTGAAGGAAAGTCATGTTCCACCATCCGGCGGAATCACCCTCATCAAGGGCAATATCAGCAGCGGAGCGCGCACCATCGGCAGCCTTGGCGAAGTCGTGGCTGGCCCGGTGTCCTCTCGCCTGCAGTTCCGCGGCGGCGTACGACGGCGCAACCTTCTTTTCTCCCATGGCTCCATTATGTCTCTGAGACACTGCGTCAAGGGTGCGGCCGGGTAATTAGCACGATTTTGGGAGATGTGGACAAAGCACTGATGACACGGCGTGTCGTTACTCTTATAATGAGCGTGCTTCACTTCGTTCACTCCAGTCGCATCAGTCACATACCATCAGGAGCTTTCGCATGAAAAGAACTCTCGCTGCCCTCCTCGCGGCAGCAGCAATCTTGCTCGCCGGAATTACCGGCTCGGCAGCGGTGTCCGCCAGCAGCCAGAGCCCCTCACAGGATTCGTCCATAGCCACTGGCTGGTGGCCGAACTTCGCGCAGAACTCGGCAGAAGCCACTGGCTGGTGGCCGAACTTCGCGCAGAACTCGGCAGAGGCCACTGGCTGGTGGCCGAACTTCGCCCAGAACTCGGCAGAGGCCACTGGCTGGTGGCCCAACGCCACCACCCAGGGTTCCCCTGAAGCCACCGGTTGGTGGCCCAACGCCACCACCAACTCCACCCCCTCCAACTAGCTACACCTGAAAGGCACCGGACCTGAGGTCCGGTGCCTTTCTGTTGCTGCCTTTCCGCCGCCAGGAGGACGCGGGCTCAGGTGCCCCGGAACAGTTCCGCGAATTTTTCGGCTGCCATCGGCCGGCCAAAGTAATACCCCTGGCCACTGGCGCAGCCCAGGCGGGCAAGCTCGGCCGCCTGCTCTGCCGTTTCGATGCCCTCGGCAACGGCTTGCATTCCGCACGCATGAATGAGCTGGAGAACCGCCGCCACAAAGTTCCGTTCCTTCTCGTCAGTGCCCAGGCCTTGGATGAGGGAGCGGTCAATCTTGACCACGTTGACGGGAAGGCTGCGCAGGTAGCTGATAGACGAATATCCGGTGCCGAAATCGTCGATTTCCAAGCGGATACCCAGACGCCTGAGGCCGGTCAGGGAGTATTTGTCGATGTCGCTGCCGTTCACCGCCATTGACTCCGTGAGCTCGATGACCAGTTTTGATGCCTCCACTCCGGTTTCGGCGAGCACTTCCCGCACATGCTCGATCAATTCCAGGCTTTGCAATTCGGTCGTCGAAATATTGACCCGCATGCTGAAGTCTTCGTCCATGCCCGGGCCGTCCTGCCACTCGCGCAATTGCTGCATCGCACGCCGTAGAACCCAATAGCCGAGATCGATAATGATGCCAGTTTCCTCGGCCAGCGGGATGAACGCATCCGGCATCAACAATCCCCTGTCGGGGTGGTTCCACCGCACCAGCGCTTCAGCGCCTTCAATCCGCCCCGAGGCCAACTCGACAACAGGCTGGAAATGGAGGACCAGCTGATCTGTCCGGATGGCTTCACGCAGCTCCGAGATCATGAGTCCCTGGAGCCTGCGCGCGTACAACAAAGCCGGCTCGAAAACCCTGACGCTGCTCCCCTGCTCGGCCTTTGCCGCATACATGGCCGTGTCGGCTTCCATCACGAGGTCGTCCACGGACTGCCCTGGCTCGGCGACACGGAGCCCGATGCTGGTTCCACAGATGATCCGGACTTCGCCGATGTCGATGCTCTCACCCACGGCCCGAAGGATCCGCTTGGCAACGCCACGCGCATGCGCCGCATTGGATTTGGGCAGCATGACGGCAAATTCGTCCCCGCCGAGCCTGGCCACCATGTCCGTATCACGGACCGCGGCGAGCAGGCGCCTCGCAGTGACTTTCAAGACGGTGTCCCCGGCGCCGTGCCCCAAGGTGTCGTTGATCCCCTTGAATGAGTTCAAGTCCAAAACGAGCAACGCAGGTGGGAGCTCTCCCCGCTCGGATTCGACGAGTTCATGGTTCAGCGCCCTTTCGAGCGCCGTGCGGTTGGCCAACTGGGTCAGCGGATCAGTGAGCGCCATCCTTTCGAGTTCGATCTGGGCCTCGCGAAGCATGGCAGTTCGGCTTTCGACCCGTTCCTCGAGCTCCTGGTAGATGGCCTGAAGATCGTCCGCCATGAGGTTGATCCCGGTAATCACAGCAGCCACTTCGTCCCGCGGGCCGGACACCGGGATCCTTGTGCTGAGGTCGCCGTCAGCAATCCGGACTACACCTTCAACAAGGGCAAGGAGTCGCGGGTCCTGGGGCTCACGCTGATTCACGGTGGTGCTCTCTCAACCAGTCACGGGCTTCTGCTTCTGAGGTGAAGAACTGCCCGGGAAGCGAGCCTGGCTTCGCACGCAGGAGAAAATGCGCGATCACGCGGTCCACCGGGCTCTCCCCCAAAAGGGCACATGCTGAAACGACCACGGAATTCGAGTAGGCCAGGCGAGCGTCGTCGGTGACAGACAGCACTCCGGTCACCCTGAGCAGAAGCGGGAGCCTGCGCCCGTCTGCAAACACACGAACGGCCGCCGCGGCCGCCCGGGCTTCCGGCGAGCGGACTACGCTGTTCGGCGGCAGGGTGACCTCGACAATCCCGTCCTCCGCCAAGTCAACGGTGATCTGGTCGGCCGGGGCCATCGCGTCTTCAGACGAAGCATCCAAGGCATCATCGGGAATCCGGGAATCCCGGGCGGGCAGTGTCTGGGAGCTCATCGCTGGGTCGCCTGCCGCCGTCGGGCGATCGGCCCGCGAAGGTCCCGAAGGCCACAACCCGACGGGTGGGATGCTGCCTTTATGGGGGATGTATCGCCTGCGTGTCCCGGACGACGCAGAACAAGCTGATGAGTCATGGGTCCTATGTTCTGCCGTGTCGGTCATCTAGTCTGCGCCAAACTGCATGGAACCCTCAGTCCGGCGCCATTCCGGTGAGTGCACTCATGATAATGCAAAGACTACCCACCCGCTGACACGAGGCTACCCGCGAAAACTCAGCGTTTTGCAAGCCGCGCCGCCGTTCGCCGTACTTCCCGGACCCTTTGCGCCACCACGAGACCAGCGGCGGAAAACCCGATCGTGGTGGGATATGCCATCAAGCGTTCCAGGGTTCCGGGGTCGGGGACGTCCATCCGGGTCAGGCCCCCTACTACGAGGGCGCCCAGTGTCACCGTTCCGCATGCCACGACGAACCAGCTCATGGCGGTATGGGGCAACCAGAGCAGCCCGAGGAGCAACAGGGCGAATGCTCCTCCGATGAAGAACATGAGGGCGCCCACAAGATGCAAGGGAGACCCAAGGTCTTCCGGCACAAACCCAACAACCACGGTTCCCAGCCCGGAGATACCCGTCAGGACCCGGACCGCGACGGCGGTGGGCCACGCCTTGCGGTAGGCGGCGCCTTGCAGGATCCGCACACCGGGACGGGCCGCAATGCATAGCAGCGCCGAACTGAGCAGCAACGCCCCGAACAGCATCCCAAGGCCCTGCACCACAAAGGAGGCGTTCATGAGCAGGTGCAGGGGCGAACAGACGTCGCGGTGCTCATAGATCCCGCATTTGAGCGCGCCAAGATCGCTGATGAACCCGGTCCGGCGATCGTAGGGCTCGGGACCCCGCCATGCTTCGATCACCGCCGATTCGGCCACGAAATACTGAACCACGCTCAGTTGGGCCCAGCCTCCGATGGTCGAGCGGATGGTGCCCAGCTCCGGGAGGTGGTAGCCGGAGGCGGCCGGCGCCGTCATCTGCTCTCTCATGCGGGCCAGCCTAGCGCCAGCCCACCAGCGTGCTGCTCCGCCCGTGTCGCAGGCGTCGCCGCGCCTGCGTCGGTGTTCGAGGGCTGCCCCGGCAGCTTGTATGCTTGTATGCGTGCCCGGCCAGCGGCTCCCAGGAGCTTCCAGCACGCGCACAGGCCCTCGTAGCTCAGTGGATAGAGCACGGCTCTCCTAAAGCCGGTGTCGTTGGTTCGATTCCAATCGAGGGCACTTGAAAGACCAGCTGCGCGAATCGTCTCCGACGCAAGACCTGCGGGCCTACCTGCTGGGCAGCTGGACCGTGGAACGGTCCCTGTGGGACCGGGCGGGCGGCACCCGCGGTACCTTCACCGGCGTCGTGCGCTATTCGGAAACCCCCGACGGCGGGCTCCTCCTTCGCGAGGACGGCACCATGACCTGGCCTACCCACACAGGCCCGGCCTTCCGCGAATACCTCCTGAGGCATTCTGGTTCCCTCGAAGCCATGGATGTCTACTTCCCGGATGGGAAACCGTTCCACCGCATGAGCTTCCATGACCACGCCAACGAGGACAGCCACTGGTGCGATCCCGATGACTACAAAGTCAATTACCTCTGGGGCGGGCAGGACGCTTTCAGCTACGCCTGGGACGTCCGCGGACCGGCCAAGGATTTGCTGCTGGAATCCCGGCTAAGGAGAGAGCTATGACCGGAAACAGTTCAACCAAGGACCTGATAGTCGTCAGCGCGGTCTGCGTGTACGACGACGCCGGACGGCTGCTGACGGTGCGCAAGCGTGGCACGGACAAGTTCATGCACCCGGGAGGCAAGCCCGAACCGGGTGAAACCGCGGCGGAGGCTGCATCCCGCGAGCTGGCCGAGGAAGTCGGAATCGACGTCGACCCGGCGGATCTGCAGCTCTTGGGGAGCTGGCTCGCCGTCGCCGCCAACGAGGCCGCGACGGACATCGAGGCCACCGTCTTCACCGCACCTGGCACGTGGGAAGCCCATCCTTCGGCTGAGATCGCGGAGATCCGCTGGTTGGATCTCTCTGCTGAACTTCCGGACGATTTGGCTCCGCTCCTGACGGACCACGTCCTGCCCTTGCTCGTGAAAAGATGAAGAACCAGTAGAGCTTTCAGGCTACCGGTGGCAAAGTTTGATTTAACTTAATTCACATCTGCATCGTCAGATCCAGCTGGGGGATCGCATGCAATCTCTTGAACAGCGCCGACGCGCCTGGGGAGACGTCGGGGCAGTAACCGACGGAGCACGGACACAGTTCCGTGACACTCCTGCCGAGGTCAAGGCGTACTCGACCGCGGGAATGGCCGGCTGGGCGGCACAACTGGGTTCTCCCGCTCCCGAGGCTCCGCGTTCCCGCAGGATGGCCAGGACCGGTGGGATAGCTGCGATCGCGGCGTTGGTCGTCTATTTGACGTGGCGGATCGCATTTACCATGCCTCTTGGGGGCGGGGATCTCGTCGTCGCGTGGACGCTGGTGACGTTTGAGGCCCTTCCGCTGATAGGCCTGGTCCTGAAGTCCATCACGCTGTGGAACATCGACTGTTATGCGCCGGAGCCGGTTGCCGAACCTCCCAATGGCATGAGGGTCGCAGTGCTGATCCCCACGTACAACGAACCTGTCGAAGTCCTTGCGCCCACCATCGCCGCGGCCTGCGCGCTTCAGCCGAGCCACGAGACATGGGTGCTGGATGACGGGGACCGCCCGTGGGTTGCCGAGATGTGTGCGGCTTTCGGCGCGAGGGTTGTCACCCGCGCGGAGCATGACCATGCCAAGGCGGGCAACATGAACCACGCACTGGAGCTGATGGCCGCGGAGGAAGCGGCCGGGAAGGATGCAATAGGCATCATTGCCGTGCTGGACTGCGACCACGTACCGCTGCCGACGTTCCTGACGGCCACCCTGGGGTGGTTCGCCGACGAGGAAGTCGCCCTCATCCAGGGGCCGCAAGCGTTCTACAACTCCGGAGCCTTCGACGACGACGGAATCTCCGGGGAGCAGGGGTTGTTCTTCAACGTCCTCATGCCGTCGCGCAACGTTCCTGGCGCAGGCCCGTTCTGGTGCGGATCGACCTCCCTGCTCCGGGTCAAAGCGCTTCGCGAAGTAGGTGGTGTTGCCACCGAGACCATCACCGAGGACATGCATACGACCCTCAAACTCATCCGGCTCGGGTGGAAGACCGTCTACCACCACCAGACCCTGGCAGTGGGCCTGGCCCCGGCGACAGCCGATCAATACCTGCTGCAGCGCCGGCGTTGGGGCATGGGCGCGATGCAGATCCTGACGTACGAGCGCCTCTGGGCCGCCAAGACCTGGATGACCTGGCGGAACTTCCACGAATACATCAACGGAACCTTATGGTGGCTGGAGGGCATTGCCACGTTGATTGCCTTCATCATCCCCATGGCGGTCATGGTTTCCGGCGCGCAGACCTCCACCGCCGGGCCCGTGGAGTTCACCCTTGCGTTCGCAGCCATGTTCTGGGTCCGTTTGTGGGGCGCCAAGAGACTCATGCGCCACCAGATCCACTGGCCGACGGCGTTCGCCCTGCGGATTTTCCGGGTTCCCGTCGGCATGGCTTGCCTGTGGTGGCTCGTTTCCCGGAAGTCCTTGGAGTTCCAAGTGACACCGAAAGGCGCTGCGGAACTCCGACTCCGCGGAAGGGCCCCGCGGATCCTCATTGTGCTGATCGTCATCGTGGCCGCGATAATTCTCTATGCGAGCGCCGGGGTCCTCGGCTGGGTGCCTTGGCGGACGAGCCCGGGCTCCACCATTGCCGCCGGCGTCTGGTTGGTACTGGCAGGGGTTGTCCTGGTGCTGGGGACACTCCGGATCCGAGCCTCTGAATTCGCCACCTCGCGCAGGAGCGCCCACCGGGTTCCCATCAAGGTGCCCGTCACGGTTGCCGGGACCCCTGGCCAACTGCTGGACATCTCCATGGGGGGCGCCGCAGTCCGGGTCGGGGCCGATGCGTTGCCGGAATCCGGCCGTGTCCTTTTGGAACTCCCGGGAGCCGCACAGATTCCCCTAGATGTAGTCCGGATCTGGTCAAGTTCGAAGGGAGAGCACACCGCTTCGCTCCGGGTTCGTGACCAGGACTGGGAAGCGTATCGCAGGCTCTCACTCTGGCTGTTCCACACCCCCGATGATGTTCTTCCCGGCTTTCCCCCCGGCGTCCCTGCCGTCGCAACCCGGGAGTCGGCATGAGCGGCCGCAGCCTGCCGAAGCCCAACCTGGCCTGGACAGTCATCGCCGCCGGTGCGGCGGTCGCTGTCCTGGCGATCGTCCTGGGAGCAAACCAGGGGACGTCCGCGGCGCAGTCCGCCGGGGATCTCGCCATCCTGGCGGCCGCGCTGCTCGCCACAGTCAGTTGTGCCCGGGCTGCACGGCGCAAAGACGAAAGCTCCCGCGCGTGGTGGGTCATGGCCCTGGCAACGATGGTCTGGACAACCGGCCAATCCATCTGGACCTTCTACGGGCTGACGCTCGACCATGACTATCCCTACCCCTCCATAGCCGACGCCGCATTCGTGGGCTATTCGATCCCGGCCGGGATCGCCCTCTACTTGTTCCCCCGGCCACGCGTTTCCCGGGTCGCTTTCGTGCGCGGACTCCTGGACGCGGCAGTGATCGCAGCCGCCGTGCTGTTCATGAGCTGGGCCACCGTGCTCGGATCCATGTACAAGGCCGAGGGGCAGGACCTCCTCGTCCATCTCACGGGCCTTGCCTATCCGATTGCCGATATCGTGATGGTCTCCATCGTCCTCATGCTCACCATGCGCAGGTCACCCGGGGAGCGCCTCAGATGGGTCTGCCTGGGCGGCGGACTCCTCATCCTGGCGTTCACCGACAGCACCTATGTGAAGCTGACGTCCGACGGCGTCACGGGGCTCACCGGAACTCCGCTGGCCACCGGCTGGATCGTTGCCTTCCTGCTGATCGCCCTCGCCCCACTGGTCCCCTACGCCCCGCGTCCCCGGACGGACGGGCGCCTCTACACCCTGGCGTTGGAACTCCTCCCCTACGTCCCCGTCTTCGGAGCCGTCATGGTGGCGCCCATACGGACCGGGCGGCCCAGCGACCCCTTCCTCCAGACCGTCGGACTCACCGTGTTGGCCCTCGCCGTCACGCGCCAGATCCTCATGATCCTGGAGAACATCAACCTGACACGGGATCTCGAATCCAAGGTTGCCGAGCGCACTGCGGAGCTCGAAGGCCTCGGCGCGATCGTGAACTCCTCCGCGGACGCAATTGTGGGCAAGACCCTCGACGGTGTCATCACCAGCTGGAATCCCGGCGCCGAACGGATCTACGGCTACAGCGCCGCGGAGGCAATCGGCAGGGATGTTTCCTTCATCATTCCGGAAGATCTTCAGGACGAGGAAAGAGATCTCATGGCGGCCATCCGGGCCGGCGGAGAAACCCACAGCCACGAAACAACCCGGGTCCGCATCGACGGTTCCATCGTTCCGGTCTCATTGACAATGTCCCCGATCCGCGGCACCGGCGGCATCCGCGGAGTCGCCACGATAGCCCAGGACATCACTGAACGCAGGATCGCCCAGGCCGAGTTGGTGACCGCCCGGGAAGCCGCCGAGGAGGCCAGCCGCTTGAAGTCGGAGTTCCTCGCGACGATGAGCCATGAGATCCGCACACCGATGAACGGTGTGATCGGGCTGACCGGCCTGTTGCTGGACACCCCTTTGGAGGAAACCCAGCGCCAATATGCCGAGGGCGTCAAGGGTGCGGGCGAAGCCTTGCTGACCCTGATCAACGACATTCTGGACTTCTCGAAACTCGAAGCCGGAAAAGTCGATCTGGACCCTGCGCCCTTCAATCCACGCACCCTCGTGGAAGAACTCGCAGTCCTCCTTGCCGAAGCAGCACAGGCCAAAGGCCTGGAGCTGATTGCGTACTGCCGGCCGGAGGTTCCGGCGATGCTGGTGGGCGATGCTGGCCGCATCAGGCAGATCCTGCTCAATTTGGCCTCAAACGCCGTGAAGTTCACTCCCTCGGGGGAAGTCGTCATCAGCGTGAAGGTCGTGGAACAAGAATCCGCGAACGTGCGGGTACGTTTCGAAGTCCGTGACACCGGAATCGGGATCGAGGAGGCAGACCATCTCAGGCTCTTCGAGTCGTTCTCGCAAGCCGACGCCTCAACCACCCGGCGGTACGGCGGAACCGGACTTGGGCTGGCGATCTCGCGGAGGCTTACCGAGGTGATGGGCGGCGAGATCGGGGTGGACAGCTCCTTGGGCAACGGCAGCACCTTCTGGGCCACCCTTCCCTTGGCCGTGAGCGGAGCCGCGGCCGCTCCGCCGTCGATCTCGCCCGACCAACTCACGGGACTCCGGGTCCTCGTGGTGGATGACAACTCGACCAACCGGCTGGTGCTCCAAGCACAATTGGCGGGCTGGCGGATGAATCCGGAGGCTGTCGGCGACGCCCAAAAGGGCTTGGACCGTTGCCGCGAAGAGGCCGCCGCCGGACGTCCCTTCGACATTGCGGTGCTCGACATGTGCATGCCGGACATGAACGGGTTGGAGCTGGCCCACAAATTGAGCACCGACGTCGCACTGGACTCCACGCGGATCATCATGCTGACCTCCACCATGAATGTGGACAAAGCCGAACTCGTGGCCGCCGGGGTCCAGGAGTGGCTGACGAAGCCCGTGCGTAGCTCCGAGTTCTACGACCGCCTCATGCGTCTTGTGGCGGCCCGGCCGCTCCCGGCTCCCGCGGTTTCTCCAGCAATCCCCGTGACCATCAGCCAGCCTTCGCGCGGCCTGATTTTGGTCGTCGAGGACAACGAGGTCAACCAGCTCGTGGCCCGCAGCATGGTCGCGAAGCTCGGGTATGAGGCCGACGTCGTAGCCGACGGCAGCGAAGCCGTTGCCGCTACTGCTGCCACAGAGTATGCCGCGGTCCTGATGGACTGCCATATGCCCGTCATGGACGGATTCGAGGCCACCAAGGCCATCCGGGCACGGGACGATGGCCGCAGGAGGCTCCCCGTCATTGCCATGACCGCAGGCGCCCTGGATGAGGACCGTGAGCGCTGCCTTGCGGCAGGCATGGACGACTATTTGACCAAACCGGTGGACGCGGGCAATTTGGAGCGGGTTCTCTCGCGATGGATACCCGAAACATCGAAGGAAAGTGCCCTCGACCCCGCGAGGCTCGAAACGTTGCGTGACCTCGGCCCGGCAGACGGACTGGGGTTGCTGCCTGCCGCGGCCCAAGCCTTCAGGCAAGACATCCAACCGAGCCTGCAAGCGCTCCGCCAGGCTTTGGACGCCGGAAGCGGAGATGCTTTCAGGCAAGTGGCCCACAAATTGAAAGGCGCCGCAGCCAACATCGGAGCAGCCCGCGCGGCCCGGATGTGCGAGGAATTGGAACGCAGCTCATCAAACGGCAAGCCGGTCGATCCCGCGCTCCTGGCCGGCCTTGAAACGGAACTTGCCCTCGTTGACAAAGCGTTGGACCATGCCCTGTCGGTGACCTCGTGAAGGTCCTGGTGGCGGACGACGACTTCGGTTCGCGTCTGGTGGCGAAAGCGGCAGTGGAGCAGTCCGGCCACGAATGCATCGTGGCCGCGGATGGCAGCTCCGCTTGGGAGCTGTACAGGCAACACCGGCCGCAAGTTGTCGTGACCGACCTGATGATGCCGGGGCTCAACGGGCTGGAGCTCTGCCGCGCCATCCGCAGCTCGGAAGAGGATTCATACACATACCTTGTCCTTGTCACCTCGAAGGATTCACGCGAGGACGTCGTCGCGGGCATGCAGGCCGGTGCCGATGACTACGTGGCCAAGCCCCTTGACCCTTTCGCCTTGCATACCCGGCTGCTGGTGGCGCAGAGGGTGACTTCGCTGCATACGGATCTTGCCCGCTACCGTGCCGCCCTCGCGGAGCAAGCGCGCACCGATCCCCTGACGAAACTCCACAACCGGCTGAAGCTCTCGGAGGACCTGGAACAGTTGCACCAGAGATGCGCCCGATACGGGACGGATTACAGCCTGGCGATCTGCGACGTGGACAACTTCAAGCGATACAACGATCTTTATGGCCACCAGGCCGGTGATCTCGCCTTGCAGTCGGTTGCGGCCACCCTTGCCGGCCAAGGGCGCGAAAGCGACGGAATCTACCGCTTCGGCGGGGAGGAATTCCTCTTCCTGCTGCCCGGCCAGACGGTATCCGGCGCAGAGACAAGGCTGGCACGCGCGCTGGAGGCCGTGCGGGACCTGGGCATTGCACACTCGGGAAACCCCTCGGGCACCCTGACCTTGAGCGCTGGTCTCTCGGCCTTTGTGCCCGACCACCGAGTCAGCAGCGAACGGCTCCTCAAAGAGGCCGATATGGCGTTGTACGCCGCCAAGTCCGCCGGCCGGAACCGCGTGGAAGTCGCGCCGGAAGTCCGTCAACACACCCGGAGCTAAGAGCCCGGCACCGCGTCTACAGTTCCGGAACAGCTTCCTGGGCCACCGCCGTCGCCTCGGCGAACTGCGTGTTGTACAGCTCGGCGTAGCGACCGTCCGCGGCGAGGAGCTCTGCGTGTGTGCCGCGCTCAACGATCGATCCGTCTTCCACCACCAGGATGACGTCGGCGGCCCGGATGGTGGAGAGCCGGTGGGCAATCACGACGGCGGTGCGTCCCTCGAGTGCCTCGCCCAAGGCCGCCTGGACCGCGGCTTCGCTGGTGGAATCCAAGGCAGCCGTGGCTTCGTCCAGGATGACGACCCTCGGTTGGGCGATGAGGAGGCGTGCGATGGTGAGCCGCTGGCGTTCCCCGCCGGAAAGGCGGTAGCCGCGCTCCCCCACTACGGTTTCCAGTCCATCCGGCAAGGAGCGGACCATGGCTTCGAGCCGGGCGCGCCGGAGCACGTCCCACATTTCCTCGTCCGTCGCGCCGGGCCGGGCCAAGCGCAAGTTGGAGGCAATGCTTTCATGGAAGAGGTGGCCGTCCTGCGTGACCATGCCCAGGGTCGCCCGGAGGGAATCGAACGTTGCGTCCCGGATATCCAAGCCGGTACCTCGCCCGTGCCCGCCCAAGCGCACGGCGCCGGAGTCGACGTCGTACAGGCGTGACAGCAACTGGGCCACAGTGGACTTGCCCGCGCCGGAGGACCCGACGAGCGCCACGGTTTGCCCGGGCTCCACGCGGAAGCTGATCCCGTGCAGGACCTCCTCGCCGCCGCGGGTATCAAGCGTCGCCACTTCCTCCAGCGACGCAAGGGAGACTTTGTCCGCGGACGGATAGGCGAAACGGACGTCGTCGAACTCCACTGCAACGGGTCCCGAGGGCACCGCGACGGCGTCGGGCTTCTCCTGGATGAGCGGCTTGAGATCCAGGATCTCGAACACCCGCTCGAAGCTGACCAACGCGCTCATGACCTCAACATGGGCACTCGACAGTGCGGTGAGCGGCGCATAGAGACGGGTGAGCAGCAGCGCCAGCACGACGACGTCGCCCGCCGCCAGCTGCCCGCTCAGCGCAAGCCAACCGCCCAGTCCGTAAACGAGGGCGAGGGCCAAGGCGGAAACGAGGGTCAGTGCGGTGATGAACGTGAACTGCAGCATCGCGGTGCGGACACCGATGTCCCGCACACGGCCGGCGCGCAGGGCGAACTCGGCGGACTCTTCGTCCGGGCGGCCGAACAGTTTGACGAGCGTGGCGCCGGGGGCGGAGAACCGCTCCGTCATTTGGGTTCCCATGGCCGCGTTGTGGGACGCGGCTTCGCGACGGAGGTCGGCAAGCTTGGAGCCCATGCGGCGTGCGGGGATGAGGAAGATCGGCAGTAGCACCATCGCGAGGACGGTGACGAGCCAGGACGTGTTGAGCATGACAATGAGGGTCAGTGCCAAGGACACGACGTTGCTGACCACCCCGGAGAGCGTGCCCGCGAACGCCGACTGGGCTCCGATGACGTCGTTGTTGAGCCGGCTGACGAGGGCTCCGGTACGGGTCCGGGTGAAGAAGGCGATGGGCATGCGCTGGACATGGTCGAACACCCGGGTGCGCAGGTCAACGATCACGCCTTCGCCGATCACGGAAGACAGCCAACGGGTCAGCAGTCCCACTCCGGCGTCGGCGACGGCCACAGCCGCGATGAGCGCGGCCAGCCCTACCACGACGTCCACGCCTGCATGGGCGATGATCGCGTTCACCACCCTGCCGGCCAGCACCGGGGTGGCCACGGCAAGGAATGCACCGGCAATGGAGGCCAGCACGAAGGCGATCAGCTTGTTGCGGTGCGGTTTCGCGAACGCAAGCACGCGCTTGATGGTTTCCCGGGAGAACGGCTGGGAGCCGCTCTTGGCCCGGGTGATGTTGTAGAGCGAGCGCCAGGCGACGCCATCCATGCTCATGGCTTGTGATTCCCCATTCCGGAAGTGTGGTGCAGTTCGGTCACGGTGCCGTTGTCAAGATGCCAGCGGGAATCGAGCCGGACGTTTTCGAGCAAGCGGCGGTCGTGCGTGACCAGCAGGAGCGCGCCTTCGTAGCCGTCGAGGGCTTCCTCGAGCTGCTCGATCGCCGGCAAGTCGAGGTGGTTGGTGGGCTCGTCCAGGACCAGCAGGTTGACCCCGCGGGCCTGCAACAGCGCGAGCGCCGCGCGGGTGCGTTCGCCCGGGGACAAGGAATCCACGGTCCGGGAGCTGTGGTCCGCTTTGAGGCCGAACTTGGCCAGCAGGGTGCGGACATCCGCGGAGTTCCACTCGACCAGGACGGATTCGACGGCGTCTGCCAGGGCGAGGTGCCCGGCCAGCAGTCCCCGGGCTTGGTCGATCTCACCGATCGCCACGGATGCACCCATTGAGGCGTCTCCGGCGTCGGGCTCTTGAATCCCGAGCAGCAGCCGCAGGAGCGTAGACTTTCCCGCGCCGTTGGGTCCCGTGATGCCAATGCGTTCGCCGGCATTGAGCTGGAGGTTGACGGGCCCCAGCGTGAAGTCGCCCTGGTGTGCCACGACGTCGCGCAAAGTTGCGACGACGGAGCTCGAGCGCGGAGCCTGGCCGATGCTGAACTGCAGCTGCCATTCCTTGCGTGGCTCTTCCACCTCGTCAAGCCGGGCGATGCGGGACTCCATCTGCCGGACTTTCTGGGCCTGCTTTTCCGAGGATTCGACGCTCGCCGCCCTGCGGATTTTGTCGTTGTCCGGGCTCTTCTTCATGGCGTTGCGGACGCCCTGCGAGCTCCATTCGCGCTGCGTCCGGGCCCGGGACACGAGATCCGCCTTGGTGTTGGCGAATTCCTCGTAGCGTTCGCGGGCGTGCCGCTTTGCTACCGCCCGCTCTTCGAGGAAGGAATCGTAACCGCCGTCGTAGACCGCCACGCTGTTCTGGGCCAGGTCCAGTTCCAGCACCTTGGTGATGCAGCGTGCCAGGAACTCGCGGTCATGCGAGACCAAGACGGCGCCGCCGCGAAGGCCTTGGACGAATGATTCAAGCCGGGCGAGCCCGTCAAGGTCCAGGTCATTGGTGGGTTCGTCGAGGAGCACGACGTCGAAGCGGCTCAGCAAGAGCGCCGCCAAGGCAACGCGGGCGGCCTGACCGCCGGACAGGCCCGTCATGAGGGCATCGGGACCCGATTCCAGGCCAAGTTCCGCCAGCACCGCCGGGATCCGGTCCTCGAGGTCCGCGGCACCCGATGCCATCCAGCGGTCGAAAGCCAAGGAGTACGCGTCGTCGGCCTCCGCGGTCCCGGCTGCGAGCCCTTCGGCGCCGGCCTCCATCTCGGCTGTGGCCTGGGCGCAGCCAGTACGGCGGGCAATGTAGGCGGCAACGGTTTCGCCGGGGGTGCGTTCGTGTTCCTGGGGCAGCCAGCCGACAAAAGCGTCGCTGGGAGCGAGGCTCACCGAACCTTCTTGGGGGCGGTCAGCTCCCGCAAGGATGCGCAGCAGGGTGGATTTCCCGGCACCGTTGGCACCAACGACGCCCACAACATCTCCGGGCGCGACAGTAAGGGAGAGCTTCGAGAACAAGGTGCGGTGACCGTGGCCGCCGGAGAGCTCTTTGGCGACAAGCGTTGCAGTCATTGGTCTATCCTCTCACTGCTCCGCTCCTGAGCGGAAAGGCCGGCCACGCGAAAGGGCGGCCGTGCGAATACCCTGCCGCGAAAAGACCGGGGCATGGAAGAACCCGCTGGTCCGTACTTGGGGGGTGTGCGGACCAGCGGGTTCGAGAATCAAGCATAATTCAATGTGCCCGCATCGTAAAATCGACCTCTCAGACCTGCCAGTCCTGCCAGTCCTGGCGGAAACCGTCCGCCAGAAACCGTCTTCCAGTCACCGTCCATCAGAAAGTGGTTCATGTCCCTCCCTTCCAAGGCGTTCCAACGCTGGCTGCACGGGATCGCCCCGAACACCAGCACGGCCGATGTCTGCCGTTTTTCGGGAGTGAAACGCACCACGCTGGCCCAGCAATTGGTCCGCGGCAAGGTGGCCGAGAGTTCGCTCGTGAGCATCAGCCGGGCCTTCGACATGAATCCTTTCGATGCCTTGGCACAATTCGAGGCCTACGCGGCGCTTCGCGGGACTCCGGTTCCGCCCACTGACGCGGAACTCGTCAGCCAGGTCTCCACCATGGATCTGCTGCGTGCAGTTGTCGAGCGCGAGGAGCCCAGGGAGGGCGTCGCGCCCTTGGTCCTGGCGGAGACCCCGCACGCGAGTTCAGTCAGGAACTGGGTGGACGCGATCGACGACGGCGAGCTGCGCCACCGGGTGAGCGACGCCACCGGGATCGCACCGCAGAACTTCTCCGCGCACCTGACCGCCAACCGGCTGCCCCCGGAACTGGCCTTGGCAACGTCCCGGGCGGCCGGCGTCGGACCGGCCGGAGGCCTCGTAGCCAGCGGCCTCGTCACTGAGGCCGAAGCAGGATGGCCCCCCGGAGCGCGGCGGGACGCCCTGGACAGGATGACGGAAGGCGAACTAGCCCTGCTCGCCGGAGAACGGCTGCAAGCCCTGGGCAAGGCCCTGCGCCGCCATGAGCACGAGCTCGACCACACCAACAGAATCTGGGAGAACCTGGGATGACCACCGTGTTGGCGTGGGCCACGCTCTCCATTTGGCTCATTTTGACGGCCATTCGCATTCCCAGCGCCGTACGGGGCGAGAACCGGATGATGTTCGTCCTGTTCGCACTGATTTCCCTCGACATCCTCCTCAGCATCGAGGAACCCTACTTGCTGATTGACGGGTGGCTCGGCAACTTCAACCTCGGCAACCTGCTGCTCCGGTTCATGCTCTACGGAACGTTCCTGCTCATGGGCATCAAGGTGGCCAGGGCCTTTGGCTCAGCTAGCGGGGAACGTGCCATCCGGGGGCCGGTTGGCCTGGCCGTTTTGGGAGCAACCGGGGTCCTCACGGCCTTCTTTTTCTTCTCGATGGACACCCGGGACTCCACTGTCGGCCTGAATGACCTGGACCAGGGGCCGGCCCTTGATCTCTATGCGGCCTTGGGCAGGTTCTACCCGGGCTATGTTGCCGTATGCCTCATCCCGGGCATCTGGCGGTCCGTTCGAGGTTCCGGTCCCGTTCTGCTCCGGGCCGCCTCTGCGACACTGCTCCTGGGCCTTGCTTTGCTGACGGTTTCGCAGGTCTTTCCGCTCATCCCGCTATCGAATACGTGGCTGCGTCCGCTTATCAATTACTCTGCCGCTCTGGCCACTGCGCTTGGCTTGGGAGGCATTTGGCTGTCAAAAACCGTTGCCAGGCGGACTAGCCGCACGGTAATTTAAAAACATACCGCGTAACCTCTTTCATAAATCCATTATATCGTGCCATAATTATGAATGTGTGAAGGCGACGCAGCCTGACCTTTGAATCAATGAACGGGTTTCCAAGGTTCGTGGCGCGTGCGGAAGCACTTTTGGGGGGATGAGTGGTGGCGGGCTGTTGGGGACCGCCCCCACTCAGCCTTTTAAGCGTCCTTTCGGGCACCGCCCGCAGCACCCCAGTCCGGTCCCGTGACTAAGATGGCTTTCATGAAGAGCCTGCCCACTCGCCGCACAGCACTGTCCGCAACCCTTGCCGCCGTCGCGCTGGCACTGTCCGCTTGCGGCGGCGGCTCATCGCCGTCGTCGACGTCGGGTGGAGACACCTCGCTGTCCGCCATCAAGTCCAAAGGCGAGATCGTTATTGCCACGGAAGGCACCTACCGGCCCTTCAGCTTCCATGAGAACGGGGCAGGTCCACTGACGGGCTTCGACGTCGAAATCGCCCAGGCCGTGGCCGCCAAGCTCGGAGTAAAGGCGACATTCCAGGAAACCCAGTTCGATGGCATCTTCGCGGGCCTCGATTCCAAGCGCTTCGACACGATCGCCAACCAGATCTCCATCAACCCTGAGCGCACAGCCAAGTATGACTTCTCGGCGCCGTACACTATCTCCAATGGCGTCGTCGTGACCAAGTCCGACAACAACTCCATCAACAGCTTCGCCGATCTCAAAGGCAAGACCACCGCCCAGTCACTGACCAGCAACTTCTACAAGATGGCAGTTGACGCAGGCGCCAACGTCCAGTCCGTCGAAGGCTGGGCGCAAGCCGCCACCCTGGTCCGCCAAGGCCGCGTCGACGCAACCGTCAACGACAAGCTGACCTACCTCGACTACGCCAAGAGCACCCCGGACTCCGGTTTGAAGATCGCCGCGGAGACCACCGACAAGACCCAAAGCGCCATGGTCTTCCGCAAGGGATCAACCGAACTCAAGGCCGCAGTGGACAAAGCCCTGGCGGACCTTCGAGCCGACGGAACCCTGGCCAAGATCTCCCAGAAGTACTTCGGCGCAGACGTTACCAAGTAGCCGGCGGCCAAACAGATGACCTTCAACTGGGACCTCGTCTGGAGTTCCTTCGGGCCAATCATCGGCGGCGCCGTCACGGGCACCATCCCCCTGACCTTGGCCTCGTTCGCTTTTGGCCTGGCATTGGCGCTCCTCGTCGCGCTCTTGCGCTTGAGCCCCAACAGCTTGCTCTCCGGCATCGCACGCTTCTACGTCTCGGTGATCCGCGGGACCCCCCTGCTGGTGCAGTTGTTCGTGATCTTCTATGGCCTCCCAAGCATCGGCGTGAAGCTGGAGCCGTGGCCCAGCGCCATCATCGCGTTTTCGCTCAATGTGGGTGGCTACGCGGCCGAGGTCATCCGCGCGGCGATCCTGTCCGTGCCCAAGGGCCAATGGGAGGCCGGGCACACTATCGGAATGTCGCGGCCGCAAACGCTCGTGCGGATCATCCTCCCGCAAGCGGCAAGGGTCTCGGTGCCTCCACTGTCCAACACCTTCATTTCCCTCGTGAAGGACACCTCGCTGGCTTCGCTCATCCTCGTCACCGAGCTTTTCCGCAACGCCCAGCAGATCGCCGCGTTCAGCCAGGAATTCATGATCCTGTACCTCGAGTCCGCCTTGGTTTACTGGGTCATTTGCCTCGTCCTCTCCACGGGCCAGTCCGCCCTGGAGCGCAGATTGGACCGTTATGTCGCCCACTGAGCCCAGCAACGCCGCCCAAGGGAACTCCGGGCTGGTGCTGTCCGCCCGGGACCTCGCCAAAGCTTTCGGCAGCAACAAGGTGCTGCGCGGAATCGACATCGATGTCCGCCGCGGGCAGGTGGTCGCCTTGATCGGGCCGTCCGGTTCGGGCAAGACGACGGTCCTGCGCTCGCTCAACGGCCTCGAAGTGCCCGACGCCGGCACGGTCACCTTCGGGGACGCCGACGCCGGTACGGTCCGGGGGTCCGGCGCGGGACTGAACCTCGATTTCGCCGGCACCGTCGGGAAGCGGGAGATCGCCGCCCTCCGGGACCGTAGCGCCATGGTGTTCCAGCACTACAACCTGTTCCCGCATATGACGGTGCTCAAGAACATCATCGAGGGACCGCTCCAGGTCCAGAAGCGTCCCCGGGCGGAAGTCGTGGCAGAGGCCGAGCGGCTCCTGGCCCGGGTAGGCCTCGCAGACAAGCGGGACGCCTACCCCTTCGAGTTGTCAGGCGGTCAGCAACAACGCGTGGGAATCGTGCGCGCATTGGCCCTGAAGCCACAACTTCTGCTCTTCGACGAGCCCACCTCAGCCCTGGACCCGGAGCTCGTGGGTGAAGTGCTCGGTGTCATCAAGGAACTCGCCGACGAGGGGTGGACCATGGTGATCGTGACTCATGAGCTCGCCTTCGCCCGCCAGGTTGCCGATGAAGTCATCTTCATGGACGGCGGCGTGGTGGTGGAACGCGGTCCCGCCGCGGAGGTCTTGCGGGAGCCGCGGGAGGAACGTACCAAGCAATTCGTCAAGCGCCTCCAGCACGACGTCTGACCCTCCCTCCCAACTAGTCCCCACCGCCACCCTCGCCTCGCAAGCTTGGCCAGGGAACCCTGGCGGCGTGGGCCCACGCATTTGTTGTCGTTTTGGGCCTCCTAAACGACAACAACTGCGAGCCAGTTGGGTGGGGCTGCCCGCTCATTGGTGCAGATGGTAGACGGTGCTGCTACCGACCGTTGTGGACGGGAACGTTGCTTCGACCCACTGGGTGATGGCCGACGACGTGCCGTTCCCGCCTGCCCGTCCCAGGCCACCCGGACCCCCAAAGGGACTGCCCGGGACGAAATAGGAAATTTGTCCCGTGGCAACCATTTGCTTGAACTGGTCCAGGGTCGGAAACGGATCAGAACCACTGAATCCGCCAATGGCCATCACCGAAGTATTGGAACCAAGCTCAAGGGCGGCTGCACTGTTCGCCCCGACCGTGGCGGCAGACCACTTCGTCTTCGTCGTCTGCAGAAGGGTATTCACGGCGGAATTTCCGAGGGGCTCGGTGAATCCCCCTGCCGCGGCCTGGGCGTTGGCGGGACCTGAACCACGGAAGCGGCCGAATGCCCCACCGCGCGAGGCTGCACCGGCCGGGCTGGTGATGCCGGCCAGCCCCATCGCCTGATTGTTCGTCCCTGAGTCCGGTCCGGCGGATGGCGATCCTCCCGTGTGGCCCGTCGCCGCAGTAGCTACGGTCCACGCACCCGTGCCAAGGCCAGCTGACAGGAGCGCCAGAATCGCCACCGCCACACCGGCCCTCCCAAGTCGGACCGGACCAGCCGCGATCAGGACGGCGCTCAAGACGCCCGCAGCGAGAACCGTCCAACGGAGCCACGGGAGCCACCCCGGGTCGCTGGACAGCAGAACGAAAGACCAGATCGACGTAAGCAGGACCGCCGACGCGAGCACGGCCCGGGACGCAGGCTGGGACCGGTGTTTCCAGAGTTGGACCCCAACGATGCCGATCACCGCGGCTACGGCAGGGGCAAGCTCAACCGTGTAGTACGCATGGATGGTGCCACTCATGAAGGAAAAGACGGCGGCGGTGATGACCAGCCACGTGCCCCACAAGACCAAGGAAGCGCGGATTGCGTCGGTTCTCGCCGCCCTGCGCGTGAACCATAATCCTGCCGCAAGGAGGAGCAACGCGGTGGGCAGTAACCACGCCACTTCCGCGCTGAACTCGCCGCCGAACAGGCGGAGGATGCCGGGAGGGCCACCAAAGGAAAATCCGCCTCCGCCGGGTACGGCGCCTCCGGGCTCCGCGCCGATGCCACCGGGATAACGGGCGAAGTCCGGTGCCGCACCCCCGGGGATCCCGTTGCCCCGTCCCACGATTCGGCTGAGCCCGTTATAGCCGAACACGAGTTCCCACAGGGAATTTCGCTGCGACCCCGCCATGTAGGGCCGCACGGATACCGGCGTGAGCTGGAAAACAAGTGCGTACGCGCCAGTGACCAGCGTGATGCCTCCTGCGGCGCCGAGCAAGTGCAGAAGCCTCTTCTTGAGGGGAACCGGGGCGGCCAATAGGTAGGCAAGTCCGAGCGCCGGGATGGTCATGAACCCTTCGAGCATTTTGCTCAGAAAGGCCAAGCCAATGAATGTGCCGGCCCAGAAAAGCAAGGCAGGGCTGGCCTTCTGGGTGGCGGTCACGGTCATCCAGGCGGCCACCATAAGGCAGAAGACCATCATGGCGTCGGGGTTGTTGAAACGGAACATGAGTGCGGCTACCGGCGTCGCGGCAAGCGCGGCTCCTGCAACAAGGCCTGCGGCCGGTCCCGCCGCCCGCTTAACGGCCAAGTAGAGCATCCCGACGGAAGCGATTCCCATGGCGGCTTCGGGCAGCAGCATGGTGAAGGAACTGAATCCGAAGACGCGTCCCAGCAGGGCGGGTATCCAGAACGCTGCGGGCGGCTTATCGACCGTGATGGCGTTCGATGGGTCCAGGGATGCGAAGAGCAACGCTGTCCAGTTCTTTGTCCCCGACTGGATGGCCGCCGCGTAGAAGGAATTGGCGTAGCCGGAGTTCGTCAGATTCCACAAGTAGACAAGCGCAGCTACCAGGAGGAGTGCCGCAGCCGAGGGCCGGACCCATCGCGCTTGCTTCTCGCCGAATGCCAGGCGCTCCCACCGTTTGGCAAAAACGGCCTCTCGGGAAGTGGCTGCGTTCCGGTCCCGGTCCGTAGGGCTGACTGTGATGGATTTGGAGCTCATTGTGTCTTTCACTTGATCATGGAGCGTTTGTGGGCCCCGCGGCACGACTAGGGCAATCGCGGTTGTTTGAAGACCCAGACCCTGAACAGGATGAACTTCAGCAGGGTTGCCAGGAGGTTGGCACCGACGACGCCCGCTATTTCGACCCCTCTGGAGGGTTCACCTCCGGAGGCCAGCCAGAAGAGTACCCCCGAGGTCAACGCCAGGCCGAGGGCGAAGACCACGAGGCCCTGGAACTGATGCCGCACGGCGCCCGTGGTTCCGGAGACCCCGAAGGTCAACCGCCGGTTTGCCGCCGTGTTGGCAACCGCGGTGACAAGCATTGCCACGAAATTGGCGGTCTGGGCATCGGCGATCGTGCGCATGAAGACAAACAGGGCGAGATAGGCCAATGTCGAGACGACACCGACGACGCCAAATCGGAGCATTTGCCCGAGGAGTGCGCCGTTGCTTTTGTCCGGAGCCTTGCGGCCGAGGGCGCTGCGCAGCTCGGCGACAGGGATGCGCCCGGTCATCATGTCCCGCCCGATCCGCGCGATCCCTTTCAAGTCATCGATGGAAGTGCGCAGTATGTCAACCGACGAGTCCGGGTCGTCAACCCAGTCCACCGGCACCTCGGCCACCCTCAGGCCGGCGCGGTCGGCGATGACGAGCAGCTCGGTGTCGAAAAACCAGGCGTCGTCGACGGTGCACGGCAGGAGTGCACGCGCAATGTCGGAACGGATCGCTTTGAAGCCGCACTGGGCGTCTGAGAAGCGGGCGCCTAGTGAGCCGCGGAGGATGAGGTTGTAACTCCGGGAGATGAACTCCCGCTTGGCCCCTCTAATCACGCGTGAGTTGCGGTTCAGGCGTGTTCCGACCGCCAAATCCGAATGCCCTGACAAGAGCGGGGCAATGAGCGGTCCGAGGGCAGCCAGATCCGTGGACAAATCGACATCCATGTATGCCACCACTGCCGCCTCGGACGCGAGCCACACGGTGCGAAGCGCTCGCCCGCGCCCCTTCCGGTCGAGGTGCTCGACGCGCACTTCACTGAGTTCGCTGCTGAGCTTACGTGCAATCTCGAGGGTCGAATCTGTGCTGGCGTTGTCCGCGATCGTAATGGTGAACAGGTGCGGGAAACTGCCTTTGAGGTAGGAATGCAGGCGACGGACCGCCGGTTCGAGGGCCTCTTCTTCGTTGTACACCGGTATCGCGACGTCAAGAATCACGCTGCCGTCGGACGTGCTGATCGGCGCCCGTTCGGGCCGGATGGCAGGGATGTGGCCGGCGCCGGACTCGGCCGCTTGCCTTGGTCCCCCAGGCTGCTGCCGCCCCGGTTGTCCGGCAGGCAGCGGCCCGGAGTGGGTCGTCATCGCATTGGACATAGTCCCAAGGTATGCAACGAAGGTGAGGGCTTCCCTGACGGAGCCTGTGCGTCCGCCGTAAACAGGATCGGACGCCACCCGGCTCCGCCGCCACCACTATCTGAAACGCAAGGTCACCAACTGGAACGGGCGCAGGGTCAGCTCGGCGGCGCCCGCTCCGGGCGTCACTCCGGGAGCATCGACGGGGCGCTCCAGGAGGTCCACGGATTGCACCATCCGGGAATCGAAGTTGGCCGTGATGAGACCGGTGGAGCGCTCTCCCAGCGATTCGTAGAGCCGCACAATGACGTCTCCGGAGCCGTCTTCGGCAAGCTTGACGGCCTCAATGACCAGCGCTTGGTTGAACACCGTGAAGAGCGGCTCCACTGGGTTCGCCCCCGCCAGCAGCCTCGGTTTGAGGTTGGTCCGGTAGCCCTCCTCCACTGCGTCGCCGATGCTGGCGCCGGGCCGGACGCTCAGATCCAGGACATGCATACCGAGGTCGGCCCGGGGGTCCGGGAACTTGGGCGCCCGCAACAGTGACACACGGACGTTGGTGGTGGTTCCGCCGTCGTCGCGGATGGTCCGGGTGACGTCATGCCCGTAGCTTGACGCATTGGAAATGGCGACGCCGTAACCCGGCTCTGCCACATGGATCCATCGGTGGGCGCAGAATTCGAACTTGGCGGCTTCCCAGGAGGTGTTGGTGTGCGTAGCCCGGAATACGTGCCCGAATTGGGTCTCCGAGGCGGAACGGTCCGCACGGACATCCAGCGGGAAACCGATCTTCAGCAGCTTCTCGTGTTCCTGCCAGTCCACCGTGGTGGAAATCCCGAGGGATTCCGCGCCCGCCTCGAGGGAAATGCGCTGCGTGATGGTGGAGGAGCCGATGGTCCGCTCCACCACGACGACGGCGTCCCAGCCCGCGCTTTCCAGCGTCACCGATCGCGCCTCGACTACCGAGACGACATTCCGGCGGTAGAACTCGTCGATGTCCCAGGCATCCCATTCGTTGGGCGTGTCCCGGTGGAGCTCAAGATGGTTGCCGAACTGACCGGGCGCAATGGCTTCGCGGCCTGTTGCGTAATCCGAGAGGGAGGTCAGCAATCCGTTGGCGTCCAGCACCGCGCGGATGATGCCGTTATCCAAAACATAACCGCCGGCGCGTTCCGTGACGTTGACTGGGCTATCCGAGTGGACCGCCTCCGCTGCGGCGAGCGCCGGAACACCGTTGCGCTCATGCGGGGCCGCATTGAGCAGGAACATGGTGTCTCCCTCGCCCAGAAGGGCGGACGCGGCACCGGCAATGATGCCTTCCAGCTCCCTGGCGATCGCGGCATAGTTCCGCTCCGCATCCTGGTGGACCCACGCAATGGCGCTGCCCGGCAGGATGTCGTGGAACTGCTGCAACAGTACAAGCCGCCACAAGCGCTTAAGGTCCGCCGCGGGATAGGTGAACGAACCGGCAGTCCGCACTGCCGCCGTCGAGCACCAAAGTTCGGCCTCGCGGAGCAGGTGCTCCGAGCGGCGGTTGCCTTGCTTGGTATTTGCCTGGCTCGTGTAGGTGCCCCTGTGCAGCTCGAGGTACATCTCGCCCACCCAGACCGGGAGGTTGTGGTACTCGGCCTCGGCCTGCGTGAAGAACTCCTTAGCGGTTCCCATGCGTACTTTCGGTGAACCTTCCAGGTCCGCCGTTCGGTGGGCTGCGGCAACCATTTCGCGCGTGGGTCCGCCACCGCCGTCGCCGTATCCGAAGGGGACCAGCGAAATGGTGCCCCGGCCGTGCTCCCGGTAGTTGCGCTGGGCGTGGGCGAGCTCGCGGCCGTGGAGCTCGGAGTTGTAGGTGTCCACGGGCGGGAAATGGGTGAAAAGCCGCGTGCCGTCGATACCCTCCCAATTGAAGGTGTGGTGCGGCATCTTGTTGACCTGGTTCCAGGAGATCTTCTGGGTCAGGAACCACCGGGAACCAGCGGACTTGACGATCTGCGGGAGGGCCCCGGAATATCCGAAGGAGTCAGGCAGCCAGGCCTCCTGGCAGTCGATGCCGAACTCCTGCAGGAAGAAGCTCTTGCCCTCGACGAATTGGCGGGCCATTGCCTCGCCGCCGGGCATATTGGTGTCCGATTCAACCCACATGCCGCCAACCGGCACGAATTGCCCGGCCTTCACCTTCTCCCGGATCCGGATGAACAGCTCAGGATAGAACTCCTTCATCCATGCCAATTGCTGCGCCGAGGAGCAGGAGAAGACGAAATCGGGGTTCTCATCCATGAGGGCGACAACGTTGGAGAAGGTGCGGGCGCATTTGCGGATGGTCTCACGGACCGGCCATAGCCAGGCCGAGTCAATATGGGCGTGGCCAGTGGCCAGAAGTTCGTGGGCCGAGGCGTAAGCGGGCCGGCTCAAGACCTCGGCTAGGGCATCCCTGCCGGCGGCTGCGGTACCCGCAATATCGTCCGGGTCCATGACGTCCAGCATGCGCTCAAAGGCGCGGAGAATCTCGTGCCGCCGCGGCAGTTCGAAGGGCAGCTCGTGCATCAACCCGCTGAGGGTCCAGATGTCTTGGTGGAGCTCCCAGACCACCTCGTTGAGTTCGGCTATGGCGATGCGTCCGAGCCGGTAGCGGGGCTCGTCTCCGGAGGTGGACTTGTCCCCCAGGGGGGTTGCCGCGAAGCTCCACTCCTGGCTGAGATCCGGATTAGCTGCGGCTTCGACGTAGAAGTCGACTGACAGGCCGCCACCCAAAAGCTTCAGCGGAACGTGCTGATTGCGGGGAGAAATGGCCTTGATGATGGTGCCGTCGGGCCGCCAGGCGATGCCCTCGCACTGGAATCCGGGGGAATCGTTGCTGAACCCGAGATCGACGACGATCTCCACCGTGGTGCCATCGGCAACTCCCCAGCCCTCCGGAACCTCGCCCCGAAGCCGCAGCCACTTGGTGCTCCAGGCCTTGCCCCACGCAGCACCGTGTTCCTGGGGTTCGAAGACCTGGCGGAGTGCTTCCGAGGCTGGAACCGGCTCGCCCGGGGCATCCCAGCTGCTCAGTTCAAGGGGCAGCGCGCGGCCATAGATGGCGGGGGCTATCCGCTCCCGGACAAAACGTTCGAGCCGCTTCTCAGTGATCCGGCGGTCGTCGTGCAATTGAAGTCCCCTTTGGCGGTGGGCTAGGTTGAGATTCCATTCGATGGATAAAATCTACGTTGTTCCGGGACAATAGCCAAGTGATTGGCGGCTATCCCTGCAGGTCCTTAGCCCCCACCGCCACCCTGTCACTGCCCGCGTAGACGTTCAGGCTGGTCCCCCGGCTGAATCCCACCAGGGTCAAACCAGTCTCCTGGGCGAGCTCCACGGCGAGGCTGGAGGGTGCGCTGACGGCGGCCAAAACCGGGATTCCTGCGAGCGCCGCCTTCTGGACCAGCTCGAAGGATGCCCTCCCGGAGACCTGCAGGACCGTGCCATGCAAGGGCAATAATCCTTCGCGCAGAGCCCAGCCCACTACCTTGTCAACCGCATTGTGCCTGCCCACGTCTTCCCGGAGGCACAGTAGCTCAGCCTCGCCGTCGTCGTGGATCCGGAAGAGTCCGGCGGCATGCACTCCCCCGGTCTTGTCGAAGACCGCCTGTGCTTCGCGGAGGCGGTCAGGCAGCGAGGCCAGAACCTCTACCGGGACGCTCAGGGGGTCGCCCGAAGGGCTGAAGCGTGAGGATTTGCGCACTGCCTCGATAGAGTCGGTGCCGCAGATCCCGCACGAGCTGGAGGTGTAGACGTTGCGGCCCGTCTCCGGAAGGACGACGTCGGGACGCAACTGGGCCTCCACCACGTTGAAGGTCTGAACGCCGTTCTCGTCCTCGCCGGCGCAGAAGCGCAAGGAAATGAGCTGGGCGGGGTCCCAAATGACACCTTCGGAGACCAGGAAGCCCGCCACGAGGTCAAAGTCGTCGCCAGGGGTCCGCATGGTTACGGAGAAGGACATGTGCCCCAGGCGCACCTCGAGCGGTTCCTCGACGGCAAGGAAGTCTTCGCGGTAGCGGACCGGGTGCTCCAGCGCCTGTTCGGAGCCATCCAGGACGAATTTGTGCACCTTGCGGCGCTGGGTCACCCGTCCCATCTCAGATACCCACCGTCCCGGCAGCTTCCGCGTGCTCGGCGGCTTCCCCGTGCTTGACGAACCGCACCGTCATGGCCTTGTAGCCCGGCGTGTTGGATTCCCGGGCAACGAGCTCCCGGTGGACGAGGGCGTTGGCCTCCGGGAAGTACGCGGCCGCGCAACCCTTGGCCGTGGGGTAGGCAACCAGTCGGAACTTGTTCGCCCGGCGTTCCGTTCCGCCGAAAGTGGAGATGACGTCCACCATGTCCCTATCCCCGAAGCCGAGCTCGCTGAGATCGTCCTCGTGGACCAGGATGACCCGGCGGCCTTCGGAAATGCCCCGGTAGCGGTCGTCGAGGCCGTAGAACGTGGTGTTGTACTGGTCGTGGCTGCGGACTGTCTGCAGGATCAGGTGGCCGGCCGGGGCTTCAAGGTACTCCAGCGGGCTCACTGTGAATCGTGCTTTGCCGATATCCGTGGCGAACGTGCGGGTGTCGCGTGGCGGGTTGGGCAGCACGAAGCCGTTCTTGGTCCGCACCCTTGCGTTGAAGTCCTCGAAGCCGGGGATCACCCTGGAGATGTGGTCCCGGATGACGTCGTAGTCCTCGGCCATGGCACGCCAATCCACGGGGTGGCTATCGCCGAGCACCGCCTGCGCCATGCGTGCGACGATGACGGGTTCGCTGAGCAGGTGCTCCGAGATCGGGGTCAAGCGGCCCTGGGTGGAGTGGATGACGGACATGGAGTCTTCCACGGAGAGGATTTGCCGTCCGCCCGGGTGTTTGTCGTCCGTGTCCGTGCGGCCCAGGGTGGGCAGGATCAGGGAGGTCTTTCCGTGCACCACGTGGGCGCGGTTGGGCTTGGTGGAGATGTGGACCGTCAGCCCGGCCTTCTTGAGCCCTTCTTCCAGCGCGACAGTGTCAGAGCCTGCCGCGGCGAAGTTTCCGCCCATGGAAACGAACACATCCACGTCGCCCTTCTCCAAGGCGTGTTGGGTTTCCACGGAGTCGTATCCGTGTTCCCGCGGCATGGTGAATCCAAACTCTTTGTCCAGGGCTGCCAGGAAGCCTTCGGACGGCTTCTCCCAGATGCCCATGGTGCGGTCGCCCTGCACGTTGGAGTGGCCGCGGACGGGGCAGGCGCCGGCGCCACGCTTGCCGAAGTTTCCCTGCAAGAGCAGCAGGTTGATGATTTCCCGCAAGGTGTCTACGGAGTGGGGTTGCTGGGTCAGTCCCAGCGCCCAGCAAATGATGGTGCCCTTCGACGCGGCCAGCATGCCGGCCACCTTGGTGATTTCGATGCGGCTCAGGCCCGTGGCGCGTTCCGTCTCTGCCCAGTCCAGCGTAGCCCGGGTTTCGGCGTAGGCCTCGAATCCGTCGGTCTGCGCCTCGATGAAGGCTCGGTCCACCACTGTTCCCGGCTGCCGCTTCTCCTCCTCCAGCAGGAGGTGGCCCAGCGCCTGGAACAGAGCGAGGTCGCCACCTACCTTGATCTGCAGGAATTCATCGGCAATGTCCGTGCCACCGCCCACCACGCCGTTGAGCGACTGGGGATCCTTGAAGTTCAGGAGTCCGGCTTCCGGCAAAGGATTGACGGCTACAACCTTGCCGCCGTTGTTCTTGCAATCACGCAGGGCTGAGAGCATGCGCGGGTGGTTCGTGCCCGGGTTCTGCCCCACAACGAGCACAAGCTGCGCTTCATGGATGTCTTCGAGTGAGACAGTGCCCTTGCCGATGCCGATGGTCGGGTTGAGTGCGCTTCCCGAAGACTCGTGGCACATGTTCGAGCAGTCGGGCAGGTTGTTGGTGCCCAGGCTCCGGGCGAACAACTGGTACATGAAGGCTGTCTCGTTGGCCGTGCGCCCGGAAGTGTAGAACACGCAGCGCTCCGGCGTGGTGGCATTCACGTGCTCGCCGATCAGGCTGAAAGCATCCGTCCAGCTGATGGGCGAATAGTGCGTGTCGCCAGGGCGGATGACGACGGGCTCGGCGATGCGCCCTTGGCTGCCCAGCCAGTATTCGGTCTTGTCCTCGAGCTCGGCCAGGGAGTGCCGGGCCCAGAACTCCGCGTCGACTACGCGCGTGGTGCTCTCCTCGGCGATTGCCTTGGCCCCGTTTTCACAGAACTCGGCGGGACTGCGTTTGCCGGTAATGGACTCCGGCCAGGCGCAGCCGGGACAGTCGAACCCGTCCCGCTGGTTGACGCGGAGCATTGACTTGACAGTCCGGCTGACGCCCGCTTGGGCCCAGCCCCGTTCCAATGCCACGGTGACTGCCTTGACGCCCGCGGCGGAGCGCTTGGGTGGGTGGATCTGGAGGTCATCTTCATTGATGTCCTGTTCGGGAGCATGCCTGTTCATGTCCCCATCATTGCAAGGCCTGACTCGCTAATCCACCCGCGTCCATCCTGCACGGGAAGTTCTCAGCCTGTCAGGGCGCTCCAGTCCACAGGCCCGGACGGAACTTTGCGGGCTGGCCGGGCGGGAGTCTTCTTGGCCTTGTCCTGTGTGGGCTTCGGCAGGGGAAACGGCGGCCCCCACGGCAACGGAAAAGCGGGCACTGCTTCGCCCAGTTGCACGCCGTGCGGTGGCACCACCATGACGCCGTCCGCGCCGGCGAGGCCGCGCATCATCCCTGGCCCCGCATGCTGGGCAGGCGACGCCAAGCCGTACACGAACCTGAAGGGAAGCAAACGCGTTCGCCCGGGGTCGGCGTCGAGCATTGCGCCGCAAGGCACCTCTCCCACCTCGGGCAGCGTCCCGTGACCCAGCCCCGCGAGGAGGGGTGCGCCGATCGTGAAGAGAACCATCATGGCCGCGAGCGGATTGCCGGGAAGACCCAACACGAAGCGGCCGTCCGGCAACTCGGCCAGGACGGCAGGATGTCCCGGACGCATCGCGATTCCATCGATCAGCAATCGGCCGCCGAGTTCCGCAATGGCCCGCCGGAAGTGGTCCGTCCCCGAACGGCCGGTTCCCCCGGTGGTGATGACGACGTCGGCGGGTGGCGCGTCCGGCGACGGCTCGCCTTCCTCAAGGGCCGAGAGCCATTCCTCATAGGAGTCGCCCACCTTGGTTTGCCCGCCGCGGATCCCGCCAAGGAGTTCGACGACGGTGCCAAGCTGGGGACCGAAGGTATCCCTCACCCTGCCGGGGGCCGGGACACCCGCGGTCACCACTTCGGAGCCGGTCAGGAGCATCTTCACGAGGGGTTTGCCCAGGACGTCCAGTTCGTCGCGGCCGGCCAAGGCGGCGAGGGCGAGATGGGCCGGATTCAAGACAACGCCGGATTTGATCAGCAGCTCGCCCGCCGCGGCTTCTTCTCCCGCGTTGCGGATATGTTGCCCGTTGCGCGGTTCGCCGGGCTTCGCGTTCCCGCCGAGGGCGAGTAGCGGCAAGCCGTCTTCGTCGGTGGTCAGGACCCCGCTCTCGCTCCGCAGCACGGCTTTGGCCCCCGGCGGAATCAGGCCGCCGGTGGCGATCGGGCTCGCTTGGTGCGGGGCCAGCCGATGGCCCGGCTCCGCCAGGATCCACGGGCCGCTGCCGTTGACCGCCCAGCCATCCATCGCCGACGACGCATAATGCGGCAGGTCCTGCAAGGCATGGACATCCAAGGCCAGGGTCCTGCCGATGGCGTCCTTCAGCGCAACGGGTGCGGCGGGAATGGGCGTGGCACTATCGAAGGCAAGTTGCCGCGCCTCCGCCCACAAGTGGTCGGCGTGCGGGACATGCTCGGGGGCTTCCGTCATCCGGCGTCGGTTCCGGGGTTCGTATAATCTTTCGCGAGCGTGCGTGCCAGGCCCATGGCGGCATCCATCGACGCGGATTGAGTGGCTTGTCCCGAACCCGCGGCAAGTCCGGCCGCGAAGCCGGCAATGAAGGTAGTCAAAGGAGCCGCCGGCCGAACCACTGAATGGGCTGCAACGCCTGCCAGGGACAGGACATCGTTGATGTCGATCTCGACGTCTTCCAACTCATATGCTTGCAGCAGGCTCCTGCACCATTCCTCGAGCGTTTCTTCCTGGCTCTTCACGATCCGCCTCCACAGTCCGGTACAGCTGTTGTCACGGCAGGTCGCCGTCCACTCCAAGCGCCGCGGCATCGTCCCAGGTATCCACGTCATCGGTGGATCCTGCGGGGACAGGCACGGCCAGCAGATCAAGCCTAGCAAGCAGCCGGAACACCGCGGCGTTGACCAGTCCACCTTGTTCTGCCGCAGCCTGCACTTCCCGCCGCAAAGCGGATACCTGGTAGATCCCGAGCAACGGTTGTTTCCGGCCATCTGCCGATACGGACATGGCCCCTTCCGCTTCCGGGTGGGCGGCAAGTTCCTGGAGCAGGACCGGAACCGCGGCCGCGGCCAGGGGCATGTCGCAGGCCAGGACGAGTACCCAGGGCGCGCACTTCGGGGACGGACTGTCGCCGTCTTGTCCCTCTAGCACGGCGAGTCCGGCGGCGATCGCGGCTGCCGGTCCGGCGAAGGGCGGGTCCTCCCGCGCTGTCAATGTGCCGTGCGGCAAAGTCCCGGGATCAGGCCCGACGACGACGACAGTCCCGGCGCCGCGCGCTGCCGCCACGGCGCGGTGAAGGAGCGTGGCGCCGTCGTACCTCAGCTGGGCTTTGGGCACGCCGCCGAGACGGGAGGACTTGCCACCCGCCAATATCACCGCATCAAAGTCCACCCGCCCAGATTACCCGGGGAGCAGGCTCAATTCCGGTTCAGGCCGCCGATTCAGGCAGGAGGAAGGGATCCCATGCGGGCGCAGGTTTCTCAAGCTCCTTGATCTGCCAGATAGTCCCGGTGGGCGCCGCGGGAGTGAACCTCAGTTTCCAGCCCATCTCCGCCGGCGTGTGGTCACTCTTGGCGTTGTTGCAGCGCAAGCACGCTGCCACCAGGTTTTCCCAGGAATCCGCGCCGCCCCTGGATTTGGGGTGGACGTGGTCAATGGTGTGGGCTGCTTTCCCGCAATAGGCGCAACGGTGGCCGTCGCGGCGCAAAACGCCGCGGCGTGTAACCGCTGTGATGGTGTTGTATCTCGGCCGGATGTAGCGATTGAGTAGAATCACGGACGGACGTCCGAGAATCTCCTGTGGCCCGACGACAGGCTCGTCGCCTTCGGCCACTACGCTCGCTTTTCCGGTGAGCACAAGGACCAGCGCCCGGCGGAAGGTTACTACCGCCAGCGGTTCATATCCAGCATTCAGAACGAGTGTGCGCATGCACGTACCTCTTCACGGCCGCACCCGTCAGGGGCGCGAGGGCCGGCTGCCCTCTGCATGTACGGGCTGTGGATCGACAACCTAAGAGTAAACACCCGGAGGCCAGATCAACGAATCCTTGCGGGGGTTCCGGCGCAGTGTCGGTCAAAGTTCATGTGCCGGACACGTAGCCGGAACCTTCCAAACCGCCCGAGGTCCATGACCAGATCCAGATCGACGGGATCTAATGGACGCTGTCGGATTCTGCTGGATCCACGGATGCCGTCGGATTCTGCTGGATCCACGGATGCCGTCGGATTCTGCTGGATCACTCTCTTCGCCGAAGTTGCCGGTCCCGTGATTCCGTGGGCCCGGCAATGGTCCATTCGAATGATTGAGCAGAATCCGACATCCGAGCGAAAACAATCCCGGGACGGACATGACCCGCCCGGGGCCGAGCGAGCGCTACAGCAAAAGCCGGGCGACACGCCAAATCCCTGTCGACACATGTATTCAGGTGTCGACAGGGATCTAGCGCATCCCCAGGTAATTTGCGCGTCGCGAAGTAGTCGGGTTATAGGACAAAACGTGTGTATGGGAGGGGCTTGCTTCCCACCAGAGCTCTACAGCACCGGGCTCCGCCGAGGAGGGCCTATGGCACCGCCTAGGCTGGGCGGGACGGACATAGCGCGCCCGGGATTTACACACGTTTTGCCCTGTAACCCGTTAAAACAGAACATCCCCGCGGGCGGACCAGCGGGGATGTTCCAGTGAAGCTCTGTAGCCGGAGCTATTTAGCCACCAACGCGGATGAAGACCGGGCCGGAGCCGACGTTGACGCTGTACAGGGCGGTGGTGCCGCCGTTCCAGCCACCGTGGACTGCCATGCCGTTGCCGACGTAAACGGCGATGTGGGCCATGCCCATGCCACCGTTCTGGTAGTAGACCAGGTCTCCCGGCTGCGCTTCAGCAGCGCTGACCGTGCGGCCAAGGGAGAGGTAGTCTGCCGGCCAGCCGTGGAAGTTGATGCCAACAGCGGCCAGGGAGTTCGAAGCCAGGGCGGTGCAGTCCTGGGCAACGCCAAGCTGTGCGTAAGCTGCGGCAGCAATTGCTGCTCCCTTGCCACTGGCAACCTTGGTGGCGGGTGAAACAGCAGCCGTGACAGAAAGCGTTGAGACGCCGGTAGCGGCACCCGCAGCCTGCGAAGCCGGAGCGGCTTCCTGGGTGGCAACCGGAGCTGCGACAACCGGAGCAGCTTCGGTGGAAACCACCGGGCGCTCGTACTTGATGGCGACGGAGGAGTCGGCCGAAATGCTGGCTTGGGCGATGGACTGGACTTCCAGGGCGGAGGTCGAAGTGGACTCGCGGGGGACGTTGGTTTCTGCAGCGTTGGCTGCGATACCGCTAGTAAGCACCAGGCCGGAAGCAGCAGCGATAACTGCCGCCTGGCGGCCTACGCCACCGGCGTTGCTGCCGACAGTCTTAGCGATAACGGCAAGCGAGTTGGTCTTGGTGACCGCGGCACGGTGGCGCGCAACAGTAGAGCGTGAAGACACGTTAAGAGGCCTCTCCCTATGCCCGCGAGGTAAGCTGTCGGATTCGGATGGGAGTCATCCGGCCACACTTCTCCCTCTCGGAAGTCATGCGACTTAACCCCAAGGCCATCGGTGAAGATGACCAAAAGTGGGTCCCCCGCCTCTGCCAGACGATGTTTTGCGAACGGAACCTCGGGCAGTGGCAGAGCTAGGCAATCCACCCGAGTGCATCAACTCTCTAAAAGTTGATGCGAGTTAGACGGTACATGAGTTTTGGCTGAATGTCACATTCAGGTCACGGAGCGTGACAAGCATGCGAGAGACGTCCATCGGATTGGCTACAGCCAGCCCAGGGGGTCAACGACGTCGCCGTTGACCATGACTTCAAAATGGAGGTGGCAGCCCGTAGAGGCGCCAGTGGTGCCGCTCAAAGCGATCACATCGCCGCGGCTGACCGTTTGGCCCACTTGGACGCTGAACGAAGACAAATGGTTGTACGTGGTTTCCAGGCCGTTGCCGTGGTCCACCACGATGCGGTTTCCGCCGCCATACGGATGCCATCCAGCGAATGTGACCTTGCCGGCCGCGGCCGCGTGGACCTGGGTGCCGCACTGGGCCACGAAGTCCTGGCCCCGGTGGAACTCCCCCAAACCGCCCGTGATGGGATTCACGCGGTAGCCGAACGGCGAGGCGGTGACCAGCGTGTCCAGCGGCGCCCCCAGGGTGCCCTTGGAGGACGACTCCTTGATGGTGCCGACGGACTGCGCACTCAAGAGCTGCTTGAGCTTGCTGTCCGGATCCGCCGTGGTGGAAACCGCAGCGCGGCTGAAGTCGATCGTGGCGCTTGCCGCGGCCGGAATCTCGGGCTGGGTGCCCACGGCCGACGCGACTTGGTTTGAGTTGGCAGTGGCCGTCAGGGCGCCGGTGCCCGGCATGGCGACCGTCAGAATGAGGCCTGTGGCGGCAAGGGCCACTCCGGCCTTCTGTCCTGCTCCGCTCGCGGCGGCGAACTCGGCCATTTGCCGCAAGGGACCCTTGCGGCGGCGGACTTCGCGATGGGGATCGCGGGGCCGCTCGTGCACGACGGCGCTTGTGCTCCGCAGCTCAGCAGTAGGACCGGACGCGCGTCTGCGGCCCCTGGTGTTCTGCGTAGTCAAGGTTTTCCTCTCTGGCAAGCCTGCGAAGTTAGCTGTCGGATTCGGGCCAGAGAGATCGTGGACCCGGTCCGCGCGAAGGGCGCGAAGCGCAGGTATGTCCCGGAGGAACCCTGCGCTGCTTGCACTTCCGCTGCGGACTTCACCCCAAGGCCGCCTTTCGACAGCCGATGGTGGTTCCCCCGCTTCTGCCAGTGAATGGACTAATCCACCTGATCCGCTGGCAGAACTCGGCTTCGGATCAGGTAACGCTTTGGTATCGGCGCCAGTAGTCAACTATAGGGGATTAACCCCCGCAGTAATAATTTCGTTATCTTTGCCGACGGCCCTTACCGGGCAGCTTAGGCGACCGTGACAAACACGTGCGAGGCAACCTCGGGCGGCAGCTCCAGCGCGCCGTCGATATTGGGTACGCGAACGGAGATGTACTCCCCCACACGTTCCAGGGAAACCCTCGCGCCGGGCCGGATTCCGCCCTCGTCCAGCTGCACGAGCAGTTCCGGTTCCACCTGGATCGGTTCGGCCAGCCGACTGACGGTGACCCTGTTTTCCGGTGAGTATTCGTTCATTGCTTCAAGAAGGTTGACCACGCCATCCGTGAAGGCATGCGATGCGGCTCCACCCAGTGCTTCGAGTCCGGGAATGGGGTTGCCGTACGGCGATTCCGTGGGGTGGTCCAGGAGCTCGTAGAGCCGCCGTTCCACGCGCTCACTCATAACGTGCTCCCAGCGGCATGCCTCATCGTGGACGTAGGCCCAGTCCAGTCCGATGACATCGGCCAGGAGCCGCTCGGCGAGCCGGTGCTTTCGCATGACCTCGGTGGCGCGTTTCCGGCCGGTTTCGGTCAGCTCAAGGTGCCGGTCATTTGAAACAATAACCAGGCCGTCGCGTTCCATGCGTCCGATGGTCTGGGAAACGGTTGGGCCGGAGTGCCGCAAGCGCTCGGCGATGCGTGCGCGAAGAGCCACGATGTTCTCTTCTTCAAGCTCCAAAATGGTCCGAAGATACATCTCAGTGGTATCGATCAGATCCGTCATCCAGCTCAGCTCCTCGAGCGCAGTATCTTGCGTATTTTCCACCGTACCGCAGCCGACTCAGTGGTCGAACAATGGCCGAACCGGCCGGCCGTCCCGGTCCGGGCGCCAGCTCCAAGCTTAGCCTATTTTGAATTACTCCGGATAATTCCGGCACCCGCTCAGCGTCCCGCTCCAGCGCCCCTCCGTCGCCCGGTCAGGCACGGGCCCCACGCCCGGTGGAACAAATGCTTTCCACGTGGCGGACTATGACACCTTCGGTTCTGTCCCCGCCCGCGGAGTCAGGCAGAATTGGGGAGTCGAAGGGGGCAGCTTGCCGCCTGCCACGACCCATCTAGGCCGCTACTTCACCATTGGAGCATCCCGTGAGCGACAACAGCATCACCATCCCTGCCGATTTGCTGCCCAAGGACGGCCGCTTCGGCGCCGGGCCCTCCAAGGTCCGCCCCGAGCAGATCGAGGCACTGTCCGCCGCCTCGACAACGATCCTCGGCACCTCCCACCGTCAGGCGCCGGTCAAGAACCTGGTGGGCTCGGTCCGCGAGGGGCTTAGCCAGTTCTTCCGTGCACCCGAGGGCTACGAGGTGATTCTCGGCGTCGGAGGCTCCACCGCGTTCTGGGATGTCGCCAGCTTCGGCCTGGTCGAGAAGAAGGCCCAGCACCTCTCCTTCGGTGAGTTCGGCTCCAAGTTCGCTTCGGCCACCAACAAGGCACCGTTCCTGGAAGCTTCGTCCATTATCAAGTCCGAGCCTGGCACCCGGCCCGTTTCCCAGGCTGAAGCAGGCGTGGACGTATACGCCTGGCCGCAGAACGAAACCTCGACCGGTGTGGCCGCTCCGGTCAAGCGCGTTCACGGTAGCGACGAGGGTTCACTTGTCTTGGTCGACGCGACGTCCGCAGCCGGCGGCCTGGATGTCGATGTTGCCGAGGCCGACGTTTACTACTTCGCCCCGCAGAAGAACTTTGCCTCCGACGGCGGCCTGTGGCTTGGCCTCTTCTCCCCCGCCGCCCTGGAGCGCGCCGCCCGCATCAAGGCAAGCGGCCGCTGGATCCCCGATTTCCTGGACCTG
This sequence comes from Arthrobacter sp. NPDC058127, assembly GCF_042884555.1. NCBI lineage: Bacteria > Bacillati > Actinomycetota > Actinomycetes > Micrococcales > Micrococcaceae > Arthrobacter > Arthrobacter sp. NPDC058127. Next base: position 65,921 of record NZ_JBHVTT010000015.1, on the reverse strand, counting down.
CAGACGGCCATCGAAAACTCGAAGCTCAACCAGACCTACAACACGCCGTCCCTGTCCACCTTGGTGACCTTGGATGCCCAGGTCCAGTGGCTCAACAGCAACGGTGGCCTCGACTTCGCCAGCAAGCGCACCGCGGACTCCGCAAGCCGCATCTACAATTGGGCGGAGGCTTCCGAGTACGCCACCCCGTTCGTGGCGAAGGCAGAGGACCGCTCCAATGTCATCGCCACGATCGACTTCGATGACTCGATCGACGCCGCTGCCATCGCCAAGGTGCTCCGCGCCAACGGGATCGTGGACACGGAGCCGTACCGCAAGCTGGGCCGCAACCAGCTGCGCATCGCAACCTTCGTCGCCATCGAACCGGACGACGTCTCGGCACTGCTCGCCAGCATCGACTTCGTGGTGGGCGAACTGAAGAAGTAAGGGCCTGCCGCGTTCCCGCGGTCAGGACTGGTCGGCGTCGTCCGGGTGAGGATCCCGGGCGGCGCTAGCTTCCTTAACGGCGCTGTCCCTTTTAACAGCGCTGTCCCCTTTAAGAGCATCCCCCGCGCCTTGGGACTCAATGCGGAAGAACTGCAGTCCCCGGGCGCTGCGATCGAAACGGAGCCGCAACTGGCGGGCGCGGATGATCCACACGATCCCGACGACGGCGGTGCTGGCGCCCGCGGCCGCGGCCACGCCCACAGCCCATCGGGGTCCGGCCACGTTGGACACCCAGCCGACGAACGGTGCACCGATGGGCGTTCCACCCATGAAAATGGCCATGTAGAGCGCCATGACCCTGCCGCGCATGACGGGTTCGGTGGTGGACTGCACATAGCCGTTGGCGCTCGTGATCATGGTCAGGGCAAACAGGCCGCAGGGAATCAGGGCCAAGGCAAACATGGTGTAATTCGGTGCCAAGGCGGCCAGTCCGCTCGCGAGGCCGAACCCGCCCGCCGCCGCGAAGATGAGCCGCATCCGTGGCCGTCCGCGCCGGGCGGCCAACAATGCTCCTGCGACGGAGCCGATCGCCATGACTGAGTTGAGCAGCCCGAATGCTCCCGCATCCATGCCGAACTCCGTGCCGACCATGGCAGCGATGAACAGGACGAAGTTCAGGCCGAACGTGCCCATGATGAAAATCGCGACGAGCACAACCACGATGTCCGGGCGATTGCGGACATAGCGGAGCCCTTCGCGGATGCGGCCCTTGCCCGCGGCCGCCCGGGGTTGGACGCGCAAGGAAGAAAGGGGAATGGCCCGGATCGCGCCAAGCATTGCGAGGAAGGTCAGGGTATTGATCATGAATACCCAGCCCGGCCCCACCGCAACCGTCAACACGCCGGCCACGGCGGGACCGATCATGCGGGCGACGTTGAAGGATGCGCTGTTCAACGCAACGGCGTTGGAAAGATAGTCGTCCTTGACCAGCTCCGAGACGAACGTCTGGCGAACCGGGGCGTCAAGTGCCGAGACGACGCCAAGCAACAGCGCGAACACATAGACATGCCATAACTGCGCTGCACCGCTTAGGACCAGGAGTCCCAAGCCAGTGCTCAGGACCGCCATGGCCGATTGAGTCACGACCAGGAGCCTGCGCCGGCTGTAGCGGTCGGCAAGCAGTCCGGCCCACGGGGCCAGGAAAAGCTGCGGCCCCAGTTGGAGCGCCAAGGTCACGCCCATGGCGCCGGCATCGTGGTTGCTCAGATGGGCGAAGACCAGCCAGTCCTGGGCGGTGCGTTGCATCCACGTGCCGATGTTGGAAACGAGCGCACCGATGAACCAAATGCGGTAGTTAAGGACACCGAGCGACTTGAAGGTGGACATCAATTTCGACCTTCACGGAATTCACTCGCCGGGTCCGCCAAGGGCTAGTCAGCCTCGATGTCGTCGGCGTCGTCGTTCTCTTTACCGTCACCGGAGGCGGCGAGGTCCTCAGCGGAGAGGTCGCCGTCGTCGTCCGCGTCAACGGGGGCGCCAGCCTCCTCCGCCAACTCTTCGGCGGCGGCCGCCTCGTCCTCCGGACGGACGCGCTTTGCCCAAGGCACCCATTCAGGAGCGAGGATGGAGTCCTCCGACGGCAGCAGGCCAAGCTCGCTGACGGTGACCACTTTGGAGCGCGAGTTGCGGGTCACCACCGCGTACCACTGCCAACCGCCGTATCCGGCCAGCCGCGATTCGAAAAGGTGCGTGACCACGCGTTCGCCTTCGGAGCGCGCGGCAATATGCGGTCCGATTTCACTCGGTTTGGCAATGGTCTCCACCGCGTTGCGGGCGACGTCGACTGCGGCCGCCAGGAAGGCGTCCGGCTTGCCGACCCGCCACACAGGAATGCCGGTGCGGGGTTTCGCCGTTGCCGGCTTCCGCTCAGCACCGGGTCCAGCCGTGGCTGGAACGGCACCAGTGCCGTTTTCTTCAGGACTGGCTTCAGCGGATTCCGATGTCATGGCAGCTTTAGGCTTCCAGCTCGTCGGCAACCTTGCGCAGGGCTGCGGCGATGGCTTTGCCCTTGGCGCCTTCAGGGTACTTGCCGGCGGACAAGGTTCCGGAGAGGTTGTCCAGGACAGATACGAGATCCTGGACTACCGGGGCGAGCTCGCGGGCGTTCATGCGCTTGGCTTTGGCGATGGATGGCAACTTGTCCAGCACACGCAGGCCCAGCGCCTGGGCGCCCCGGCGACCGTCGGCGACGCCGAACTCAACCCGGGTGCCTGCCTTGAGATCCGCTACGCCTTCGGGCAGTGCGGATTTGGGCAGAAACACTTCCTGGCCGTCCTCTGCTGCGAGGAATCCGAAGCCTTTGTCCTTGTCATACCACTTGACCTTGCCGGTGGGCACGTAATCAACCTTCTTCGTTCTTACTTGCGAGACACAGCAGGCGCGCCACCGCATCCGCAGGAAACTGCGGGAATAGGGGTGACTGCCTGGACCGTGTTGGTCTATTGCTTCAAGGTTATCCTGCCCGGCCACGGATTCGCGCTTTGAGACCCCCGCAGGCAGGTCTCGCCGCCTTTTGCCCGCAACCAGGCTGCACCCTGGCCTGGAACAGGGGATGCGGCCCGGGACTGTTAGCGTTGCTTGCATGATTCCCCACGGCTTCCGCCGCCCGCTCACGATCGTTGCCGCCGTCGTCGCAATCCTGTCCCTGGCGGCCGTAGCCGCCGTCATGGCCGTCGCTTTTGCCAACGGCGTGGCTCCGGTCTGGGTCACGTCAACTGCTCTCTACGGGCTGCCGCTCGCCTTCATTCTGATGGCCGCATTGGTGGTTGACTCGGTGTGGGCACGGCGTCGCCAATGAGCAGCCGGAAAGCCCGACGGCGGGCCCGGCTGGCGGTAACGTTGAACTGATGTCCCTTATTCGCGCGCTCAGCAAGGAACTGGAAGCGCGCAGCGACGATTCGCTGCGGGCCTTGTTTGCCGCGCGGCCGGACCTCATCTCCCCGATAGCCCCGGACTTCGCTGCCCTCGCGGCGCGGGCAAGCGCACGGGTGAGCGTGCAGCGTGCCCTGGAGCGGCTCAACAAACCGGAGATGCAGGTACTGGAGACACTCCACCTATGCACCAACACGGACACCGGCCACAGCGTCTCCGCCGCGGGATTGAAGAAATGCATCAACGGCGCCACCCTTGCCGCGCTCGAACCGATCCTGAACAAGCTCCAGGAGCTGGCCCTCATCCACCGGGCTGATCCGCCGGCCACGGTGCACAATCCAGGCAGGCAGCGTTTCTACTTGCCGGTGGGCAGCCTCAAGGACGTCATCGGCATCTACCCGGCCGGTTTGGGCCGCAGCTACACCGAGTTGGTACGGCTTCAACCGGCCTTCGCCCAGCGCGTGGTGCATCTCGTCGCCGAACTCCACCAGAGCGGCGCCAAGGTCCTGGCCGCCACGACGCCCATGGACGCGGCGCTGGCTCTGCAGCGATGGACGTCGACGCCGGAGAACCTTCAGCACATCCTGTCCGAGGCACCTGTACGGACGCGTCCCCTTTTGAACAAGTTCGGCAGCTGGGCCATGGGTGCCGTTCCCCAGGCACAGCGCAAGGCCTCCGTCCTCCACGAAGGTCGCGACGTCGGTCCCGTGGACTGGCTCTTGGCCCGCGGCTTGCTTGTCCCCCTGGACGCCGGCCACGTTGAGCTCCCGCACAGCGTCGGCCTGTCGCTGCGCGGCGGCGCGATCGTGGACCACTTCACGTTGAAGCCTCCCGTGCCGGAGCTGGGCCAGACGAGTGCGGCCTTGCGCCGGAATGCCGCCATGGGTGCCATAGCCGAAGCGCTCCGACTGGTGGGCGAACTCCTGTACGCGGTCCGCGAGCAGCCGGTGGTCACCTTGCGCAGCGGAGGGGTGGGCGTTCGTGAGCTCAAACGCCTGGCCGACAGCCTCCGCTTGGGGTTGTCCGAGACGGCGTTGATCCTTGAGCTCAGTGCCTTGTCCGGATTGCTGCGCCTCGATGTGGACAGTTCCACCTGGGTACAACCGCCATCGCTGGAATGGCTCACGCTCCCCCGCCAGGAACAATGGCTCTGGCTGGTCAACGCCTGGCTCGCGAGCGAGCGCGCCCCCTCCCTCGTGGGCCAGACCCTCCCCGGGCCTGCCACCACGGCACCGCGATCCGGCTCTCCGGCAAGTTCCATCAATGCCCTGTCCGCCGAGGCCCAACGCCCTGACGCCCCGCTGGTCCGAAAACGGATCCTGGAGATCCTCGAAGAGCTGACCCTCGAGGTGGAAGCACCGGACGGAAAGGCTCCGGTGCTCAACGCCGAAGCCGTCATGGAACGCGCTGAATGGGCCCAGCCCCGGATGTCGCGGCGGTTTAGCTCCCTCGTCCGTGGCATCCTGCACGAAGCGGAACTCCTGGGGCTCATGGGTTCCGGCGCCCTGACCCAGCTTGGTTCGGCGATTGCCACTGAACAGCCCGAGCTGGCCCTGAGGATCCTCGGCGAACACCTGCCTGCCGCGGTCAACCATGTCCTGCTCCAAGCAGACCTGACCGCCGTCGCGCCTGGGTACCTGGCACCTGAGCTGAGCGAAAAACTGCTCTTGATCGCCGACGCCGAAGGCCAGGGCCCAGCCACGATCTTCCGCTTCTCCGGAGATTCGATCCGGCGCGGTTTGGACGCAGGGCAGGACGCGGAAGCCATCCTCGCGTTCCTGCATACCCACTCGGCCACCGATGTTCCCCAGCCGCTCCGGTACTTGATCAAGGACATCGCATCGCGGCATGGCCGGATGCGCGTCGCCAGCAGCCCCAGTTTCATCCAGAGCGACGACGAAGCCGCCATCGCCGAGCTCGTTCAGGAGCCGGGGGCCGCAAGCCTCGGGCTTGTCCGGATCGCCCCCACGGTACTGACCTCCACAGCGAGCCCCCGGGAGACCGCCAGGGTGCTGCGCGAGCTGGGACTTTCGCCCGCCGTGCAGGAGGCGGAGACCGCCGTCGTGCGCTATAAGAGGACGGCATCGGTGGCCGCTGGCGTCCGCCCCGTGTACACGGCGCCCCGCACCGCGCCGCCGGACGACGACGTCGACGCCCAGCTCGCGGTCTTGAGGCACCATCGCGCGGTCCACGGCGACGTGACCGGCGAGGCGGCAACGCAACTGGGACTCGAAACCCTGCAGAGGGCCATCCGGCTGAAGCAAGCGGTCACCATGAACGTGGTTGACGGCTTGGGGAATTCCAACACCGAGACCGTTGTTCCGGTATCGGTGTCCGGAGGGCGCGTCCGGGTGTTCGACGCCGCCAGGGACACCGAGAGAGTCTTGTCCATCCACCGCATCATCGATGTGGAACCTGCGGGCGAGCCGCACAAGTGAGGAAGCAATAGTGAGCGACGGTCCGCTGATCGTACAGAGCGACAAAACCATCCTGCTGGAAGTCGACCACGAGCTCGCCACCGAGGCTCGGCATGCTATTGCGGCGTTCGCCGAGCTCGAGCGTGCCCCCGAACACGTCCACAGCTACCGGCTCACCCCTCTGGGCCTATGGAATGCGCGCGCCGCGGGACTGGACGCCGAAAAAGTCCTCGACACGCTCCTGCGCTACTCCCGTTTCCCGGTGCCGCACTCATTGCTGATCGACATCGAAGAGACGATGTCCCGCTACGGCCGCTTGCGTCTGGAAAAGGACCCGCAGCACGGATTGGTCATGCGGACCACCGACTACCCCGTGCTCGAGGAAGTCAGCCGGGCCAAGAAAATCGCGCCGTTGCTGGGGCCCAGGATCGATGGCGAAACCGTGGTGGTGCATTCCTCCCAGCGGGGTCAGCTCAAGCAATTGTTGCTCAAGCTCGGATGGCCGGCCGAGGACCTCGCGGGCTACGTGGACGGTACTCCGCACCTGATCGCCTTGAACGAGGACGGCTGGCACCTGCGGCCATACCAGAAGCTCGCCACGGAGAACTTCTGGGCGGGCGGCAGCGGCGTCGTCGTGCTGCCCTGCGGTGCGGGCAAGACCCTGGTGGGGGCTGCAGCCATGGCCACCAGCTCGACAACCACGCTGATCCTGGTGACCAACACGGTCGCGGCCCGGCAATGGAAGGACGAACTCCTCAAGCGGACGTCGCTGACGGAGCAGGAGATCGGTGAGTATTCGGGCGCGGTCAAGGAAGTCCGGCCTGTCACGATCGCCACCTACCAGGTCCTGACCACCAAGCGCGGCGGCCTGTACCCGCACCTGGAGCTCGTGGACGGGCACGACTGGGGACTCATCATTTACGACGAGGTCCACCTCTTGCCTGCACCGATTTTCCGGATGACGGCGGACTTGCAGGCCCGGCGGCGTCTTGGACTCACGGCAACGCTTGTGCGTGAGGATGGTCGCGAAGGTGAGGTCTTCAGCCTGATCGGTCCCAAACGCTACGACGCACCGTGGAAGGACATCGAAGCCCAAGGCTACATTGCGCCGGCGGACTGCGTGGAGGTCCGCGTGGACCTGCCCCGGGACGAGCGCGTGGCCTACGCGATGGCCGAAGATGCGGACAAGTACCGGCTCTGCGCGACGTCGGAGACCAAGACCCACTTGGTGGAGCAGCTCGTGGCCCTGCACCAAGGCGAGCAGTTGCTGGTGATAGGCCAGTACATCGACCAGTTGGATGAGATCGGCGAGCGCTTGGACGCACCCGTGATCAAGGGCGATACAACAGTCAAGGTGCGGCAGAAGCTGTTCGACGCCTTCCGCGCCGGCGACATCAAGACCCTCGTGGTGTCCAAAGTGGCCAACTTCTCGATCGACCTGCCCGAGGCATCCGTGGCGATCCAGGTATCGGGATCTTTCGGTTCCCGCCAGGAAGAAGCTCAACGCTTGGGGCGCCTGCTTCGTCCCAAGCAGGACGGCCGCGCGGCACGCTTCTACTCCTTGGTGGCCAGGGACACCCTCGACCAGGACTTCGCCGCCAAACGGCAACGCTTCCTCGCCGAACAGGGCTACGCCTACCGGATCATGGACGCCAAGGACGTCCCCACCGGGTAGGGCTGGGTTAACTCAAGTTAGGCAACCAGCTGTTGTGCGCGCTCCTGTTGCTGCGCTGCTTGCAGCACGACGACGTCGACGACAGCCCAAGAGTCCTCGTCCTTGAGCTGCGCGTCGGCGAAGCGTTCAGCGGCGGGGCGGTCGCTGAACTCCTCGTGCTCGATGCGTCCGGAGAGCGTGTCAAGGTAGCTGACATGGAATTCGACATGCTGAGTTTCAACGCGTGATTCTTGTTTGTTTTCCATGGCTCAAGTGTGAATCGGGGGTCCGACAATTTAGGACTGTGTCCGCGGCGTGTTGGCTTTTGGCCGGTTTGTCAGGCCCTGCGCAGCTTTGTCAGGCCTGGCGCAGCACTGTTCGGCCGCTTGTTTAGGCCCTGCGCAGCACCTCCTCGGCGGTGCTGCGGACCGCCTCGGTCACGGCGTCCAATATCCGCGACGGTGTCCGCCACCGCTGCCAGTACAAGGGAACGTCCAACGGCCGCTCGGGCGCGAGTTCCACCAGGGACCCATCGGCTACCTCCTGGCCGCATTGCGATTCAGGCAGCAGTCCCCACCCAAGCCCCAAGCGAATGGCCTCGGCAAACTCCTGGCTGGACGGAACATAGTGGCGCGGCCCTGCCGGCTCCGTCCCACGCGCCGCGCCGCCCAGCAGTTCCAGGAAACGGTGCTGGTACTCATCCTTGCGGTCGAAGTCCACGGCCGGAGCGGCGCGCAGCGAGGCGACATCGACGCCGTCGGGAAGCCACCGTGCCCTGAATTCCGGGGTGGTGACGGCGCGGTATCGCATGCTCCCCAGCGGCTCCACGCGGCAGCCCTGTACCGGCTCGGGTGTCGCGGTCACGGCGGCCATGACCGTTCCGGCGCGCAGCATGGACGTGGAATGCTGTTCGTCGTCCCGGTGAAGATCAAAAACAGCGTTCAGCTCCGCGGGGACCCTCGTGAGGGCCTTGAGGAACCAGACGGACAGGGAATCCGCGTTGACCACGATCGGAACCGAGACCATCGGCGATTCGCCCGGCAGGCCCAGTTCCAGTTCGGCGTCGGCCTCCAACTGGGCGAGCTGCCGCGCCAGCCTGAGCACCACATGTCCCGACTCCGTGGCCTGGACCGGATTGCTGCGCTGAAGCAACACCCTTCCGGATGCTTGTTCAAGCGCCTTGAGGCGCTGGGAGACCGCCGACGGCGTGATGTTCAGTGATCGGGCGGCGGCGTCTAGCGTGCCTTCCGTGAGCACCGCGGCGAAGGTGTGCAACTGTTCAGAAGAGAATCTGGCCATAAGGTGATCTTACGATGCATAAGAATATTTAGCTGGACTAATGCCGAAGGCGAAACTTAGCCTCGAAGCATGAACTCCCCCGATGTCTTCCACGCTGCCGGTTTGGGCCTCGGCACAGGCCTGGCCCTCATTGTTGCCATTGGCGCTCAAAATGCCTTCGTCCTCCGGCAAGGAATCCGCGGCGAACATATCGGCTCAATCGTTGCCGTGTGCGCCATCTCGGACGCCGTGCTCATCGCGGCCGGGGTACTCGGCACAGGCGCCCTGCTCACTGCGGCGCCTGCCGCCGTCGTCGTCCTCCGCTATGTCGGCGCAGCATTCCTGGTCACGTACGGCGTCATGGCGGCACGGCGGATCCTCAAGCCGCAAGCGCTCGTGTCCGCGGAGCCCGGGCCTTCGGGTGCCGGCCGAAGCGGACTTGGGGCAGCGCTGGCGACCGTCACGGCACTGACATGGCTCAACCCGCACGTCTACCTGGACACCGTGCTGCTCCTGGGGTCCGTGGCGAACGCGCAAGGGCCCGGGCTGCAGTGGTGGTTCGGCGCGGGAGCCATGCTGGGCAGTATTTTGTGGTTTTGTTCGCTCGGGTTCGGCGCGAAACTGCTGCGCGGCTTCTTTGCTCGCCCAGCGTCTTGGCGGATTCTCGACGGCGGGATTGCCGTCACCATGGTGGGACTCGGCGTCGGGCTGGCTCTCGGCAGTTAGCCGGGCCAACTACCGCGACACCCCGATAATTCTCACAACAAGCATCCAGTCAACTCCCAGAAACTGGGAGCATCATGAATGGTATGAAAAAGAACGGCCCCGAAGCCAAGCTGCTCGTCGTCGACGACGAACCCAACATCCGTGAGCTGCTCTCCACCTCGCTGCGCTTTGCTGGCTTTGAGGTCGTAGCGGCGTCGAACGGCCGCGAAGCGCTCGCTGCCGCCGATCTTCACGCACCGGACCTCGCGGTCCTGGACGTCATGCTCCCCGACATGGACGGTTTCACTGTCACCCGCCGCCTTCGGGCCGCCGGAAAGCACTTCCCTGTCCTGTTCCTGACTGCCAAGGACGACACGGAAGACAAGGTCACGGGCCTGACCGTGGGCGGCGACGACTACGTCACCAAGCCTTTCAGCCTGGATGAAGTGGTGGCCCGGATCCGCGCCGTGCTGCGCCGCACGCAGCCGATGGAAGACGACGACGCCGTCATCCGCGTGGATGACCTGGAGCTCGACGACGACGCGCACGAGGTCCGCCGCGGCGGCACCATCATCGAGCTGTCGCCCACCGAGTTCAAGCTGCTGCGCTACCTCATGCTGAACCCTAACCGGGTGCTTTCGAAGGCGCAGATCCTGGACCACGTCTGGGAATACGACTTCAACGGCGACGCCTCGATCGTGGAGTCCTACATTTCCTACCTCCGGCGCAAGGTAGACATTGATCCGGATGCCACCGCCTTGATCCAGACCAAGCGCGGCGTCGGCTACGTACTGCGGACGGCCGAGAAGCGCTGACCTTGTTCAACCGTTGGAAGTCGGCCTCCCTCAGGTCGCAGCTGGTCGCCATCATCATGGGGCTGCTGCTTCTTGCCCTGGCCGCCACAGGCGCCGGGACGCTGACGCTCGTCAAGAGCTACCTCCAAGGGCAAGTGGATGACAAGCTCAGGGCAGCTGTCCAGACCGCCCAGCAACAGCAATCTTTCGCCAACTTGTCCGAGGCGAGCCCCGCCGTGCCCACGGACTATTCCCTGACGCTCTACGTCCAGGGCCAGCCACCCTATCCGTTCGGCGGAAGCAAGACCGATCGGCCGAGCATTGCCAACATCACCCCGGTTGAAGCCAAGAACCGCAATTACGCACCCTTCCAAGTGAGTGGCACCGCTGGCGGGGATTGGCGTGTGGTGGCGGTCAACGTCGTGGACAACCGGACCGGGCAGAACGCGGTGGTGATCGTGGGCCTCCCACTGACCCCTGTGGACCGAGTCATGGAACACGCCACCCTCGTGGTGGTCGGCGTCGGACTCTTGACGCTCGTGCTCGCGTTCTTCATCGCAACGTGGACCGTTGCACGTTCCTTCCGCCCCCTCGCTCGCGTTGAAAAGACGGCGGCCGCTATCGCTGCCGGTGATCTCTCGCGTCGCGTGGACATCGAGAATCCGGTCACCGAGGTCGGCCGCCTGGGCGCCTCCCTCAACGCCATGCTCGCGCACATCGAATCATCCTTTGCGGCGCGTGCCGCCTCCGAGGCCAGGATGCGGCGATTCGCCGCCGACGCCTCCCACGAGCTGCGCACCCCGTTGGTCACCATCCGCGGCTTCTCCGAGCTCTACCGCCACGGCGCCCTTGCCACGCCGGAAGATGTAGGCACCGCCATGGGCAGGATCGAGAGCGAAGCCAAGCGCATGGGATCCATGGTGGAAGACCTGCTGCTGCTTGCCCGCCTGGACGAACAACGGCCGTTGCAGCTCAAGCCGGTGGATCTGCACCTCCTGGCGAACGACGCCGTCGTGGACTCACTCGCAACGTCGGGCGAGCGGAAGATTTCACTCACAGGGCTCGACGGCGGAGCGGCAGCGTCTGCCCCCGTCCAGGGTGACGAGGCCAAGCTTCGTCAGGTGCTCGGTAACCTGGTTGGCAACGCCTTGCGATATACCCCCGAAGGAACGCCGATTGAGCTCGCTGTCGGGGTGCGGAACACGCCCGCCGGCCCGCTATCCGTTCTCGAGGTGCGGGACCACGGCAGCGGCATTCCGGCCGAGGAACTGCCCCGGATTTTCGAGCGCTTCTACAGGGCGGACACTTCGCGCACGCGGGAGACAGGCGGTAGCGGGCTCGGCCTCGCGATTGTCGCGGCAATTGTGGGGTCCCACCGCGGTACCGTGAGGGTCGAAGAGACCGACGGCGGCGGCGCCACCCTGGTTGTCAGCCTCCCCTTCCAGGACGAGCTGTCCGAGGTGCCTGACGATGCGGGTATTGCCGAGGCGGAGATCTCCGACTAGGAGTTTTCTACGCCGGGCGGCTTGATCTAGCGAGTTGTCCACATAGGGAGATTCGGCTCTGTCCGGGCCATGTGACGGCTTCTAGGCTCATTGTGTGGACCACAAGCCAGCCGCAACCTGCGGACCCCTTTAGTCGAAAGGCAACGCCCTATGAGCGTCATCTCCGTCGATACCGAACTCCTCCAGCTCAAGTCCGCCAACGTCAAGGCCACCGTGGATCGCATCAGCGCCGACGTCCAAGCGATGAAACGTGGCCTCGACGAGCTCCAAGCCACATGGAAAGGATCGGCAGCCAACAATTTCCAGGCCCTCGTCTCGGAGTGGACGTTGACCCAGAACAAAGTGGAGGCTTCGCTGGCATCCATCAACCTGGCACTGTCCTCCGCCGCGGCAAGCTATCTCCAGACCGAGCAGGGCAACACCCAACGGTTCAGCTACTAAGAGCCGAGGTGGGATCCCGGCGGGACGGCCAATCCGCCTTCCCGCCGGGATCCAATTGCTTTCCAGCACCCGGTTTCTTTCCGGGTCCGTTCCAGTGTCCGCACCCGGTTTCTTTCCGGGTCCGTTCCAGTGTCCGCGCCCGCTTCTGCGCCGTTACTTCTCCGGTGTTACTTCTCCGGTGTTACTTCTCCGGCGTCGACTGGTGGAAACGCAACCGCCAGCGGCCGTCGTCGAGCAACCAGATCGAACTCCGCAATGCCGAGCCTGTTCGCCCATAACTTCTGTAGCTGAGCAGCATGGTGTTGCTGGAGAGGCGCTCTGCGGAAATTATCTCTACCTCCGCGGTTTCGCCCGGGTTGCCCTCCAGCGCCATCATGAGCTCGTCGCGGGACCAGACACGCCCGGAGCTGCCAATCTCGGTAAAGTCCGGGTGGAGCAGGATCCCTGTGCGCCCAAGGTCTCCCCTGACATCGGGCCTCAGGAGCTCCCTCTCAAGGAGAATGACCGTTTCCTCGTCTGAGCGCCCGCCTGCCTGGCCAAGGACCGCTTCTTCGTCATCACCAGCGAACAAAGTGGGCTCGATGAACCTCTCCTGCTCCGGGAACTCAGCCGGCGCGTTCGGCATGGAACCGCTCGAGAGATCCTGACCGCCGAACAGCGTGAGGTCTTCATCCTGGGCATCCGTGTCGTCGTCGTCGAAAAGCGATGGCGCGTCCACAGGCGCTGTGCGGACTGATGGTGTGCCGACTGATGGTGTGCCGACTGACAGCGTGCGGGACAAGGACCGTGCGGCTTCAGCTCCCGGATAGCCCGGCCCGGCAGGAGCGGCTATTCCCTGCTGGAACGCTGTGGCGACCGCACGCGCGCGATCGTCGGCAGCCTCGTTGAGGTCGTGGCCGGCGTGGCCCTTGACCCACTCGAACGAGTACTTGCGGCCGACAATAGCCTGGTCGATGTCCTTGAGGAGATCGACGTTCAAGACGGGCTTCCCGTCCGCCTTGCGCCAGCCTTTGCGCTTCCAACCCGGCATCCACTTGGTGATGCAATTGATGACGTACTGGCTGTCGCAGAGAATCTTCAGCTCTTCATCGGGAACATGTGCCGTGGACCGGAAGAGGTCCAACACAGCCATGAGCTCGCCCTGGTTGTTGGTTCCGTGCGGCCACCCGCCGGCCCTCCAGCAAGAGTCGTTCACGTACCAGGCCCAACCGGCAGGCCCGGGATTGCCGAGGGCAGAACCATCGGCGGCAGCAATAATCGTCATGGTTTCCATCCTGCCAGACCACCCCGACACTCCCGGACCGAATGCCCCAGCCGCCGGGTCACACCGCTCCCCGAACGACGCTCGCTCACATATATGGCCAAAAATCCAAACCCTCTTTCAGATCTGGCGCCCTAACCCAAAACCCCTCTGCAGCAGAAGTGAGCGAGCGTCCGGCCAAAACCCGACACACGTGAGCGAGCGTCCGGCCAAAACCCGATATAGGTGAGCGAGCGTCGTTAAACGGCGACGGCCCCCACCTGAGGTGGGGACCGCCGTCGTGCGTGTGGCTAGTGAGCTAGACCGGGGGCTTAGAAGCCGCCCATGCCGCCCATGTCGTCGCCGCCACCCATAGACGGAGCGTTCTTCTCCGGCTTGTCGGCAACAACGGCCTCGGTGGTCAGGAACAGACCAGCGATGGAGGCAGCGTTCTGGAGAGCCGAGCGGGTGACCTTTACGGGGTCGTTGACGCCGGCAGCCAGCAGGTCCTCGTAAACGCCGGTTGCAGCGTTCAGGCCGTGGCCCGACGGCAGGCCGCGGACCTTGTCGATGACAACGCCCGGCTCGAGGCCAGCGTTGTAAGCGATCTGCTTGAGCGGAGCGTCGATGGCAACGCGGACGATGTTGGCGCCCGTTGCTTCGTCGCCTTCGAGCTGCAGGTTGGCGAATGCCTTGGCACCGGCCTGGATGAGGGCAACGCCACCACCGGCGACGATGCCTTCTTCAACGGCAGCCTTCGCGTTGCGGACTGCGTCCTCAATGCGGTGCTTGCGCTCCTTGAGCTCTACCTCGGTTGCGGCACCGGCCTTGATGACTGCAACGCCGCCGGCCAGCTTGGCCAGGCGCTCCTGCAGCTTCTCGCGGTCGTAGTCGGAATCGGAGTTCTCGATCTCGGCACGGATCTGCGCCACGCGGCCGGCGATGGCGTCGGCGTCGCCGGCACCTTCGACGATGGTGGTCTCGTCCTTGGTGACAACAACCTTGCGGGCGTTGCCGAGCAGTTCGAGGGTTGCGTTCTCGAGGCTGAGGCCGACCTCGGAGGAGATGACCTGGCCACCGGTGAGGATGGCGATGTCGGCGAGCTGTGCCTTGCGGCGGTCACCGAAGCCCGGAGCCTTGACGGCAACGGACTTGAAGGTGCCACGGATCTTGTTGACGATCAGGGTGGCCAGGGCCTCGCCCTCGATGTCTTCGGCGATGATCAGCAGCGGCTTGTTGGACTGCATGACCTTCTCCAGGACCGCAACGAGTTCCTTCACGTTGGAGATCTTGGAGTTGACGATCAGGATGTACGGGTCCTCGAGGACCGTTTCCTGGCGCTCTGCGTCGGTGACGAAGTAAGCGGAGATGTAACCCTTGTCGAAGCGCATGCCTTCGGTGAGCTCAAGCTCCAGTCCGAAGGTGTTGGACTCCTCGACAGTGATGACGCCTTCCTTGCCAACCTTGTCCAGGGCTTCAGCAATGAGGTTACCGATTTCGGTGTCGCCGGCAGAGATGGAAGCAGTGGCTGCGATCTCTTCCTTGGTCTCGATCTCCTTGGCGGAGGCGAGCAGCTCGCGGATGACGGCTTCAACAGCCTTCTCGATGCCGCGCTTGAGGGACAGCGGGTCGGCGCCGGCAGCTACGTTGCGCAGGCCTTCCTTGACGAGGGCCTGGGCCAGGACCGTGGCGGTGGTGGTGCCGTCGCCAGCGACGTCGTCCGTCTTCTTGGCAACTTCCTTGACCAGCTCGGCGCCGATCTTCTCGTAAGGATCGTCCAGCTCGATCTCCTTGGCGATGGAAACACCATCGTTGGTGATCGTGGGGGCGCCCCACTTCTTTTCGAGGACGACGTTGCGTCCACGCGGGCCGAGGGTAACCTTGACGGCGTCGGCGAGGATGTTCAGACCCCGCTCGAGACCGCGGCGTGCCTCTTCATCAAATGCAATGATCTTGGCCATAACGGCGGTAGTCCTTTCGGGACAGTCGTTAAGAAGGTGCCTTCACTGCGGTGCCCGCGACGGACGATCCTTCACATTCGGCCTCTGTACGCCGCGTGCTCCGGACCTCACCCCAGCAAGGTTTTCTTTGTTCTCCCAGGCACCGCCATTATTTTCATACGGCCGGAGCCGCGAAGAATTAGCAGTCAGTGCTTGAGAGTGCTAATCAATAATTAGCACTCACCCGAGGAGAGTGCAAGCAGCAAGCGCAGGAAACTACTCGCCACGCCAAGGGAATTCGCTACCGGCACAAGCCGATCACGGGGTCCGTGAGGCGGTCTCCTTGCCACTCACCCGAGCAGTATTGTCGGCACCGTACGTGAAGACCATGTAATTGGACGAGGTAACGTCGCCGTTGGCGTCGAAACCGATGGTGCCGGACTCGCCGTCGTAATCCGGGAGCTTGGCCCCCTTCAGCACCTCGACGCAGTCCTTGTATGACGTACAAGACGTGCGTTCCTTCGTTGCCGCATCGCCCCACGTCGGACGCGCCCCGCCGGACACTGTGGTGAGCCAGGCCGCGATCGAGCCACCGGCGTCGTCGCCCGCCGCTGCGGCCGCAAGCGCCGCGAGGGTGACGGCGTCGTACGTCTCGGCGGCGTACGTCGTGTCCTTGAGTTTGGGGTCGATCCCCGTCAGATCTGCCTGGAATTCCGCACTCGGGAAGACCCCCGGAAGAATTCCCCGCGCGCCGTGGAGGCCGCCGGCGCCGAGTGCGGTTCCGTATTGGCGGATGGCACCGTCGCTCAAGATCAGGCTCTTGCCGCTCAGACCAGCGTTCATGAGCTCGGCCAAGGCGCCTTGGGCACCATCACGGGCAACCACGACGACGGCGTCCGGCGTGCCGGACTTGATCCCCGCCGCGGCCGGAGCTGCTTTGCCGGCCGTGAATTCTACGTTGGACACGGCCTCTATTCCGAGGCTGCGGGCGGCATCCATGACCGCTCCCGAGACCCGCGTACCGTAGTCTCCGGCTTCGTGGAGAACGGAAATCCTCTTGGCGCCGGCGTCGTGGGCCAGCTTCGCCAAGACGCTGCCCTGCGCGGCATCAGCGGCCGAGGTGCGGAAATAGAAGCCGCCGCTCTTGTAGCTGCTCAGTCCAGATGCCGTGTTGGCCGGCGAGATGAGCGGAATCCGGGCGGGCGAGAGCACATCGATAGCGGCGGGCGCATGGCTGGAATCGGTCGGCCCCACAACCACGTCGGCGTGGGCGGACAGCAACGCCTTGGCTTGGGCCGCTGTGTCGGCAGTGAAGGCCGCCGCGCCGGCCCCCTGGCTTGCGCTGCTGCCTTCGCCGGCCGCCGATGCCGGGAGCAACTCGACGGGGCGGCCCTTGTATCCGCCGGCGTCGTTGATCTGCTTGATAGCCAACTTGGCGGCAGCCAGCTCGGACTCGTTGAGGAACGCGGAACTACCGGTACTGTCCAGGATCACGCCGATGCGCAAGGTGCCGTCGCCGCTCGGGGTAACCGAGGCAAGCCTGGCGTTGCCGATGGGGGCGGAACATCCGGCCAGTCCGAGGGCCAGAGCTGCAAAAGCTGCGAGAAGAGAAACTACCCGGGAGCGGTGCCTTCCAATAGGCCAGGACAGCCCTGTTGCCGCAACACCCACTAGATAAGCCGCACGCTTTCTGCCTGCGGGCCCTTCTGGCCCTCGCCCAGTTCGAAGTCGACCCGTTGTCCTTCTTCGAGCGCACGGAAGCCATCCATCTGGATAGCGGACCAATGCACAAAGATGTCGTCACCGGACTCATCCACGGTGATGAATCCGTAGCCCTTTTCGGCATTGAACCATTTGACGGTTCCCAAAGCCATGATCCCCACACTTTCAACTAGCAGTGGCCGGCTTCCGGGATCTCCGGGCCAGCTCACAACTACTGTAACCACAGTCACGTTGCAGTGGCGCAACCTCGGGTGTGGGTGGCCGCAATGTTATTGAGGCGTAACCGAGTTGCTACTTGTAACCTGGACCCAGAATGACAACCACGGGCTGCTGGAATTCGGCGCTGTCCACAAGATTGGAAATGCCCAGCAATTTGCCGAGGGCTTCGGCATTGCCCTTCTGGGCAGCGCCTTTGTAGAAGACCGACGACGTCTGCTGGGGCATGCCGCCCCAGTTTGCGACGGTGGACAACGGCCAGCCACCGACTTGCACCATGCCGGCCACACGGGCAGCCAGGCCACTGGTGGTGGTGCCGTTGTAGACCGCGACTGCCGCGGTCTTGTCCAATGGCGCCGTGCTGGGCGTCGGCGTGCTGGATGGAGTGTCGCTGGGGCTCGGCTGGGTGGACGGCTGGCTGGATGCCTGCGCAGAACTGTTCGCCGAAGGCGACACCACGGTGCTCTGCTTGGAGGCGTCAGCGGTGACGACGGCTTGCGGCGTCGTCGACGAGGTGAAGCCAAGCTTCGGAAGGATGAGGAACGCAACGAGGCCGACAGCCAGCGCGATGCCACCCAGGAGCAGCACCGGCCACAGGGTGGGCCGGGAAGCGGACGCGACGAGCCTGTGGACACCTTGGCGCGATGAGCTCTGCGGGACGCGGTCGAATTCATCCCGGGCAAATTTGGTCATGGTGAAGCCTTGTCCTTGCTGCTTGCTTGCTGGGGGATCAGCGTGTGCTTTATGCGTCGGAACCGAGACGGCGCGCGGTGCGGGCCCTCTGACGTGACATACGTAGTCTACGCAATCTCTTGACCAGCATAGGATCGTGCGCCAATGCTTCCTCGGTGTCGATGAGGGCATTGAGCAGCTGGTAGTAGTGGGTAGCGGAGAGATCGAAGAGTTCCCTGACGGCCTGTTCCTTGGCCCCGGCGTACTTCCACCATTGCCTCTCCAGGGCGAGCATCTGCTGTTCACGCTCGCCGAGCGGCGAATCGCTGCGGAGTCCGGCGGACAGGTCCTCGAGCACCAATCCAGTTGCTTCGGACGCCATGGGTTCCCGTGCGGGTTCTGCCACGACACACTCCTTCGACGCATTGACTGAAAAATGTCCCCCGCCCATGCTAACCGGCGAATAACACCGATGTCATTTGCCCCGCCGCGGGAGTCCCGGCGCTTTCCCTCAGTGCCTCACGACAGGGACAATGGCTGGGTGGCAGGCGAAGAAGCGTTATTTGAGCTCGAATCCGAGGATCACTCCGCCGGGTTCGAAGCACTACCCGGAATGGCCTTGGAGGATCTCATGGCGCCGGACTGGGCTCACGCGCTCTCCGGCGTCGAGGACGACTTGCGCTCGGCACTGGCGTTCGTGGCGGCGGAGGCCACCCGCGGAACCCACGTGCTGCCTGCGGCGTCCAACATCCTTCGCGCCTTCCGGCAGCCTCTGGCAGACGTCAAGGTGCTGATCCTGGGCCAGGACCCCTATCCGACGCCGGGACACGCCGTCGGGCTCTCTTTCGCGGTTTCCGGGCAAACCCGGCCCATCCCCCGCAGCCTCGCAAACATCTACCGGGAGATGGAAACCGATCTCGGGCTGCCACCGCGGGTCCACGGCGATCTTTCGGCCTGGACAGGCCAAGGAGTGCTCCTCCTGAACAGGGTGCTCAGCGTCGCGGCCGGCGCAGCCGGCTCGCACCGGGGCAAAGGCTGGGAGGCCATCACGACGGCGGCGGTCACCGCCGTCGCCCGCCGCCGCACAGTTGCCGGGCAGCAGAGTCCGCTCGTCGCGATCCTGTGGGGCAAGGACGCTGAAGCCGTACAGCCGCTGCTTGAAGGCGCCCCCGTGATCTCCTCCGCGCACCCCAGTCCGCTCTCCGCCTCGAGGGGTTTCTTCGGCTCGCGGCCGTTCAGCCGGGCCAACGCCCTGCTCCGTGTGCAAGGCGCAGATCCCGTCATCTGGGAGCTTCCACCGCTGCCCTAGCTTAGGCTTGCCTACATGACATCTTTGCCCGCGACGTCGTCCGCGTCCCGCAATACCCGCCCCCAAGTGAACCTGACTGTGTTGCGCACGGAACAGCTTTCGCCCCACATGGTGCGCATCATTGCAGGTGGACCCGGTTTTGCCGGTTACGCGAACAACGACTTCGTGGACCGGTATGTGAAGATCGTGTTCCCGCAGCCCGGCGTCGACTATGAGCTGCCGCTGGATCTTTGGGCGATCCGCGAGACCATGCCACGCGAACAGTGGCCTTACACCCGCACTTACACTGTCCGCTGGGTGGACCAAGCTGCCCAGGAACTGGCCATCGACTTTGTGGTCCACGGCGACGAGGGCCTTGCAGGTCCGTGGGCCCTGGCAGCCCAGCCCGGCGACGCGCTTGTTTTCACGGGTCCCGGCGGCGCCTACAACCCGGCGCCCGACGCCGACTGGTACCTTTTCGCGGGCGACGACGCCGCCCTCCCGGCGATTGCCGCCGCAATCGAATCCCTGCCGGCCGGCGCCGAGGGCCTTGCTTTCCTCGAAGTCGATAGCGACGCCGACATCCTTGATATCGCGGCTCCCGACGGCGTGGAGCTGCGCTGGCTCCTTCGCTCCGGAGTCCCGGCGGGATCAAGCTCGATCCTGCTCGATGCCCTGGGCGAAGCCGAGTGGCTGCCCGGCCGCGTCGACGTGTTTGCGCATGGTGAACGCGGCTACATGAAGGGCCTGCGGGACATCTTCTTCAAGCAGCGTGGTCTGGAGCGTTCCCAGGTATCGCTTTCCGGTTACTGGGCCCAGGGGCGCGTGGAGGACGATTTCCAGGCGGAAAAGAAACTCCCGATCGGGCAGATCTAGGGCCTGCATACACTGGCGGGCTGCGGCCTGCGGCCTGCGGCGGCCTACCGCCGGCGCACGCGGCGGCGCTCGTTGCTGGCCAGTCCCTTGGTCAGCGGTCGGGCGAGGTTGTCGCCCAGCACGATTCCCGCGGCCACGCCCAGCACGATTGCTCCCGCGTTGAGCATTCCACCTGAGCCCAGCAAGACGTCCGCTTCCTGCACCGTCAACACATACATGGAACGGAATATCTTCAGCCCGGGGAGCAGGATGAGGGCTGCCGGAACGGCCACCACCAATTGCGGGGCCCCGAGTTTCAGCGCCACCATTCGGGCGAGCAGACCGATGACCACAGCGGAAATCGCGGGCGAGAGCCGGTCTCCGAATCCGAGATTGGAAGCCCCCCACAAAACGAAGTAACCCACCAAACCCACTGCCGCCGTCGGGAGCAGAAGTTTGAGCAGGGTCTGCTCCGTAATGCCGATGGCAATCACGGCCACAGCGATCAGGATCGCCTGGCCCCACAATGGATACGCCTCGGGGAATGTTTGGGTGACGTCGATCGCCACGCTGCCGATGATTTCACCCACAACCACCGCGACAGCGATGCCCGCAACGATCGCGCCGAAGGTCAGGATGGTGGACAGGAAACGTCCTGCCGCAGTCACGGGGAATCCGTTAATGGCATCTTGCACCGAAGACACGAGCCGCCCCGTCGGCAACAGCAAGAGGATGCCGCCCGCCACCACAATGGACGGCGGGATGTCGGCACCGGCCCAGTGCAGCATGAGCGCGATGAACGTGACCAGGAAGGAGCAGGCCGCCGTTACGAAGAAGTCAGGCGTGCGCCACTTGCCCAATTGCCGGGCCACGAGATTGACAAGCATATTGGAGACGAAAGCCAGGGCGGATGCTCCAAGTCCCCCACCCAGGACCCCGACGAAAACAGCGGAGAAGACGCCGAACGCCATGGTGACCATCCACCGTGGGAAGGGCTTGCTGCTGCGGATGATGTCATCCAGCCGGTTCACCGCTTCTGACCTGCCCACACCGCCAGCCACGATATCCGTGACGAGCTGGTGCACCTGGGCCAGGCCCGCGTAGTTATTGGTCCAGGAGCGAACAACCCGGAGCAGTGTAATGGGGGTCTGGTCCTTGGGCGCATAGTTGAGCGCGACTGACTGGTTGGTGATGTCGACTTCGATGTTCTTCAAGCCGAGCGCAGCCGTGACCGCGATGATGCTGGTCTCCACTTCCAGGGCACCTGCCCCGTAGCGGAACATCGTTTCGGCCATATGTAGCGCGAAGTCGATGGTCTTGCGGGCCGAAGCATCAACACCGCCCACATGGATGATGGGGTTGGCATAGGGACTGCCCGCCAGGCGGTCGACGATGCTCATGGGAGCGGTGGGAGGATTCTCGCCCTGCACGAGCCTGCGGAGCATGCGCTTGGCGTTGACATTCTGGCGCACCTGGGATGGCTTCAGAGGCTGCGTCTTGGGCAAGCCGTCCGTGTTGGGCCTGTTGTCGGGGCGTTCAGTCACGCGGGTGTTCCTCCAAAGGGCGTGGTTCCTCCAAATACGGTGTCATGCACATGCGATAGGCGGGGTGGCGCTGCGATTCTAGTAGAACTGCTGCCCCGTGCGACGGGTGTAGATCTGCCGTGCGATACGTTCCCCGGCAGCGGTCCACAGCTTGTACTTCAGCGGGCTGATGACTTGGTCGTAGCAGCCCACGAAGTCGGTGACGGTCTTGCTGAAGCTGGTCTTGAACAAGCCAAGTCCGTGGAACGGGTGCGAGGTGTCTTTGAGCCGGTCCGCGGGCGGAGTGCCGCAGAAATCGTACTCAGTGCAACCCAGTTCCTTGACCTGGTTGATGGCCGTCCACTGGACCAAATGCGAATCGCCGTACTGCGCGCGCTTCTGCAGCGATCCGCCGTCCTTGTAGGTGCCCTTTCGGCCATAGTTGATCACGAAGGCTCCGACGGAGGGGACACCGTTTTCGAAGACAAACAGGAGCCTGCCCTGGCCACGGTCGATGAAATTCGTCCAGAACTGGCGGTAGTACCCGAATTCACGGACCCGCACTTGGGACTTCGCCTCGACCGTGTTGGTCATCAGCGCATACATGGAACGGAAGTTCTCTTCCGTGGGTTCCATGGTGTGCACTTCAACGCCTTCGCGGATGGCCCGGCGAACGGCGTTGCGGCCGCGGGAATGCAGGTTGCGCAGCAGCTGGTTCTCCTCGGGAGAGATGTCCAACAGGGCTGTGGAGTCGTTCGGCTGCAGGTTGGCGGTCTTGACCACTCCGGTGGCCTCAATCGCGGCCCGGGCTTCGCCGCTGAGGACGATGTCCGGCTCGATTTTCACGGCGAAAACCCCGAGCTTGTCCCGCTTCACGAATTCCCGGTTGGCCTTGATGATCCCGGGGATGTCCTCGACGCCGGCAACGTCAGGGCCCTTGATGAGGTACCAGAGCTTGCCGAGCAGTGGAAAGGACTTCTCCAGGACCAGGTTGTAGCTGCTGTAGTCCGCGGTCTCGTAGACGAGATGCAAGGGCTTCCAGCCGAAGTGTTGCTTCACGTCTGCGAAGGCCTCGGATTGGAGGAGGTTGCCGCCGTTGGGGTTGGCCGTGACGTGTTTGTCCCAGTGTTCGATTTCCTCGGCGGTGGCAAAGCGTGCGGTAAATTCTCGCAAGGGGGCCGTGTCCAATCAGTTGCGTACTTGAGGCAGCAGGCACCGGTGTGCGGCGCAGGCGTTCAGCCTCAAGTCTATCGGCCCCTACAGGGAGCTACCGCCTGATCGGTTTCAATCGCCTTGGGCTGGGCCCCTTTCGATTTCTCACAGCCGCGGCAAAGGTTCCCCAAAGTCCGCAGCTATCCGGGCAACGGAAAGTGGTTACAACGAAAGCCGAACCAGGAGGATCCGTTGATCGTCTACCGCCCCATTCCGCCGCTCTCGACCGGCCGCAGCAACAGCTTGTGGTCGGTATTCGCTGCCATGGCATCGGCGGCATTGCTGGGCCCTGCCTGGCCGTCCGGTAGCCGCCGCGTCGAATATCAGGAAGCGGGCGCTAGCACTCCACAACGTTGACGGCGAGCCCGCCCATGGCGGTTTCCTTGTATTTGGAGGACATGTCCTTGCCGGTCTCGCGCATGGTCACGATGACCTCGTCCAGGGAGACGCGGTGGGTGCCGTCCCCCCAGAGCGCCATCTTCGCGGCGTTGATGGCCTTCGCCGCTGCGATCGCGTTGCGTTCGATGCACGGGATCTGGACAAGTCCGCCGATCGGGTCGCACGTCAGGCCCAGGTTGTGTTCCATCGCGATCTCCGCTGCGTTCTCCACCTGTCCCGGGGAGCCGCCCATGACTTCGGCCAAGCCGGCAGCGGCCATCGACGAAGCGGAGCCGACCTCGCCCTGGCAGCCAACTTCGGCACCGGAGATCGAGGCCTGCTCCTTGTAGAGCACCCCGACGGCACCCGCGGCGAGCAGGAACTTCACCACGACGTCGTCGCGGTCCTGCTGCGTGGCCTTGTCCATGCCGGGGGCGAAGTGCAGGGCGTAGTACAGCACGGCGGGGATGATCCCGGCGGCGCCGTTCGTGGGCGCGGTGACCACGCGGCCGCCCGAGGCATTTTCCTCGTTCACAGCCAGGGCGATGAGGTTCACCCATTCCTGCCAGTACTTCGGATCCCGGTAGTCAGGGTCCTGGTCTTTGGTTTCCTTCAGGAGCCGCTCGTGCCAGTCGGGAGCCCGACGGCGGACCTTCAGTCCGCCAGGCAGCACGCCTTCGCGCTTGAGGGACGTCTCGACACAAGCCTCCATGACGGAGTAGATGTGCAGCAGCCCTTCCCGGATTTCCTCTTCCGTCCGGGAGGCACGCTCGTTGATGAACATAATGTCCGAAATGCCGAGCCCCTTGGACGAGCAGCGGCCCATGAGCTCGGCGGCAGTGCGGAAAGGCAACGGGAGTTCCTTCTTGGACTCCTCCAGTTCCTTCTGGGCCGCGTCCTCTTCGCCTTCGCGGACGATGAAGCCACCGCCGACTGAGAAGAACGTCGCCTCGTGCAGCACCTCGCCGTCGGCGTCAGACACGGAGAACTTCATCCCGTTCGTATGCCGGGGAAGGACCGTGAGCGGATGCAGGATCATGTCCGACTCGCCGTACGGCAGCCGCACCCCGGAATCGGGATCGACGGCGCCGCAAAGGTTCAGCGTCCCGGTTTCGGCGATCGAGGCGAGCCGTTCCTCCACTTCCTCGGGAAGGATCTCCTCGGGGTGGTAACCCTCAAGGCCCAGCAGCACCGCAGTCATGGTGCCATGCCCCCGGCCCGTAGCAGCCAAGGAACCGTACAGATCAACGCGCAGGGAAGCCACCCGTTCGAGGGCACCGGACTCCCTCAGCTCACCCGCAAAGACCGCAGCAGCCCGCATCGGCCCCACGGTATGCGAACTCGAAGGACCAATCCCAATAGATAAAAGATCGAAGACGCCAACAGCCATTGTCGGATTCCTTAGTTAGTTGTGGTCGGGTTTGGGGCGAGTGAGCGAGTTCCTCCGCGTGCTGCTCCTTCGTCGCTTTGACGCACGCTTCCGGAACCCACTCACCCGCCATGTAGCCGTCACCAGAGCGAACGGTCAATGTTCTCGCGTTTCAAAGGAGGCGACCAGAGCGCCCCTTCGGGCCCGGCCTCCGGCAGCATGCGTCCCCGCCGTCCCCCTAACCTCGCAAGCTCGGTCAGGGAACCCGGACGGCGTGGGCCCATTCGGTCGCGAAAACGTCCGCTCAGCGGGCGTCTACGCGACCGAGCATGCCGAGGAGGTCGGACCCGACGGGCGTTGCCGATCCGATCCCGGACTACGCGAGGTTCGCGACGCCCGGGTAGAGCGGGTGCGCGGCGGCCAGGGCGTCGACGCGGTGCCGCAGGCCGGAGAGGTCGGCGTCGGCGTCGGCGATCAGTGCCTCGGCGATGATGTCCGCAACTTCACGGAACGCCGCTTCACCGAAACCGCGGGTTGCCAGTGCCGGGGTGCCGATCCGCAGGCCGGAGGTCACCATCGGCGGGCGCGGGTCGAACGGGACCGCGTTGCGGTTGACGGTGATGTCGATCGCGGCGAGGCGGTCCTCGGCCTGCTGGCCGTCGAGCTCGCAGTCGCGCAGGTCCACGAGCACCAGGTGCACGTCGGTGCCGCCGGAAATCACGGAGATCCCCCTGGCCGTGACGTCGGGCTGGACGAGGCGCTCGGCCAGGATCCGGGCACCGGCCAGGACGCGCTCCTGGCGTTCCTTGAACTCTTCCGAACCGGCGATCTTGAAGGCCACGGCCTTGCCGGCGATCACGTGCTCCAGCGGGCCGCCCTGCTGGCCCGGGAAGACCGCGGAGTTGATCTTCTTGGCGATGTCAGCGTCGTTGGAGAGGATGATGCCGCCGCGCGGACCGGCGAGGGTCTTGTGCGTCGTGGACGTCGTGACGTGCGCGTGCGGGACCGGGGACGGGTGCAGGCCGGCGGCCACCAGGCCGGCGAAGTGCGCCATGTCCACCATGAGGTACGCGCCCACGAGGTCGGCGATGCGGCGGAACCCGGCGAAGTCCAGCTGGCGCGCATAGGCGGACCAGCCGGCCACGATCAGCGCCGGCTTGTGCTCCAGGGCCAGGCGCTCCACCTCGGCCATGTCGATCCGGTGGTCCTCTTCGCGGACCTGGTACGGGATGACGTTGTACAGGCGGCCGGAGAAGTTGATCCGCATGCCGTGGGTCAGGTGCCCGCCGTGGGCCAGGTTCAGGCCCATGATCGTGTCGCCCGGCTTGATGAGGGCGTGCATCACCGAAGCGTTCGCCTGGGCACCGGAGTGCGGCTGCACGTTCGCGTACCCGGCACCGAACAGGGCCTTCACGCGGTCGATCGCGAGCTGCTCGATGACGTCCACATGCTCGCAGCCGCCGTAGTAGCGCTTGCCCGGGTAGCCCTCGGCATACTTGTTGGTCAGCACCGAGCCCTGGGCCTGCATCACGGCCACGGCGGTGTGGTTCTCGGACGCGATCATTTCCAGGCCCGAACGCTGGCGGTTCAGCTCGTCGTCGATCTTCGCCGCGATCTCCGGATCCAGCTCGGACAACACCGCGTCCAGGGACGGCGAAACGACCTGCTCGAACACAGCCGTTCCGTTCGCGGCGCTCACAGCTCGCCACCGTTCTTGGAAGCATATTCCTCCGCGGAAAGCAGCGGGCCATGTTCGATCACGGCCACCTTGAAGAGCCAGCCCGCACCGTACGGATCGTTGTTGATCAGCGCAGGATCGTCGACGACGGCGGAGTTCACTTCCGTAACCTCGCCCGTCACCGGGGAATACAGGTCCGAGACGGACTTGGTGGACTCAACCTCACCGCAGGTCTCCCCCGCCGTCAGAGCGGAACCGATCTCGGGCAGATCAACATACACGATGTCGCCGAGGGCATCGGTGGCCACGGCGGAGATGCCGACAGACACAAGATTGCCGGCTTCGCGGGCAACCCACTCGTGCTCGTCGGAGTACTGCAGTTCAGGTGCAACTTTTGCCATGTTTTTTCCTTTGCGTTGGTCTAAAAACAGTTGTGGTCAGGTTACGCGGCGGGGGACGCCATCCTCTGCGTGCTGCTCCTTCGTCGCTTTGACGCACGCTGCCGGATGCCGCTCCCCCACCGCTAGAGGCTTGTTCAGTTTTCGGGGCCAACAGTTCGGGAAAAGAACGCTGGCCCTTTCGGGTTTAGTAGGTGACCCGTGGTTCCCGTGCGCCAATCCAGTTTCTGTAGGCCAATCTGCGGCAGGCGGCCCATTATCCGGCACCTTTGGCTTTCAAAAGCGGGCCAAAGGTGCCGGACTGGAACTGAACCCGAGGTGAGCTGAACCAGAGGTGAGATGCAGGGCCCCATCGGGTGCCGGCATCCGGCAGCATGCGTCCCCACCGTCCCCCTAACCTCGCAAGCTCGGTCAGGGAACCCTGACGGCGTGGGCCCCTGCGAGAGCGACACGTCCGCTTAGCGGGCGTCTTCGCGACCGAGCATGCAGAGGATGTCGGACCCGACGGGCCAAACGCAACCACGGTCACGCACCAATCGGAACCGTACCAGTGCCTACTTAGCCCGCTTATAGAACGGCAAGGCAACAACTTCGAACGGCTCGGCCTTGCCGCGCAGGTCTACATCAAGTGCCGTGCCCGGTTCGGCGTGTTCGACGTCGACGTATGCCAGTGCCACGGGGTAGCCGAGGGTGGGGCTGGGCTGGCCGGAGGTGACTTCGCCGACCACTACGCCGTCCTTGAGGACCGGGTAGTGACTGCGGCCGGCGCGGCGGCCCAGGCCCTTGAGGCCGACCAGCTTGCGGCCGCTGGTGGAACCGGCGCCATCGGCCTTCAGGGCTTCGAGGGCAGCACGGCCCACGAAGTCGCTTTCCTTGGCGAGCGACACAACGGGGCCCAGCCCTGCCGAGAAGGGGTTGCCTTCGCGGGAGAGCTCGTTGCCGTAGAGCGGCATGCCGGCTTCGAGGCGCAGGGAGTCACGCGAGGCCAGGCCGGCGGGGATCAGCTCGCCGTCCTGGGCAACCGATGCGATTGCTTGCCACAGGGCGGCAGCTGCATCGTTGTCCACGAAGATTTCGAAGCCGTCCTCGCCCGTGTAGCCGGTGCGGGCGAGCAGCAGTTCCGTAGTGTTGCCGGCAAAGGTGAAGGGTACCTCGACCGCGGCGTAGTACTTGAGCTCGGTGACGAGGGAGTGCTGTTCGGCCGGGACCAAGCGGAGGAGGATGTCTTCCGCTTTGGGGCCCTGGACGGCGATCAGCGAGGTTGCCGCGGAGGCGTCATCGACGACGACGTCGAAGTTGGCGGCCCTTTGTGCCAGCGCCTGGGCAACAACCTTGGCGTTGCCGGCGTTGGGGACCACAAGGAACTTGGAATCGCCGCGGCGGTAGGTGATGAGGTCGTCGATGATGCCGCCGTCTTCCTGGCAGATCAGCGAGTACTTGGCCTTGCCGACAGACATGGCGGAGATCTTGCCCACCAGCGCGTAGTCCAGGAAGGCCGCGGCTTCCGGGCCGGTGACCCAGACTTCGCCCATGTGGGAAAGGTCGAACAGGCCCGCGGACTGGCGGACGGCGTGGTGTTCGGCCAGTTCGGAGGAGTACTTCAGGGGCATCTGCCAGCCACCGAAATCGGTGAAGGAAGCGCCGAGCTTCTTGTGCTCTTCGTAGAGCGCAGTGTAGTTCTCAGTCATCGTGGGAGTCCTTTAGTTCTCGAAGGCTTCGATCGGAGGGCAGGAGCAGACCAGGTTGCGGTCGCCCGCGGCGCCGTCGATGCGGCCCACCGGCGGGAAGTACTTGTCCTGCTTGAGGTGGTGGACCGGGAAGACGGCCTGCTCGCGGGAGTACTCACGGTCCCAATCGGAGCTCACGACGGCGGCCGCGGTGTGCGGCGCGTGGCGCAGCAGGCTGTTCTCCACCGTGAAGTCGCCGTGCGCGACCTGGTCGATTTCCTTGCGGATGGTGATCATGGCTTCGATGAAGCGGTCGATCTCCCCGAGGTCCTCGGACTCCGTGGGCTCCACCATGAGGGTGCCCGCGACCGGGAACGCCAGGGTGGGAGCGTGGAAGCCGTAGTCGATAAGGCGCTTGGCCACATCCTCCGCGGTGACGCCGGTCCGGGCGGTCAGTTCGCGCAGGTCCAGGATGCACTCGTGGGCCACGAGTCCGCCCTCACCCGTGTAAAGGACCGGGAAGTACTCGTTCAGGCGCGAGGCGATGTAGTTCGCGGCAAGCAGCGCGGACTTGGTGGCCTCGGTGAGGCCTTCGCCGCCCATGAGCTTCACATAGGCCCAGGAAATCGGCAACACACCCGCCGAACCGTACCGCGAAGCTGAAATCGCAACGCCAGTCCCTGGCAAAGAAGCGCCGTCTTCATGGGCCGCCTTGTTGGCATCGCCCGGCATGAAGGGTGCCAGGTGTGCCTTGGCCGCGACCGGGCCGACACCGGGTCCGCCGCCGCCGTGCGGGATGCAGAAGGTCTTGTGCAGGTTCAGGTGCGACACGTCGCCTCCGAACTTGCCCGGCTGGGCCAGGCCCACGAGCGCGTTGAGGTTCGCGCCGTCAACGTACACCTGGCCGCCGGCCGCGTGCACGGAGTCGCAGATCTCGCGCACGTCGGCGTCGTACACGCCGTGCGTGGAGGGGTAGGTGATCATGATCGCCGAAAGGACATCCTTGTTGGCGTCGATCTTGGCCTGCAGGTCCGCGTGGTCGATCGTGCCGTCGGCGGCGGTGGCCACCACGACCACCTTCATGCCGGCAAGCACCGCCGAGGCCGCGTTGGTGCCGTGGGCGGACGCCGGGATGAGGCAGACGTTGCGCTGGGCCTCGCCGCGGGAGTGGTGGTAGCCGCGGATGGCCAGCAGGCCCGCGAGTTCGCCCTGGGAACCGGCGTTGGGCTGGATGGAGACCTGGTCGTAACCGGTGATCTCCGTCAGGTCGGCTTCCAAATCTTCGATCAGTTCGCGCCAGCCCTCGGTCTGGGAATCCGGGGCGAAGGGGTGGATCGAGGCGAACTCCGGCCAGGAGATGGCCTCCATCTCGGCGGTCGCGTTCAGCTTCATGGTGCACGAACCCAGCGGGATCATGGTGCGGTCCAGCGCCAGGTCACGGTCCGAAAGCCTGCGGATATAGCGCAGCAACTGGGTCTCGGAACGGTGCGTGTTGAACACCGGGTGCTGCAGGAAGTCCGAAGAACGCCCGACGGCGGCCTCCAGCGCGAAACCCTCACCGGACTCAAGTACCTCAGCGCCAAACACCGCGGCGACGTCGCCGACAATTTCCTTCGTAGTGGTCTCGTCAACCGAGACGCCCACGGTGTCGGCATCGATGATCCGCAGGTTGATGCCCTTGGCCTCGGCGGCAGCAACGATCCCGGCAGCCTTGCCCGGGACGCGGACCGTGACGGTGTCGAAGAAGCTGCCGTGCAGGACCTCAAGGCCCGCGCCCTTCAACGAAGCGGCCAGGGTCCGGGCGTGGTGGTGGGCGGTCTCGGCGATCGCCTTCAAGCCATCGGGGCCGTGGTAGACGGCGTACATCGAGGACACGATGGCCAACAGTGCCTGCGCGGTGCAGATGTTGGACGTCGCCTTCTCGCGGCGGATGTGCTGCTCGCGGGTCTGGAGGGCCAGGCGGTAGGCGGGAGTGCCGGCGTCGTCCTTGGAAACGCCCACCAAGCGGCCCGGCATGGAACGCTCGAGGCCCTTCTGGACGGCCATGTACGCGGCGTGCGGGCCGCCGAAGAACAGCGGCACGCCGAAGCGCTGGGTGGAGCCGACAGCGATGTCGGCACCCTGCTCGCCCGGAGGCGTGATCAGCGTCAGGGCCAGGAGGTCGGCTGCGACGGTGACGAGGGCGCCGCGTTCCTTGGCGGCGGCGATCACGGCGGAGTGGTCGAACACCCGGCCGGAAACGCCCGGCTGCTGCAGCACGATGCCGTTGATCTCGCCCTCGGGCAGGCCGGCGGACAGGTCCGCTATCTCCACCTCGAAGCCCAGCGCCTCGGCGCGGCCCTTCACGATCGCGATGGTCTGCGGCAGGCAATCGGCGTCGAGGAGGGTCTTGCCGTCATGGGCCGTCTTGTTCTTGTTCGCGCGGCGCATCATCAGGACCGCTTCGGCGACGGCGGTCGCTTCGTCCAGCAGGGAGGCGTTGGCGATGGGCAGGCCCACGAGGTCCTGGACCATGGTCTGGAAGTTCAGCAGCGCCTCGAGGCGGCCCTGGGAAATTTCCGGCTGGTACGGGGTGTAGGCCGTGTACCAGGCCGGGGATTCGAGGATGTTGCGGCGGATCACCGGCGGAGTGACGGTGTCGTAGTAGCCCTGCCCGATCATCTGCACGGCCGTTTTGTTCTTGGCCGCCAGCTTGCGCAGCTCGGCCAGGACCTCCACCTCGCTCAGGGCGTTGGCCAAGGTGAGGGGCTTGTCCTGGCGGATGTCATTGGGAACCGCGGTGTCTACGAGCGAATCGACACTGTCGTAGCCAACAGACTTGAGCATGATGTCAATGTCGGCCTGGCGGCGGGCGCCGATATGCCGGTCAACGAACGTAGTGGAGGTTGAACTAACCGTCACGAAGGAACTCCATAAATAAGGCGGCGCAGGGTGCGCCACAGCTAATCGGGTTCCTCCCCGCTCTGTATTGGACCTGAGAGTTTCCGCGAAACCATGCTTGTGGCACTGTTCCGCTTGCACCGTCGGTGAGCACGCGTCAGCGCGCTGCTTTCCAGAGTTGCCTTGCCGCGGCGGTGCGTGGGCCTGAGAGATTCCTGGGGAGGATTTGCTCCTACGGCGCCTGCATCACATGCCTGCAGGACTCTCCCGCCGCAGATCAAAGGCGTATTCAGTTGTGTGAATCGGATTGTGGTTGCCGGTGACGGCTGCCACAACTCCCAATTGTCCTATGGACTGCCCGCGTCCGCAAATATGGTCACCGAGCCGCCGGACTTTCCCAACTGACTGGCACTTGTTGTCGCTTTGGAGCGTCAAAACGACAACAACTGCGAGTGAGTTGGGTGGCCACTCAGCCACGGAGGCGTTCGACGGCGGCCAGCAGCGCACCGACGTCGGCGCTCCTGGCGCTTGCCTTGACTTCCGTATCGCCGGCGCCACCCTCAAGCATCGCGTTGAAGTAAAGTCCATCGCCCATGTACCGGACGGCTTTGGCCATCTCGGGCCCCACTTCCTCGGCGAGCACATCGAGCCATTGTTGCTGGATCCCGGCGAAGCGCCTGCGGGTTTCTTCGTGGGCTACTTCCGCGAGCCGCGTGGCTGCCACGAACACCCGGTCCAAGGGGGTGTCCGCCCAAAGGGAAGACTTGATGAAGAACGCGGCCGAGCCTTCGGGAGCTGCCTTCATTGCCTCGATGTCCAGCGCGGCCAGCCTGTCCATGCGTTCGAGCAAGGAGCCGATCATGGCTTCCTTGTTGGGGAAATGGTAGAGCAAGCCGCCCTTGGAGACGCCTGCGCGCTTGGCGACGGCGTCCAGGGTGGCAGCCCGCTCCCCCACCTCGATCAGCAGGGCTTCAAAGGCATCCAAGACAGCGTCCCGGGCAATAGGTTTTCGCGGCATGGTGTCCATCATCCCTTAGTTCGATGTGGCAGTTCGATGAGTCAGATTGAAACTATACCGTCCAGACGGTACAGTTATCCTCATGTTCACGCCGTCCACAACCCAGCACCCCCGTACCCTCTCGATTCAATCCGCCCCGTGGCGCGATTGGGCTGCCTTGGCGCTCCTGATGTTCCCGGTGCTGCTGGTGGCTGTGGACAATACGGCCCTGACGTTTGCCCTGCCGCAAATCGCCCGGTCGCTGGAAGTGGGGGGCGTGCAGCTGCTGTGGGTCGTGGATGCCTATCCCCTGGTGCTCGCGGCACTGTTGGTGTCGATGGGAAACCTGGGCGACAGGATCGGCCGCCGCCGCTTGCTTTTGATCGGCAGCACGGGCTTCGCCGCAGTTTCAGCGGTCACCGCCTTCGCGCCGTCGGCTGAATGGCTCATCGCCGGACGCGCCAGCATGGGCATCTTCGGAGCCATGCTCATGCCGTCCACGCTTTCCTTGATCCGCAACATCTTCCCGGACCCGAACCGCCGCCGGCTCGCCGTCGCCGTGTGGGCAGCGGGATTCTCAGGCGGTGCCGCGCTCGGGCCGATCTTCGGTGGCTGGCTCGTGGAGCATTTCTGGTGGGGAGCCGTGTTCCTGGTTGCAGTGCCACTATTGCTGCCCCTGCTCGCCTTCGGCCCGTTCCTCATCCCCGAGTCCAAGGACCGCAACCCGGGAAAGCCGGACGTTCCCAGCGTCGTGCTGTCCATCTTGACCATGGCTCCGGTGGTTTATGGCATCAAGGAGTCAGCCGTGCACGGTTTTGGTCCTGGACCCGCGGCCTTCACGGCGTTCGGCCTGGCCATGGGAATCGTCTTCGTCCGCAGGCAGCGCTCTTTGGCATCGCCCATGTTGGACGTGCAGCTTTTCCGGAACAAGGTCTTCAGCACGGCCATCACGGCCAACGTCTTGTCCTTGTTCTCCATGACCGGCTTCATCTACTTCTTCGCGCAGCACTTGCAGCTGGTGGAAGGCCAATCCCCCATGCAGGCGGGGATCGCCATGGTTCCGGCTTTGCTGGCCACCATCGTGGCGGGCCTGGTGGTGGTTCCGCTGGTCAAGCGGATCCGCCCGGGTCTGGTGGTGGCATCGGGTTTGGCACTGAGCGCGGTGGGATACCTCGTGGCCGCCCTGGGCAACCACAGCCAGGGGCCGGGGTACCTTTTGACGGCACTCCTGCTGCTGGCCATAGGGGTTGGCTCGGCCGAGACCATCTCCAACGACCTGATCCTCGGCGCGGTCCCTGCTGACAAGGCGGGTGCTGCATCGGCGATCTCCGAAACGGGCTACGAACTCGGATCATTGCTGGGCACAGCCGTGCTTGGCTCCATCCTGACAGCGTCCTACCAACACCACTTGTTGCTTCCGGGCGAATTGTCCGGCCACGCAGCCGAACGCTCGAGGGAGACCCTCGCCGGAGCCATGGACGCCGCGGCCACACTACCCCAGCCGTTGGGCGACGCCCTGACCTCCGCCGCGCGTGCCGCCTTTGAATCGGGGGTCCACATCACAGCGGCGATCGGGCTGGTACTGATGGCGGGAGCGGCAGTCCTTGCCGCCGTCGTGCTTCGCCGCGTGCCGACGGCAAAGTAGGCGGAGTCTAGACGGCCCGGTTCAAGGCAGCATCAGGCGAGCCGAAACTACGGGTAATTCCGCCCAACGTAGCGGTGGCAAGGGTCGAGAGGTAGTCGTGCCGGCGACGGGCAGTAATGCGCGATTGGGGCTCAAAGGACTGCCCGGGATCGTCCGCGTAATGCGCGGACAGTCCGTCGCGCATGAGGCGGATGCCCTCGGCACGTTGCTGTGAGACCGCAGCGTGCGTTGAACCGAGTTCCTCGGCGAGTTCCTTGACGGTCCGCCCCGCGAAGTAGATCTCCTTGACGACGTACCGCATCTTTTCCGGCAGGGCCTCGACGGCTGCGCGAAGGTACTTGAGGCGCTCATCGGCCAGGACCGAATGCTCCGGGGAGATGGTGTCCGCGGCGACAGTGTCCACGACGACGTCGTCCAGGGGCGACAGCGTCCGTGCGGCGTCTGCCAGGGCGGCTTCCACGACGCTGCGTTCGACGCCGAGGGCCGATGCGGTTTCGGCAACCGAAGGTGTACGGCCAAGAACGCCCGACAGCGTCTCCTGGACCGACATGGTTTCCTTGATGCGTTTACGGGCTGATCGGGTGGCCCAGTCGCTGGACCGCATCTCGTCCGCAAAGGCTCCGACGATCCGGCGGCGCGCAAACGCGCCGAAGGGGACTCCGAGGTTCGGATCGAAGGAATCGGCAGACGTTATCAACGCCACGGACCCTACCGACGCGAAATCGTCGCGCGACAAATGAGAAGCTCTCGCGCAGAGCTCCGACACCAAGTAGCCAACGAGCGGCAAGTGCTGCAGCACCAGCTCGTTGCGTTCTTCGCGATTCAAAATTAGTCCCCCCATGAGACCTGTTTATTGAGTTGCCAAGCCTGATTCCAGGGGCTTCATGGGCGAGCTGCTGAGACGATGCAACGTGCCGAAGATTACATGGAACAGACATGTATTCAGTGAACATACCATCTGAAAAATAACAATGCGTGTACGCTCATGAAAAAGATACAAAAACAGGCCTCGGAACCATCTTCCGAGGCCAAACCGGGGAATGGGGAACCGTGGGGGCGGATGAGCTTTCGGCGCTGCTGTGGCGCGAGCGGAGACAGCTGGAACTGCTGTTGTACCGGCTTGAAACGCAGTTGCTGCACGTTCGGGCAGGCAACTGGCATTGGCTGAAATTCGCTGCCGGTGATGTGGAAAAGGTCCTCGAAAACCTTCGGTTCGACACGCTTTCCCGGAACATCGAGTCGTCGGCCCGAGCGATCGAGTGGCGCCTGCCGGCGAACGCCACCTTGCCAATGATCGCTTCAGTGGCGCCGCCTGGAATCTGGCCGGAACTACTTCAGGAACACCACCGTGAACTCGTCCTGTTGCTCAAGCAAGTCGAAACAACCGCGGCCGCCAACCTCGAGTCTCTCCTGATGGGGCCACAAGGGGCTCGGAACCCGCCGCTTGACTCTGTGCAGCCCGGCGACATTATGGCCCCATCGGCGCCGGGAGCGATCGTGCAAGCGGGCACGGTGGATGACGTGATGCTGCTAGCGGAAAACGCCAATATCGAACGGGCCTTGGCCGTGACGAGGGATTGCTCGCTGCCGCTTCTCAGGGAGTTCCTGGGGTTGGCTTAGCGACGGCTACCGGTGGACGACAGTGTGCAGGAGAATAAAGCTTGGCTGTCCTGAGTTCGGGTTTGCATCGTAGGCGTAAACCTCCGAAAAGTTGCACGATTGCCTGTCCAATTTCGCCCATTCAAGGACGTCCAAGAGGCTGCCGGACGAAATATCGAATGCCTGCGATTTGTCCCAAGCGCCACTGTTGGGGTCGAGCCAGACGTCTATCACTCGAAATGAAGGATCGACGCAGATCAAGTTCATGTCCCGCTCGTCAATCGTCCGAATCTTCATCGCAAAAATCAGATCGCATTCTTGCAGGCAACTTGGGTGTCTGAGCCAACATTCCCCACTTGGGGCGCCTATTCCTTACGTTTCCGAACCGGCGGACGCAGCCCGGCAACGAGTTCCTCGGCTTCGGGGCCGGCCTGGGCAGCCGCAAGGTTGGCAGCGGCGATCGCCTCAACAACTTCGCGACGCTGGATGGACACCCCTCGAGGGGCCTCGATCCCGATCCGCACGCCGTCGCCGCGGCCTTCCATGACGGTGATGACAATGTCCTCACCAATCATGATCTGTTCGCCCGGCTTGCGTGTCAGTACCAGCATGCTCTCAATCTACCTTTCCGAGCACGGCAACGCGGGCGGGCTTGCCGTCCACCCACCCGATGGGAAGGCCGAGTCCGTTGACAGTCTCGGGACTTGCTGTTTCCGACGCGCCGAAAACAGCAAGGGCGTCGACGCGGACGCGCTCGGCGGCAAGTGCGGCGGAAAGCGCACGGACCCAGGCTGCCGTGTCTTCCGCTTTCCGCCCAGCGTCGGCAACCAGCCACAACTGGTCTGCGGCGAAGGCGGCGATGTCCGCCGCATGCGTCACGGCTTCGCCCCGCCTGCCAAGTCCATACGCCACCAGCAAGGTTTGGCCGGTGACGACCGCTTGGGCGCGCGCCGCCGTCGCACCCTGGCGTCCCGCCACGTGGAGGTGCCCGAAAGCGGTCAACGCTCCGGCTGTCCGGACGTCGGAGCCGCCCTCGGCGACGGACATTTCCAGCGCTGGTCCCAAGGCGTCGTCGCCGAGGCCAAGCAGGATGATGAGGTTGCCGCTGCCGCCAAGCGGCACTGGTACGGCTACTGGAACTCCGTGCCCGACGGCGGAGGCCGGCAAGGCGGTCAACATTCCTTGCGTTTGTGGTCCGTAGATCGGCGCCTGGAACTCCTTCCCCAGCTGTTCCAACAGCCCGGCAAAATCCGGCGAGGCGGTTGAAACTGCTGCCGCGGCACGGTGCAGGTCCATCTCAGCCGCGTCGGCTTGCTCCAGGAGCGCGGCGATGGCGGGCCCCTGCAACGCATGCGCCTCCCCGCCGAGGTGCGCCCCGCCCGCAGGGCCCTCCCAACTGACTCGCAGTTGTTGTCGTTCTGAGCCGTCAGAACGACAACTATTGCTAGCTAGTTGGGCGGAACCCGCTCCCGGAACCTCGATGGTGGCCTCGTAGCGATTGGCCGCGAAGAGCCCTGCGATTCCCGGGTTGGTGACTTTCTCGGCAGAGACGATCCGCGCGCCGGGCCCGTACTGCTGCTCGGCCTTCACCCGGATGGCGTCCAAGGACGCGCCCTTAAGCTTGTATTGCTTCGGCATGGCGGACCACCCCCACGGTTTCGATCTGGATGTTGGCAGACGTCACTTCGCGATAGGACAACACGGGCACACCGCCGTCGGGAGCCGCCACGAGCCGCCGGACCGCGGGCCGCAGCGCCGGGGCGCACACCAGGACAGCTTGCCGTCCGGCATTGGCCGCGGCCTCCACCGATGTCTGCACTGAGGCCAGGACGGCGTCCAGGCGCGCTTGGCTCATGACGATCTGGGTACCCCCTTCGGCCGGACGCATATCCTCGAGCATGGACTGTTCCAGGAGCGGATCGATCATGATCACATTGAGCACCGTGCCGTCCAGGAACTTGGCCGCGAGCGCCGGGCCGAGGGATTGCCGGGCGGTTTCGACCAGGGCCTCGGGCTCGGTGGAAACCTTGGCGCGGAGGGCAAGGGCCTCGTAAATGCGCGGAAGATCGTTGATGGGGACTTGTTCTTCGAGGAGGCCCTGCAGCACCCGCTGCACCTCCGCTAGGGACATGAGCCCCGGAATGAGCTCCTCGACGGCGGCCGGGCTCTGCTTGCGCACGCCTTCCGTCAGCACCCTGACGTCCTCCCGGGTGAGGAGCCTAGCGGCGTTGGCGGACACGATCGACGACAAGTGCGTCACCAGAACGGAAACCCGGTCGATCACCGTTGCTCCGGTCATTTCAGCGCTATGGCGCATCTCAGTGGGAATCCACTTACCGGCCAGCCCGAAGACCGGTTCCACGGTGGAGGTACCCGGCAGGGCGTCAAGGTAATCGCCGAGGGCCAGCAATTTGCCCGACGGCGCCGTGCCGCGTCCGGCTTCCACTCCGGCAATGCGGATGGCATAGGTGGCCGGTGGCAGCTCGACGTTGTCTCGCGTGCGGACGGGCGGAATCACGATCCCCAACTCCATGGCGATCTTGTGGCGCAAAGAGCGGACGCGGGCCAGGAGGTCGTCCGAGGCTCCGGAGACCATGTCAACAAGGTCCGGAGCCAACAAGATCTCGACGGGGTGGACGCGCATGTCCTGCATGAGCCGCTCGTTGGGGTCGTCTTCGGAGCTCAGGGTGGCTGCTTCCTGTGCGTCCTCCGCCTCGCTCTGCTTCTTCTGCTGCGCCGCCAGGCGCCTCGAGCCGAACAGCAGGGCAGCGCCCACCAGCAGGAAGGGCACGATCGGCATGCCGGGGATGAGCGCCATGGCCACCGCGGCCAGTCCGGCGATGAGCAAGGCGTTGGGCGACTGCATGAGCTGCGAAGAGGCCGTGCGGCCCATGTCTTCCTCGGCGTTGGACCGGGTGACGATCATGCCCGTGGACACTGCCATGAGGAGGGCCGGAATCTGGGTGACGAGCCCGTCGCCCATGGTCAGCAGCCCATAGGAATTCAGCGCGTCGCCGACATTCATGCCACGCTGCAGCACTCCGATGGCAATGCCGCCAACGAAGTTGATGATGATAATGATGATGCCCGCGATCGCATCGCCCTTGACGAATTTCGAGGCACCGTCCATCGCGCCGTAGAAGTCGGCCTCGGCGGACACCTCTGCGCGGCGCTTTCGGGCCTGGGCGTCCGTGATGAGGCCGGCGTTGAGGTCCGCGTCGATGGCCATCTGCTTGCCGGGCATGGCGTCGAGGGTGAACCTTGCCCCCACTTCGGCCACGCGTTCGGCGCCCTTGGTGACCACCACGAACTGGATGACCACAAGGATCAGGAACACCACGGCGCCGATGATCATGGAGCCGCCCACGGTGACCTTGCCGAAAGCATCGATCACTTGTCCGGCGAATCCTTGCCCCAGCACGAGCCGGGTGGACGCGACGTTGAGCCCCAGCCGGAACAGCGTAGCCACGAGCAACAAGGACGGGAAGACGGAGAAGTCCAGGGGCTTCTTGA
Source organism: Arthrobacter sp. NPDC058127 (assembly GCF_042884555.1). Lineage (NCBI taxonomy): Bacteria > Bacillati > Actinomycetota > Actinomycetes > Micrococcales > Micrococcaceae > Arthrobacter > Arthrobacter sp. NPDC058127. The sequence goes on along the minus strand of NZ_JBHVTT010000015.1, from coordinate 26,978 downwards.
CGAACATGCTAGTGAGCAGGATCAGGAGGGCCAGCAGGATGTTGCAGACCATCAGGAAGTCCAGCAGCGGCGCCGGAACGGGAACCACCAGCAGCAGCACGATGCCCACGATTCCCACCGGCACGGTGAGCCTGGCGAGTCTGTTGTTCATTGCGGTGTCCTGTCCGGGGTGGTGTGGTTGCTCGGTGCGGTGAGTGTCCTATGGCTCCGGCTCACGCGGGGGCTCCGGTCATGGATCCCGCCACTACCGGCAAACGGTGCATTCCGCGGGCCGCTCCCCTGGCCTTGAGCGACATGACGAACGCCAGGACTCCTGCCACGGCCCTGTACAGCTCAACGGGGATTTCCTGGCCCAGCTCGCAGGCCGAATGCAGTGCCCTGGCCAGCGGCACGTCCTGGACCATCGGGACCGATTTCGCTTCCGCCTCTTCCCTGATACGGGCAGCGATCACTCCCGCTCCCTTGGCCACGACGCGCGGTGCCGCTTTGCCGGCGTCGTACTTCAGCGCTACGGCGACGTGCGTCGGGTTGACGATCACGACGTCGGCGTCTGCGATCGCGCCGATCATTCGGTTCCGGCTCATGCTCAATTGGCGCGAGCGCCGCTGGGACTTGATGAGGGGATCGCCGTCGCTGTTCTTGTTTTCGTCCTTGATCTCCTTTTTGGACATGCGCGTCTTCTTGCGGTTGCGGCGCATGACCACGAAGATGTCCGCGGCGGCAAGGACCAGGCCCGCCAGCACGGCGAACTGGATCAACGAACCGATGCCTCCGGCTGCTGCCGACAGGATGCCGGACACCGGCAGTCCCCCTGCGGTGAGGAGCACCGGGATGAGCCCCTGCACCACCGCGTAGAGGACAAGCCCGACGACGGCGGTCTTGAGGAGCGCTTTCAGGCCGCCCCACAGTGCCTGGCCGCCGAAGACCCGCTTGAGGCCACTGACAAGGTTGAAGTGTTCGAACTCGGCGCGGAACTTCTTGAAGTGGATGCCGCCCTGCAACGCGGATCCGGCCAGCACTACCACCATGACCACCACGAACAGGGGCCCCAGCACCTGGGCCAGGGAACCAAACCCGGCTTCTAGCGCCGCCACGGCTTTGGCAGGATCGGGGTTCGCGATCACGCCGCGGACGGTGAACAGTTGGTCCGCAGCAGCGTTGGAGGCACGCTCGATGGTGGACGGAATCATGGCTGCGGCGGACCCGACGGCGAGCCAGGCGGTGAGGTCCTGCGAGCGGGAAAGCTGCCCCTTGGACCGGACTTCCCGCATCCGTTTGTCAGTGGCATGCTCGGTTTTCTCCTGTGAATCCGACATCAGCCCACCCCCATCAGTGTGTTCGCCGCTTGCTCGGCGAGCATGGCAACGAGCCGCGGCAGTGCCAGGAACAGGAACCCTGCGAGGCCCAGGGTGATGAGGACCTTGAGGGGGAATCCCAAGGCAAAAGCATTCAGGGCGGGCGCTACACGGGTAAGGAGCCCCAACCCGATATCGGCGAGTACCAGTACCACCAACAAGGGCCCGGCGATTTGCACGGCGGAAAGGAACATCCCGGTCAGAGCCGAAATCATCGCGTGCACCGGCTGTGCCAAATCCAGTCCCCCGGCCAGTGGCAAGGCCGTGAAACTCCCGGTCAGCCCGCCGATCACCAGCTGGTAGCCATCCGAGGCGAAAAGCAGGGCCAGGGCGGCCATCTGCATCAGCCGCGTGAATTGGGCTCCGTTGATCATCATCTGGGGATCGAAGCCCTGGGCCATCTGGAAGCCGCTGAAGAGGTCGATCAGGCTGCCGGCCGATTGGATGGCCGCGAAGACGAGGAGAACGAGGAAGCCAAGGACCAACCCGGTCACGAGTTCAAGGACCACGGCCGTGATGAAGCCCGCAGTGTCCTTGGAGCTGTAGCCAACGGAGAGACGTTGGGAAACGGCCAGCCCTAAACCGATGCCGAGCATCGCTTTGATGCGCAGCGGAATTGTTTGGTGGGAGAAGGGCGGGGCGACCACCAGGAAGGCCGTCATCCGGACGGAGGCCAACAACAGGACCTCAAGCCAGGACTGGTTGAAGGGCAGCTCCACTTCACGCTCCGCCGATCAGCCCGGGTATCCGGGCAAAGAGCTCGTTGGTGAAGGAGACAGCCTCGGTGATCATCCAGTGCCCGCACACCACCAAGGCCACGGCCACGGCGACTGCCTTGGGCACGAAGGAGAGGGTGGCTTCCTGAAGCTGGGTGATGGACTGCAGGAGGGAAATGGCGAGGCCCACCACCAGCGCGGTCACCAAGGCGGGCGCGGCCAGCTTGGCCGCAAGAATCAGGGCCTGGAGGCAAATGTCCAGGACTGCGTTGGTATCCATCAGCCGCTCGAATAACTCTGGATCAGGGCCGTGATCACCAATCCCCAGCCGTCCACCAGGATGAACAGCAGGATCTTGAAAGGCAGCGAGATCATCACCGGCGGGAGCATCATCATGCCCATGGACATCAGCGCGGCCGAGACCACAAGGTCGATCACCAGGAACGGGATGAAGATGACGAAGCCGATGATGAACGCGGCCCGGAGCTCGGAGATCATGAACGCGGGGATGAGGGTCTGCAACGGGACCGATTGCGGGTTGGCCGGATTATCCAACTTGGCCGCCCGGGTCATGAGGGCGATGTCTTCCTGCCGGGTGTGGGCCACCATGAAGTGCTGGAGTGGCGCGGATCCGGCCGAAACGGCCCCGTTGAAGTCCAGCGTCCCGTTCAGGTAGGGCTGGATGCCGACGTTGTTGATTTCCGAAATCACGGGCCACATCACGAACAGGGACAGGAAGAGCGCCAGCCCGGCCAGTACCTGGTTGGGCGGGATCGACGGGAGCGACAAGGCGTTGCGGGTCATCGCCAGCACCACGAAGATCTTGGTGAACGAGGTCATCATGAGCAGCAAGGCAGGAGCGACCGAGAGCAGCGTGATCCCGATCAGGGTCACCACAGCTGTGGATGGCTTTCCGTCCAGCCCATTGATATTGATGCTGACGTTTCCGTTGGAGGGTTGGGCCGGTGCGGTGGGAACGGCGGGCGCGGTGGGCGGCGTCGGGCTGAGCGGGGCCGCATGTCCGGCGGACATGCCCAGCCACAGGAACAGGGCCGTCAGCAAAAGGATGCAAAGCACGGCCAGCAATATCCTGCCGGCGCGTCGGGCATCGGCAGTCCCAAGGGTCAGGATCAATTCCGGCGTCCCCTGATGGCCTCGGCGGCCTGCCGCCATGTGGAGCCGGCAAGGATGGATCCGTGCATGGGCTGTGATTTGTCCGGCTCGCTGCGGCGGTGGATCTCGCTGCGGCGAGTGAGTGCACTACCTTGGAGTGCACTGCCTTGGAGAGCCGTGGCTTGGGGCCCGTTGTCCGCAAGTGAGGCGCCGCCGGCATCGCGGAAGATATCGGCGAAGCTCCCGGGCGCTGGAGTTTCCGGGAGCTCCACGGGGACGTCGCTGCTGTGCAGGACGTTGATGGCGTGCTCAGTGACGCCCAAGAGGAAACGCTTGTCGCCGGCGTCGACCACCACCACGGAGGCCTTTTGGCCGACCGTCTGCCGGCTGACCACCGTCAAGGTGGTGTTGGCCCGGCGTCGGCCCTTGGCTTTTCCTTTGAGAAGCCGGCGCTGCAGGACCCAAATGAGCCCCAGCACCGCGCCCAGGGCCACGAGCACGCGCAGCCCGAGGACGAGCGAATCCATCTAGTAGATTCCCTCGGCGACATCCAGGATGCGTGTGATGCGCACTGCATAGTCCTGGTCCACGACGACGACTTCACCGTGGGCGATCAGGCGTCCGTTGAGCAGGACGTCCGCGGGTGCACCGGCCGAGCGGTCCAGCTCGATCACTTTGCCCGGCTCCAGGGCGAGGGCGTCGCGCACGGACATACGTGTGCGGCCGATTTCCACGGTGAGGGCCATTTCGACGTTGCTGATCAGTCCGAGGCGGGACGAAACGGCACCGGACTGGGCGCTCCGTGCGGCAGCGGTGTCCCGCACGGTTCCGTGTTCGCGGACCCGGATGGCAAACCAGCCGAACGTCGGGCCGCCGTCGGACGCGGGAGACTGGCGCAGTTCAAAAAGGGCGGTTTCGGGGTCGGACAGCAGCCCGGTAGCGTCTTCCTCGCGCAACTCCCCCAGCACGCCGGCGTCGAACGCGTCGGCTGCGTGTTCCATCGCGGGACGCAGTACGTCAACGACGGAGACGATACCGCCGGAGACGGCACCGGCGGGCAGGCCGCCTTGGAGGGGGCCGCCGCTCAACCCACCGCCGGCAGCGGCAAGGAAGGAACGGTCCGTGAGGATGAGTGCGAAGTCCGCGGTCACGGCGCCGACGAAAGTGGCCGTAATCGCGAGGGGTGCGTATGGCGCGGCGGCCTGGGGCGGGACAATGCCGGAGACGTTCAGCGTGGCAGGAGTCGGCAACTGCATGGCCAAACGCTCGGCCGCGGATTCGTGCAGGGTCAGGGTGATGCTCATCGCTGGTTCTCCTCGATTGTGACGATGACGGCGGCTGCACGGGAGCCGTTGCGGGCCGGGGCTGCGGTGGCCAGGCGGGTACCGTTGATGGCGACGTCGAACGGCCGGTTCTCCAGGTGCGGCAGCGGAATGACGTCCCCGACGGCGAGGCCCAGGATCTGCGCCGGCGTCACCGGCGTGGGGCTCAACTGGATGGCTACGTCTACCGGCACTTGGGTGACCTGGGCGCGGACCAGCGCCTCGGCGTCGCGGCTGTGGACGGTGGGATTCACGTCGCCGAGCCCGGAAAGGAGGATGTCGGCGGGAATAGCGAGACTGGCTGCGGCAAGGCTTTCGCCCACCTTCACCGTGAACGAAGCCACGATCATGAGCTCCGCCGGAGCGGCGGCTTGGGCGAACTGGGAGTTGTACTGGATGACGTCCATGCGCACCGGGGTGGTCAGCAGGGCACCAAGCGAATAGCTCAGGTCCTCCAGTCCGTCTTCCACCATGCGGCTGATGAGGGCCTGCTCGATCTGGGTGAACTTCCGATCCGGGACGGCCGTCTCACTGGCGCCACCCAGCATGCGGGTGACCCAGGACAATGCCGCCGTGGCCGGAAACTGCATGACCAGCCGCGACTCGCTGCCCTCAATGCGGCACAGCACCATCGAAGTGACCGAAGGGAGGGACGCCGCGTATTCGTCGTAGCTCTGCATGATGAGCTGTTCAAGGGTCGCGGTGGATTTCACGCGGACCTTGGCCGTGAGCTGTGTTCCCCATTGGCGGGCGAACGTCTCGAAGGCGACTTCCAGGACGCGGCTGTGCTGCCGCGGCAAGGTGGTGGGCCTGCGGAAGTCATAGACGTCCACGGTGCGCTGCCGTCCCGCGAATTGATCTTCCTGTTCACTCACGGTTGCCACTATCGGCAAGGAAAGTGCGGGCGTAAGTTAAAGCTACGCGGCCGGAGCCTGCGAAATCCTCACCATGTTGCCCGAAGGATCGCGGAAGGCGCAGTCACGGGGACCCCACGGCTGGTCGATTGGTTCCTGCATGACCTCCGCGCCGGAAGCCCTGACCCTTTCGAAGAGCGTGTCGACGTCGTCGGAGCGGAAGACGATCGGCCCCAGGACACCCTTGGTGAGCAGCTCCTGGAGGGAATCGCCGTCGGCCTTTGACCTGCCCGCATGCGGTTCGGAAAGCACGATTTCAACACCCGGCTGGTCCTTGCTGCCGAGCGTCACCCACCGGAATCCGCCCTGCGCGACGTCGTTGAGCACCTCGAGCCCGAGGGCGTCCCGGTAGAACGTGAGCGCTTCGTCGGGATCGTTGACAGTGATGTGTGAGTACTGCAGTGAAATAGTCATGGCAACGACGCTAGTCCGTGGCGTTGACCAGCGCTTCTCGAATCCTGCTCGCTTCTTTCCAAGGGGTTATGGAGTTCCGAAGCCGGCGTCGCCGAGAACCTTCTTGCCTTCGCTTCCCGTCACCAACGCGATGAAAGCCGTGGCCAGGTCCTTGTTCTTGCTGGTGCCCACAGCGCCGATCGGGTACGTGTTGACGGCCTTGTCCGACTCGGGGAACGTGATTCCCTTGACCTTGTCCCCCGCGCCCTTGACGTCCGTGACGTAGACGAGTCCGGCGTCGGCCTCCCCGGAGGCGACCTTACCGAGGACGTCAGTCACGGAAGACTCTTCGCTGACAGGCTTCAGGGTTGTGCCGGTGGCCTTTTCGATGGTTTGGGCGGCAGAGCCGCAAGGTACTTGGCTGGCGCAGACGACCACCTTGACACCCGGCTTGGCGAGGTCCGCGAAGGAACTGATCGACGCCGGGTTGGACGGCGGGACGGCAATGGTCAGGACGTTGGTGGCGAAGTTCTTGGCCGTTCCGTCGAGCAGCTTGGCGTCGGAAAGCTTGGCCATGTTCTTCGTGTCTGCCGAGGCAAAGACGTCCGCCGGAGCGCCCTGGGTGATCTGCGTGGCGAGGTCCGAAGACCCGGCGAAGCTCAGGGCCACTTTTGTACCCGGGTTCGCAGCTTCGAATTCGCTGGCCAATCTGGTGAACGTTGCCTTTAGCGAGGCAGCCGCGTAAACCGTCACCGTACCGGAGAGCTTTGGCGTTTCGCTGGCGCTGGCGGATCCGCTGTTTGCGGTGCTGGCGGGAGTGCCTGAACCGCAGCCGGTCATCCCCGCCGCGAGGGCGCCGGCAACGAGCAGCGCGGCGAAAGGCTTGCGGGTGATCCTCATATGGTGCTCTTTCCTTGGGGTGTTTCGATGATGACGGTGGTGGCCTTGACCACGGCTGTGGCAACTGAGCCGAGTTCGAGCCCGAGTTCCCGGACCGCCTCGCTGCTCATGAGGGATACGACACGGAAGGGACCGCATTGCAGTTCCACCTGGGCCATGACTTTGTCGGCAGTGATGCCCGTGACCAGGCCGACGAAGCGGTTGCGCGCCGAGCGGCCCACCCGGGTGGGATCCTCAGGCAGCTGGGCCTGGTCCCGCGCGACGTGGGCGAGTTCCAGGCCATCCACGGCCAGCCGGCCTGAATCGTCCTTGACCGGGGTCAGGATGCCGTTCTCGGTCCAGCGCCGGACGGTATCGTCACTGACGCCCAGGAACCGGGCTGCTTCAGATACTCGAATATTTGGCATGGCTTCAGAATAATCCTCAAATGCGGTTGTGACGGCATGTATCTTCCGCAAATCAAATGTGACCGTATTTCCGGGGAGTGATGCTTTTCCGGCTAGTAGACGTCCCGGACGCAGCAGAGGTCCCGCCCCATCGGGGGCGGGACCTCTGGCGTATTGTGGCCGGCTACGGCCGATCAGCTAGTCAATCCGCGGCGATTGCTCAGTCCGCGGCGACTGCAAGCGCTTCCCGACGCTTGCTCGCTTCGTTCCGGCTGGGCCGCGTGCGTATCTTCGCCACGCAAGCAGGCATGGCGGCGACGGCCAGATGCTCCCGGGCGCGGTAAGTGCTAGGCGGCACCCCCACGAGTTCAGTGAACCGCGAGCTGAACGAGCCAAGCGACGTACAACCGACCTCCATGCACGCGTCGGTCACGCTCATTCCGCCGCGCAGGAGCGCCATCGCGCGCTCGATTCGGCGGGTCATGAGGTAGTTGTAAGGGGTCTCGCCATAGGCGGCCCGGAACTGCCGCGAGAAGTGCGCCGGTGACATGAAGGCATGGCTGGCCATGGTCGGCACGTCGAGGGGCTTTGCGTACTCGCGGTCGATCAGGTCACGGGCCTTCCGCAAGTACGTGAGCCTGGCGATGTCTTCCGGGGTCATGCCACGAGCGTACCTCGGCATGGCGATCACTTCCATGGTGCCCGACGGCGTTGGGTCACCGGCCGCGACAAGGGCACCGGCCGCTACTGGCCGCCGGCCCTCGCCTTAAGCGCTTCGGGGATCAGGGCGCGGACCACTTCGGGTTTGTCCGAGAGGACGACCACGTCCACCCTGCGGTTGAGTTCCATCAGCGCCTCGGTGGAATCGTCGTTGACCTGCCTGGCGGATCCGAATGCTACGGCGCCGATGTGCCCTGCCGAAATGCCCCCATGGTCGACGAGGTACCTGAGGACGTTGACGGAGCGTGCAGAAGACAGCTCCCATGTGGAGGGATACGAGGTGACTCCGTTGGCGGCATGGCCTTCCACCATGATTTCAAGGGCCGCCTTGGCCATGGCCGGGGCAATCATGCCAAGAACCTGGCTCGCGCGGGGCGTGAGTTCCGGCCGGTCGGGCTCGAAGAAGGTCTGCGATCCTACGAGTTTCACGGTGAGTCCGCGTTCGTTGATCTTGAACTGCACGTTGGCCCCCAGCCCCGCGGCGTCGAGCTTGGACTTCATGTCGTCGCGCAAAGCGGTGAGCCGGGCCGCTTCCTTGAGTGCGAGGTCCAGGTTGGAGAATCCTTGGGCATCGGCGCTGGTGTATTCCGGCGGAACGACCGTCCCGGTGGCGGTGTCCACTTTCTGGCTGACCACCGTGCCGAAACCCGTAGCAAGTGAATTGCGGAGCTTGTCGAATTTGGCCTGGTCCACGGTGGACATTGCGAAGAGCACGATGAACATGCACATGAGCACCGTGACCATGTCCATGTAGGAAGCCATCCAGCGTTCGTCGACGTGTTCTTCCGCCGGAGGTGAACCGCGGCGGCGCCGGGACCTCATGCGGCCTTGGATGAAGCGAATTTGCCGGGGCGGGCTTCGTCGTCGTCGCTCTTCTTTGCGGATTTCACCTTGCCGAGCCTGTCGGCGGGAACCATGGCGCGGAGCCGTTCGGCGAGAAGGAGGGGCTGGGTCCCGTTCTGCACCGCCAGCATTCCCTCCATCAGGAGGGTCATGCGTTCGATTTCCAGCTCGGACAGTCGCTTGAGCCGCGAGCTGAAGGGCAGCCAGATGAAGTTCGCGGACAACAGACCCCAGAGGGTCGCCACGAAAGCGGAAGCGATCATCGGTCCCAGATGATCGGGCGAGGAAAGGTTTTCAAGGACGTGGGTCAGCGATACCACGGTGCCGATAATGCCGATGGTTGGAGCGTAGCCGCCCAGGCTGGCGAAAAATTTGGCAGAGACGTGGTCGCTGCGCATCTTGGAGTCGATCTCGTCTTCCATGAGGATGCGCAGCTCTTCGGCGTCGGTGCCGTCGGCGATGTTCTGGAGGGCACGGGCCAGGAAAGGATCCTTCTCGTCCGTGGCCGCCTCTTCGAGGGAGAGGAGGCCCTCGCTCCGCGCCTTCTCGGCAAATCCGATCAGCTGGTCGATGCTTTCTTGAGGCTTGTCCGTCTTTCCCTTGAACGCTTTGGGGAGGTCCTTGAACGCCCGCACGGTATCGCGGAACGTGTTTCCGGCCAGACCCACGGCCAAGGTGGCACCGAAAACCAGGACCATGGGCGCGGGAAGCAGGAGGGCCATGAGGTTGGCGTCTTCGAGGGTCACCATGGCGACCACCGAGCCGAAGGCCAGGAACAGGCCGATTATTGTTGAGGGATCCATGGCTTACCTTCCGTCCGGTTCCGGTGTGCGCACGAGGCTCAAGGGATAGCCCGTAACGGTGGGGAGGTCCTGTGCGCGCCGAAGAATATAGGCCCGGTAGTTCGCAATCAGTTCCACAACCTCCGCGAGGGTTTCCCGCACAACGTACGTAGCGCCGTCGAGGGTCACCAGATGGGTGTCCGGGCTTTCGTGGATCCGTTCAATGATGTCCGGATTCACGGCAAAGCGGGTGCCGTTCAGGCGGGTGACAACGATCATGGGCCGTTTCTGCTTTAGCTAGGGAGGCGCTTGTAGGAGTGCGGTTCAGTTCCTACTGTCGGCCGGAGGCTCGCTCCCGTTAGGCAGTGTCAGCGCAGCGTCGCTGGGCGCACGCGTACCGGCGCGAGGATTCCGATGATCATGACGGCGGTGATGGAACCTGCCGCCATGATCGCCGCGAGCACCACAATCTGGAAGCGGCCTGCCTCAAAGGGAGAAACCCCGCCAAAAATCGCCCCGACGAACGCGCCGGGTAGGGTGACAAGTCCCGTCGTCTTGGTTTGATCGGTTGACGGAATAAGGGCCGAATAGACGGTCCGCCGGGCGAGATCAAGGGTTGCTTGCCTCGGGGTGGCGCCGAGCGCGAGCCAACCCTCAACTTCCTCCCAATGCTCGTAGACCGATTCCTTGAAGCGCCGGCCGGCCAGCACTGCGATGGTCATTCCATTGCCAATGACGATTCCGCCAATTGCGAGCGCGTAGCGGGGAGTGAACGCGATTGCCCCGGTCGCAAAAATGACGGCGAGGGTAATTCCGATACCCCCGGCCATGGAGCCGCTGACCAAGCCCAAATGCGGCAGGCTCCAGCCAATCCGACGGGTGGCACTCATCGCGGCCACCGCGAACATCACGAGTAGCGCGACGGCGACCCAAAGCGGACTGGTGATGACGCCGCCCAGAACAAGACTGATCGCGGCGAGCTGCGCGGCTCCACGGAGGATGGCCAATGCGGGCGCGAAAGGGTGAGGGGTCCGGAACGCCAAGAGGAGTGCCAGCGTGACTGCCATCAGGACGCCGACGCCGAGGAAGGTCGGCAGGAATTCGGCGAGACCGGGCATGGAGCCAGCTTATCGACTGCAGCAAGGCACTCGCTCGGACGACGACACACCGCTTCCGCTTATTAGGTCATGTAAATCTTGCGTAATACATGTGATTCCGGTCACTATAGGTCGTTCTGGATGGAGATTTAGGTATGGCTAACCTAAAGTTTCAAGCTGTGAGCCCGCAGTTCCTTCCCCCGGGTTCCCTTGGATTTGCTCGCAGAAAGAAGCCCTCATGAAGATTCGCGCAAACGCGCTGGCCGGCATCGCACTCGCCGCCACTGCAGCCCTGAGCCTGGCCGCTTGCGGCAACGGCACGGCCTCCCCAGCAGCCACCGGTTCCACTTCCGCTTCCGCCGACGCTGCTACTTCCACTAAAGTGGGGGGCGAAATCACCGTCTACAACGCCCAGCACGACACCCTGACCAAGGAATGGGTGGACGCGTTCACCAAGGAGACCGGCGTCAAGGTCACCGTCCGCCAAGGTTCCGACACCGAGCTCTCCAACCAGATCATCCAGGAAGGCGCGGCATCCCCGGCCGACGTCTTCCTCACGGAGAACTCCCCCGCCATGGCCCAGGTTGAGAACGCCGGCCTCTTCGCCGACATCGACAAGGCCACCGTGGACCAGGTCCCGGCCGCGTACCGCCCGTCCACCAACAAGTGGACCGGCATCGCCGCCCGCTCCACGGTTCTGGTGTACGACAAGACCAAGATCAGCGACGACAAGCTGCCCAAGTCGATGCTGGACCTGGCCAAGCCGGAGTGGAAGGGCCGGTGGGCAGCTTCGCCGTCCGGCGCCGACTTCCAGGCCATTGTTGCCGCCCTCCTCGAACAAAAGGGCGAGGCCGCCACCACTGAGTGGCTCAAGGGCATGAAGGACAATTTCAAGGCGTACAAGGGCAACAGCACCGCCATGAAGGCAGTCAACGCCGGCGAAGTCGACGCCGCACTGATCTACCACTACTACTACTACGGCGACCAGGCGAAGACCGGCGAGAACTCCAAGAACGTCACCCCGTACTTCTTCAAGAACCAGGACCCCGGCGCGTTCCTGTCCGTCTCCGGTGGCGGCGTGCTGAAATCCTCCAAGAACTCCGCAGCTGCCCAGGCCTTCATCAAGTTCGTCACCGGCAAGCAGGGCCAGGAAGTCCTCAAGAACGGCACTTCCTACGAATACGCGATCGCTTCCAACGTGGACTCGAACGCTAAACTCGTTCCCATCAAGGATCTGCAAGCTCCTACCGTGGATCCGGCCAAATTGAACTCCGCAAAGGTCACCGACCTGATGACCAAGGCAGGACTGCTGTAATTCTGTGACCACTGATCTATCGGCTCGCGTCTCCCCGGAAATTCCCGAGGCTCCGTCGAGCACGACGACGGCGGGCAGGGGCAAGCGCCCCCGCCCGCCTTTCGGCGTTTCTGCAATATCCCTCCTGGCCGTGCTGATCGCGCTGTTTTCGCTCATCCCGCTGGGGTACGTCGCTTACATGACGGCCGCGACCGGGTGGGACACCGCCGTCGCACTCATCTTCCGGCCGCGCGTTGGCGAGCTGCTCCTGAACACCGTGATGCTGGTGGTCTTCACGGTGCCCATCTGCCTGGTGTTGGGAGTCGGTGGCGCGTGGCTCGTGGAGCGGACCAAGCTGCGGGGGCATCGCTGGTGGGCTGTGGCCCTGGCAGCCCCGCTGGCCATTCCCGCGTTCGTCAACAGCTATGCGTGGGTGACCGCGGTCCCCTCGCTGGAGGGCATCTGGTCCGGCGTGCTGATCGCCACGCTGTCGTATTTCCCCCTTGTCTACATTCCCGCGGCGGCGACGCTGGGGCGTCTGGACCCCGCGATTGAGCAGTCCGCGGCCTCCCTTGGCTTGGGACCATGGGCCATCTTCTTCCGGGTTGTCCTGCCTCAACTCCGGATCGCCATGACGGGTGGCGCACTCCTGGTGTCGCTGCACCTGCTGGCCGAATACGGCGCGTTCGCCATGATCCGCTTCGACACGTTCACCACCGCGATCATGACCCAGTTCCAATCCACGTTCAACGGCACAGCCGGGAACATGCTGGCAAGCGTCCTGGTGTTCTTCTGCCTCATCCTGCTCCTGGCGGAAGTCAGGAGCCGCGGTACCGCACGCTACGCCCGCGTCGGTTCCGGTGCACAGGCCAAGCCGACCAGGCTTCCCCTGCGCCACTACCAGCTTCCGTCCCAGCTAGGCCTGCTTGCCCTCACCGTGTTGGCCTTCGGGTTGCCGATCTTTTTTGTCCTGCGCTGGGTGCTGGCGGGAGGCGCGCGCGTCTGGTCCGCCGACGAATTCCTTCCGGCACTGCTCCAGACCCTCGCTTATGGCACCGTAGGCGCCGCGGCGACAATCGTCGTCGGCTTCCCCATGGCCTATCTGGCCGTGCGGCACCCCAGTTGGTTCAGCAAGATGCTTGAACTCTCCAATTACGTCACCAGCTCCCTGCCCGGCATCGTGGTGGGCCTCGCCTTCGTGACCGTGAGCATCCGCATGGTCCCGGGAATCTACCAGACCTCCGGCGTCCTGATTGCGGCCTATGTGCTGTTGTTCCTGCCGCGGGCCCTGGTCAACATCCGCTCCGGACTGGCCCAGGCTCCCAAGGAACTTGACGAAGCCGCGCAATCGCTCGGCAAGGCACCGCTGGTGTCCTTCCTGAAGGTGACGTTGCGGCTCACGGCTCCGGCCGCCGCCGGCGGGGCCGCGCTGGTGTTCCTTGCCATAGTCAACGAGCTGACCGCCACGCTGCTGCTGTCCCCCAATGGCACGCACACCCTGGCCACCGAATTCTGGAGCAAGAGCAGCGAGATCGACTACTCGGGCGCGGCACCTTACGCCCTGCTCATGATCCTGTTGTCCGCCCCCATGACGTACTTGCTTTTCCAACAGTCCAAGAAAGTAGCCGGACAGTGACCGAACAATCCCCCTCAAGGCTTCCGGCACCGCGCGTGGCGGCTTCGGTGGCCCCTACCACCAACACGCATCTGGACATCGCCGAGGTCACCAAGAACTTCGGCTCCCAGGCCGTGCTGAAGGGCGTGAACCTTTCCGTGGCCAAGGGCGGGACCACTGCCATCGTCGGGCCTTCCGGTTCCGGCAAGACCACCCTGTTGCGCCTCATCGCCGGATTTGAGCACCCGGGCACCGGCTCAATCAGCCTCAACGGAAACAAGGTGGCCGGGGACGGGATTTGGGTACCGGCCCACAAGCGGCACGTTGGCTATGTTGCCCAGGACGGCGCGCTCTTCCCACACCTTACGGTGGGGCAGAACATCGCGTTCGGGCTGGACAAGTCAGCGCTCGACGGCGGCCGCCGCGCCGTGAAGACGCGCGTCCAGGAACTGCTCGACATGGTTTCCCTCGATGCCGACATGGCGAAGCGGCGGCCCCACCAGCTCTCGGGCGGCCAGCAGCAGCGGGTGGCACTCGCCCGAGCCCTGGCCCGCGAACCGCAACTCATGCTGCTCGACGAGCCTTTCTCAGCGCTCGACGCCGGCCTCCGCGTGGCCACGCGGCGCGCCGTCGCGAAGGTGCTGAACGAAGCCGGGGTCACCACCATCCTGGTGACGCACGATCAAGCCGAGGCCCTGTCCTTCGCGGATCAGGTGGCGATCATGCGTGGCGGGAAGCTGGCGCAGATCGGCAATCCATTCGTTGTGTACACGCGTCCCGCAGACCGGGCAACGGCCGAATTCCTCGGTGACGCCGTCATCCTGGACGCGTGGATGGAAGGCTCCCTGGCCACGTGTTCGCTAGGCGGCATACCTGTACGCCGTCCCCCGGCGCAGGGCCTCGTGCAATTGATGCTCCGCCCTGAACAAATCCGGATTGCTCCCGACGGTCCCATCCGCGGCGTGGTCGTCGATACGGACTACTTCGGCCCCGAGACCACGGTGCGGATCAAGCTCGCCCCGCGCGTTGCAGCCGCCGGCGCATCCTTGGCCTACCCGGGAGGTGGCGAAATCATCACCATCCGGCACTGGAACGCTTCCATCACCAAGCCCGGCACGGAACTGTGCCTCCGCGTGGTGGGCGAAGGCGTGGCGTTCCCTGTGGAGGATTAGGGGTGTAGGTCGGCCTGTTGCGGGCCTGTTGCGGGCCGCGCCGCGGGCGTGCTAGCGTTGCGGCGATCGTGATCTATCGGCAGGAGGTGAGTCCCATGAACGCAGTATCCGCAATGGGTGCTCCCCTGCAGTCCACGATCTCGCGACTGAAATAGTCGCCACTGGGAGCGCCAAACAGGCAATTCACGAAAGGCGACTCCCATGAACACAACACCTTCTTTACCTTTGCACTCCCGCGAGCGAGCGTTGGTCCTCGGTGGCGGCGGATCGACAGGCAATGCCTGGCTGATCGGCGTCCTCGCTGGCCTCTTCGAGGCCGGGCTGGATGCGACCGACGCCGATCTGACCATCGGCACGTCAGCCGGATCAACGGCCGCGGCCCAGATTGCCGGCGCAACCCCGACTGAACTGTTCGCCAACATCCTTGACGCCGTCCCCCCGCAACGGCCCGCTCCGGTCGGGTCCGGAGCCGGACGCGCATCAGCCAGGCCGGTGGTGAACCATCTGGAGCGGATCAACAAGATCATCGCCGATGCTCAGGACGTGGCTGACATGCGCCGGCGACTGGGCGCGGCAGCGCTCGAGATGGATGCGGCGTCGGATGGCTCCTGGTCAACACAATGGCGCACCACCGTCGCCGCCCGGCTACCCAGCCAGAACTGGCCGGAACGACCAGTGCTCGTCACGGCGGTCGATGCCCGTACCGGTGAACCGGTCACGTTCGACCGCCAGAGTGGAGTCGACTTGGTGGATGCAATCGCCGCCAGCTGTTCCAGTGGCTTGCCTTACAGGATCGGGGACAAGCGGTACCTCGACGGCGGTTACCGGTCCAACGCCGAGAATGCCGATCTGGCAGCCGGATACGAGCGGGTCCTGGTGCTCTCGCCCTTCGGTGGCAGATCATTGCAACCGCTGGAGTGGGGCACGCATCTGGCAACGCAGGTCGACGAACTCCGCGCACGCGGCAGCAGAGTCGAAACCATTTTCCCGGACGGCAACTCCGAGCACATGTTCGGCGCCAATGCCATGGATCTGTCGCTGCGCCCGCCCGCTGCCCAGGCGGGGTACGAGCAAGGCAAAGCCCTGGCCGGGCAGCTCACGGAATTTTGGGGCTGAGCGCCCGGGGTTCCTGAGCCTGCAGGCGTGACGACACTTGTTCACGCCTAGGAGGTGACCAAGGCGGTCAAGGGCCGCCTCGGTCACCTTCGCGACTCAGCCCCGGCGACCTGATCGATCATAAGAGTCGCATTAATGTCAAGAGTTTTTGCTCCTATTGAGTGACGTATACCTGAAATTGAGTGGTCGAAAGTCATAAATTGAGTAGCGACGGACGGTGGATTGAGTATTGAGACATGCGAGAGGAATGCAATCCGTGATTCCCATTTTGGAATTTGAAAATAATTCCCTCGACCTGTTTCATAAAACTCTTGCCCTCATTTGCCTCATATGCATAATTTGATCGTGAAGCGCCTGTCTCTCTCTGAAAGGTGATCCATGTCAAACAGATCTAAGCTAGGTTCAATCGGAAGTCTTCTACTTGTCGCGCTTGTCGCCAGTGGGGTCGTGGTGTCGAGCGCGGGGGTTGCACAGGCATCGCCAGTTTCTTTAGGTGAAGGGGTTCATTCGCCAAGCAAAGTCAGTACTGTTGCGGTCCCCGGAACGAACATCGTTGTTTCTGGCGCCGGCGCTTGGTCCGCAAGCATCACTCTTCCGGGCACGGCTTCATCCGAAGCTCTCGCAAAACCGGGCAAGATCCCGGACGGCCTTTTCGCCGGGCAAGGTGAGCCGGTTCTGAGCACCAAACTCAACAGTGCCGTGATTAGTAGTTATGCCACAGGCAAGGGAACTCAGACACTGATCAACATTGCTTCAAACACTGCGGATCGAGAATATCGGTTTCCCTTGTCGCTCCCCGCAGGATCAAAAGCAGCCATAGACACTGATGGTTCCGTTGTTGTTCGCACCGCTGAGGGTGCGATTGCTGGGGGTTACAGGGCTCCATGGGCTTACGATGCGCTCGGCAGGGCTGTTCCGACGCGGTTCTCCCTCGACGGAGAGGCTCTCGTGCAGTCGATCGATTTTGATCAGAACACAGCCTTTCCGGTAACCGCTGATCCGAGCGACTTTTGGGGCTGGGCCAAGTGTATAGCGACCGTTACGGCAGAGGTTGCTGCTAACGCTCTGGTCGCCGGTAAAGTCGCTAAACTAGTTGCAAGGTTTGGAAGTATTCAGAGGACCTTCGAAATTCTCTTCCGCGCCTGGAACGCGGCATCCGGGTTGGAGAAGAAGTGGCAAGCTGTCGTTGCCGCCGGCGGTGGTCTTGCTGGAGAGGTTCTAGGCATCGCCTCGATCAAGGAAGCGTGTTTTGACTCCTAAAGGTGCTCGCGACATTCCTATTTCCCTGCTTCTATTTGCATTGGTAGCGGTTCTGCTATTCATAACGGCCGCCGGATATATGCAGCTCTGGTGGTCAATACTTGCTGGTATCGCGCTTGTTGGAACCGGCATCGGAGCTTTCGCTGATTTCCAGCGTCGCAAGAACTAGCTTTTCAAGGTTGGGGTAGAGTGCCCGGGGTTGCTCACCCGGGACAGGCATAGCCTTATGGCATGACCGCAAGCTACAGGTACGACGTGGAGATCCTGCATCTCCTTGTGTCATCCGGCCACGCCTACTTCGGCCGCGCACGCGATGGTGCCGCCGAGGTGCCCACAACGGACGCCGAGCAGGTCGACGTCGTAAGCGGCAAGGGCATCGTCGGTGACCGGTTCTTCGGCAAGGCCGCGCACATGGATGCCGCAGTCACCCTGATAGCCATCGAGTCGCTCGAAGCGATGGCTGCTGAGCTGGGGGTCGCCCCTTTTGACCCGCTCCTCACTCGCCGCAATGTGGTCCTCAGAGGAGCCCACCTGGCTCCCCTGCTGGGCGAGGAGTTCGCGTTGGAATCCCGTGGCGGCCTTGTGCGGTTCCGGGGCGGCCGGCCGGCGCACCCCTGTGCGTGGATGGACCAGGTCCTCGCTCCGGGCGCACATGCCGCCATGCGCGGCCGCGGTGGCGTGCGCTGCCAACCGCTTTCGGATGGCCTTCTGCATCGTGGCACAGCTGTGCTAATTAGCCCTGTACCGCTTGATCCTGACAAGGCCGGCGAGGCCACGCTCCTCCGGGCTTCACGGCTTCCGTAGGCCAGTTCCTATGACTGCCGGGGTTCCGCGTCCGATGTAGCGATCGAGGCGTTGGCTTGATCGGCCAAAGAGCCCTGCCGACGACTCGCCAGGAGGAACGGCACCGCGATCAGCTCGATGACGCCGCTGATGGCGAGCGAGGCGGAGTAGCCGTACACATCGGCCGCCCGGCCGAGCAGCGGCTGCACCACCACTCCACCGCTTGATCCCATGAGTGAGTCGAAGCTAAGCACGGTTGCCCGCTGCTTCGACGGGATCATGTCGTTCACGTAGGCCTGCCGCACCGGGGTGGCCGCCGAGTCGACCATGGCCCAGAACGTCAATAGGGCCAAGGCCATCCAGAAGACGCTCGTGAACCCGAGCACCACCAAAATCGACGCACTCACCACTCCGCTCAGAATCAACACGGTGGTGCGTTTGCGGACAAGGCCCCGGATGCGTGGTGCAAGCCACCCACCCAGCACCTGCGCTCCTGCGACGATTGCCGCCGCCAGCCCGGCCACAGAGTACGCGCGCGGGTCGCCGAAGAGCTGAAGCAGGTATGGCTGCAGGGCATAGAACACATAGATCCCGACGCCGGCGCTGAACGGCGCTGCCAGCATCACGTACCGTACGGGTGGATTTTTCAAACCGTTCTCGATCGAGGCGTCCAGAACGGCTCGGGTCGCCTTGAGGGGATGGGTAGAACGTTCGGGGGTGAACCCGACGTCGCGCATGAGCAAGAAGGCCACGGCGAACATGGCGAGGAGCACGCCCACGCGAATCAGGAACGGCACGCCCAGGTTGGTGGCCTGCGCGATCACCCCGCCAGCCACCGAGCCCGCGAGCATGGCGGCGCCCGAGACCATCTGGCCGCGCCCGAGCACTGTCTCCAGGCCACCCTCATATCCAGTGAAGCGCAGCGCGTCGACGAGCCAGGCCTCCACAGCACCCGAGAAGAAGGTGAAGCCCAGGCCGAGCAATACCGACACCACGGCCCACCACAAAAACGGGGCGGAAAGCTGCCAAAGCAGATAGTACAGGTAGGTGGACCCGGCCAGCGTCACCGTGCCAAGCAGGAACGAAATCCGGCGCCCCCAACCGTCAGCCACCACTCCGGTAGGCACCTCGAATACCACCATTCCGGCAGTGAAGAAGGCGTTGGCGGCAAAGGCCTCAAGGTTGCTGAGTCCGGCATCCAAAAGGAAGAGGGTGTTGATCCCCCAGATGAACGAAGCCGCGAGGGTATTGCCGAGGGTCAACGTGAGATAGACGCTTTGGATCTTTCGGGCGGCGGAGTTCATCGGGACGACGGCCCCGCCTTGACGAGGGGGAACCACGAGCCCATTCTCGTCCGCTTCGGTTGCGCACGCCAGAGGCGGACGGGACGGGCTTGAGGGGCGCCCGCGAAACGTCTCCGATGGCCTATTTGCCGGGGCCGCGAGGCCTGTCAGTTTCTAGGAAAGTTCTGCCGATTTCCGGGTTTTTCGGCAGGCAGGTCTCCTTCGAGCTATTAATGTCAGACCCCTCTGCGATGCTGTGGTTATGGCCGGGAACCGGGGAACACAGCTGATCGGAGCGGGCGCGCCGTCCTGCGGCGCGGACCCTGGGGCTGTCCCCGGTGTCGCTGTCGCGGGCGTCCGGATGCGCGAGTTGATCGATGCCGTGAGATCGCTTCGCGCGGCCGCTGCCTTTGCGCCGGTCGGCGGCACCGAACTGGCCGACCCCGCAGAACTGATCGACCAGCTGCGTGGCCTGGAGGATTTGAAGTCCGCGGCCGCCGCTGCCCAAGCCCGGATCACGGTCGCGTTCGATGCCGCCCAGCGCAGCGCCGACGCGGCGGCAGGTGTTCCGGCCGACGAACGCGGCCGCGGCGTCGCGGCGCAGATCGCCCTTGCCCGGCAGGAGTCGCCCGCCCGCGGATCACGGCTGTTCGGCTTGGCGAAGGCGCTGGTGACCGAAATGCCGCACACCCTCGCCGCCCTGGACACCGGACAGATGAACGAATGGCGGGCGACCCTGCTGGTGAAGGAAACAGCCTGCCTGTCCGCCGAGGACCGCTGCGCGGTGGACGAGGAACTCGCCGCCGACACCGGGACCTTCGACGGCGCCGGGGACAAGGCCATCATCGCCGTCGCCCGTGCCGCGGGGTACCGGCGGGACCCCCGTTCCGTGACCCAGCGCGCCAGCCACGCCGCCACCGAACGGAATGTGTCCCTGCGGCCCGCGCCTGACACCATGACCTACCTGACCGCCTTGCTTCCGGTCGCCCAGGGCGTGGCCGTTCACGCGGCCCTGACCCGGCACGCAGACTCGCTGCGCTCCGGCGGGGACACCCGCAGCCGAGGGCAGATCATGGCCGATGCGCTCGTCGAACGCACCACCGGCACCCCGGGCGGTATTTGCGGGGTTGAGGTTCAGCTCGTCATGACCGACAGGACACTCTTCCAGGGCGACAGCGAACCGGCCCGCCTGCCGGGCTACGGGATCGTGCCCGCCGGCTGGGCACGGACACTGCTCACGACCGGCCAGCCCGCGGCCGGTGAACCGGGTCAACTTGCCCAGGATCAGGACCTGAAGGTCTGGCTGCGGCGCCTCTACACAGCCCCCGGAACCGGAGAGCTCGTCGGGGTGGATTCGCGGGCACGCTTATTCCCGGCAGGCATGCGGCGCTTCATCCAAGCCCGCGACGACACCTGCCGCACCCCCTACTGCGACGCGCCGATCAGGCATTTCGACCACATCATCCCCTGGCGCGACGGAGGACCCACCAGCCTGGCCAACGGGGAGGGGCTGTGCGAAGCCTGCAACCACACCAAAGAACTCACCGGCTGGACAGCACGAACCGGAGCAGCACAAACCGGGACAGCACAAACCCACCCCGGGACACGGCATGTCGTCGACATCCGCACCCCAACGGGACACCACTACCGATCAACAGCCCCACCCCCGCCAGGAACCGGGCTATCCATGACCACGGCGGCGCCAGATTCCAGGCACCACCGACGCAAGCTCCGACACCATGCAAAGGCGCTTAAATACGCCCAACCCGCCAAACTGCGGGCCGCCTAAGTAAGCTATGCCGAGCCGGACCACGTGTCTTTCGGGCCGATGTCTTTCGGGCCGGTGTCTTTCGGCGCCCCATCTTTGGGGCCCGCAGCCTTCGGGGCAAGCGGCAGCGTGATCTTCATGACCGTTCCCCGCGGGCCGCTGCGCTCAACCTCCACAGTGCCTCGGGCCCCGGTGATGATTTCACGGACCAACGCCAAGCCGATTCCGAAGCTGCGCTGGCCCGGGGAACCCTCGGTGCTGTGTGTCCTCACGAAGCGGTCAAAGATCCGGGTCTGGTCCACTCCCTTGATCCCCGCCCCGGAATCCGAGACGGTGACCACCGCGCGGTTGCCGAGCACCGCCGTCGTGATCCCCACTTGGCCGCCAGCGGGGGTGTGCGCCAGCGCGTTGTCGGCCAGTGCAAGGAGGGCTCGGCGGAAGGCATTGCTGTCAATGAGCGCGAAAGGGCGGTCCTTTTCCGTCAGGGTGACGCGGACGTCTTTCTCTCCCGCGAGCTGTTGCAAGCTCTCGACGACGGCGCCCGCCACCTTGGCGAGGTCGCTCGGCTCCGCTGTGGCATCCGGAGGCGAGCCGGTGGCCGCCACAAGCAATTCGTTGACGATGCCGGTGAGGGTCGCGGTGTCATTGCGGATGCGGGCGAGCGCTTCCCCGGTTTTTGAGTCGGCGGGGGCGTCGCGCTGGGCGAGCTGGACGCGTGCATCGAGGATGGCGAGGGGTGTACGCAATTCGTGGCTGGCGTCCTGAACGAACCGTCGCTGCAAGGCCAATGCCTCTCCCAAGGGCCTGATGGCGCTCCGCGCGCTGAGCCAGCCGATGGCACCGGCGAGGAGTATCCCCGCAATGCCGGCAACGATCATGGCCTTCAGGAGGTCCTTTGTATCGAGATATGCGTAGACGGAGTCGGTTTCGCCAGGTCCGGGCAGCGTTGGATGCTGAGCCTGGTTAAAGAGGTAGATCGCGGCGGCCGCCAGCAGGCAAAGAACCAAAACCGTGCATGCCGCGCTGATCCGCACGGCGATCTTCAGGGAGGCTTTGCGAAGCGTCGCCTGGTCCGGGTTTTCAGTCATGGGGGTCGTTCTCAGTCATGGGGGTCGCCGATCTGGTATCCGAGGCCGTGGACCGTCCGGATCACCGTTTTGGATATCTTGCGGCGCAAGTGGTGGACGTAGGTGTCGATCACGCCCGGCTGGTCCGTGGGGTGGAACAGGGCGTTGATGAGGTCTTCACGGGTAAAGACCCGTTCGGGTTCGCCGGCCAAGGTTTCAAGGAGTCCCGCTTCCTTCGCTGTCAGGGTGACCACGGAACCGTACACGGAGCGCATGGAGCGGGCACCGGCGTCGAGCTCCCAATCCCCGATTCCCAGAGTCTGAGGCGGCAGGCCGTACGTCCGGGTGAGGGCTCGCAGGCGGGCGGCCAGCTCCATGGCGTCGAACGGTTTGCTCATGTAGTCGTTCGCTCCGGCGTCGAGCCCCCGGATCTTCTCATCGGTGGCACCGAGCGCCGTCAGGATGAGGATCGGGGTGGCAATCCCCTTGGCACGAAGGGCCTTGATCAAGGCGATGCCGTCCATGACGGGCAGCCCCCTGTCAATGACCATCGCATCCCAACTCTGGGTCAGGGCGAGGTGGAGCCCGTCGCGCCCGTTGACAGCCAAGCGGACGGAAAAGTCCGGCTCCAGGAGTTCGCTGATGAGCGGCCCCAAGGCGGCGTCGTCTTCGACCAAGAGGACCGCCGGCCGCTCAGCTGTTGTCATGCTGTCTATTCTTCCCCGGCGTGCCTGCTCGCGGCGTCCACCTTGACCTTGCGCCGCTTTTTGAGGAACTCGACTCCCCACGGCAGGACGGAGACCAAAACCATGATCACGGCAATGGCGTCAATGTTGTTTGCGATGAACTCGTAATGTCCCAGCCAGGAGCCCAGGAGCGTCACGGAGGTTCCCCAAATGACGGCGCCGGCGATGTTCCACAGGGTGAAGGATTTGTAGTCGTAGCGCGCGATGCCTGCGCTCAGCGGTGCAAATGTCCGCACGATGGGGACAAAGCGGGCCAGGACTATTGCGGGGCCGCCGCGTCGCTTGAAGAATTCTTCGGCCGTATCCAGGTGCGCGGTCTTCAGTACCCGGGCGTCATCCTTGAACCATCGCCGTCCGAACTTGCGCCCCAACATGTAGCCGATCTGGTCACCGGCGATGGCGGCGGCCGATACGACGGCGATCAACACCGGCAGCTCAAGCTGCAGTTGCTGGTGAAGCAGGCCTGTGGTGAACAGCAAAGAGTCACCGGGCAGGAACGGGAATAAGAGACCGGACTCGATGAAGACTATCAGCGCCACTACTCCCAGCGCCGCTGGACCCAAGCCCTGAAGGAGGGTGGCGGGATCAAGGAAAGCGGGCATGGCGGAAAGTACGTGCAAGGGGTCCTCCTCAGGATCCGTGTGCTTGGGTTGCGGTTGCTTCCGGGGCGATTGCTCCCGAACCAGCGCCAAACGGTAGTCGCGCGAAAACTTGCGGTGCGTACCTGTTCCAGAGTCCTGCCAAAACGATCACTGCGGCGCTGGTGGCCAGGAATGATGCCACCACGTCGCTGGGGTAATGGACTCCGATGTAGATCCGGGACCACGCCACCACCACGGCCATGACAGCACCGGCCCACGCGGTGATGACGCCCCATCGGGTGCCCCGGACCAGGAGGTACAGGGCGAAGGCGAGCGCTACGGCGAAGGCGGTATGCCCGCTGGGAAAGCTGTTGGAACCCGTTTCCGGGGCCAGGGGGTCGAAAAGAAGCGCAGGGTTGGGCCGGTGGCGGGCAACGATAAGTTTGAATGCCTCGCTGGCAACCCAGCCCGAACATGCGAAGAGCACAAACATGGCCGCCCGCACGAAGGACATGCGAACCAGGAAAAGGTACAAGCCGATCACCAGGACTATGCAAACTCCCGCTACAGGGGCGAAGAGGAAGTTCAATGCCATGGCCACCGTGGTCAGTGCGCCCACGTGATGGCGGCTGAGTTCCTGGTCAACGCCGAATTCGTTGGTGGTCAGGCCCGCTACCGCCTGCACGCTGAAGCCGATGGCAAGAACTACGGCAGCGAGGGCAATGCCCCACAGAAGCCAGTACCTGGGCTGGGGAAGCAACGGCACACTGTGACGGACGACGGCGGAAGCGCGGCCTTCCGTGGAAGTGTTCTGCTCGGGGTGTGATCGCATGGTGTCTCCGGTTCGGGGGTGACGGCCGTTGTGCGGCCTGCTTCCACTCTCCCGCGGGGCACTTAAGAAGCTCTTAAGAACTCCTGTTCACCGTCCTTTCCCCTTGACCCGCAAGTGGCCGGGCCCCAGAGTTTAGGAACCTACTGTCCGCCACATCGAAGGATCTGGGATGTCCGAATTTGCGATCTCGAAAGACGGTACCCGCATCGGGTATGACCAATACGGCGAGGGACCTGCCGTGATCCTGGTTGGGGGTGCAATGCAATTCAGGGGCTTCGACTCCAACACCGTGGAAATGGCCAAGCTTCTGGCCGCCAAGGGGTTCACCGTTTTGAACTACGACCGGCGCGGCAGAGGGGAAAGCGCAGAGGCTCCGTCATTCACCCTGAAGGACAACATCGACGATCTCGCCACACTCATCGACATCGCGGGCGGCCAAGCTGCGCTCTTCGGGAGCTCTTCAGGTGGCTCGATTTCCCTGGCAGCGGCGGCAGCAGGCCTACCCATCACGAAGCTGGCGCTCTGGGAGACTCCCCTGAGCGATGAACTCGGCACCGGCGGGGCCGAATTCTTCGCCGGCCTCCAGGAACGGATCGCATCCGGAGACAAGGCCGGCACCATCGAGTACTACATGAACGACATGCCACCGGAGTGGCTGGCCGGCGCCAAGAACAGTCCAGGATGGCCCATCATGCTCGAACTGGGCCCCAGCCTTTCCGCCGATGCCGAATCCCTCGCGTGGACCCAGTCCGCGCCTCGGGCAGAGCTGTGGTCCGGCATCACCCAGCCCACCGTCGCGATCGTCGGCGAGCAAACCATACCGATCATGCCGAAAGCGGCCGACTCCATCGTGGCCAACATCCCCAGTGCCCGCAAAACCACCATTCCAGGCGCCAACCACAGTTGGGAACCCGGAGTCATGGCTGACGCACTCGCTGGGTTCTTGGCCGAGTAGTACGGCTGGCTTCCCCGATGGACCTGGCCGCGATCGCCGTCGAACTCTACACACTGGTTCCCTCGGCCTTCACGGCGGCCCGCACTGCGCGGGCCAAGGAAGCCAAGTCCGCGGGAGACGCCGATCTGGCGAAACAGATCGCCCAGTTGCCGAAGCCTTCCACCGCGGCGTGGGCCGTCAACATGCTTGTCCGGCACGCAACCAAGGAATTCGCGGGCGTCCTGGAACTCGGGGCATCGCTCGGGAGAGCACAGGAGCAGCAGGATCACGACCGTCTCCGCACGCTCGGCCAACAGCGCCCGCGCGTCTTGGGCGCCGCCGTCGAGCAGGCCCGGGCAGTGGCGGAAGGCCTGGGCGTGAAGGTGAGTGGCGCCGCCGCGATGGAGATCGAGGCCACGCTGAGGGCGGCCATGACGGATCCCGGCGCTGCCGCGGCGCTCCGCAGCGGGCAACTGGTGCGTTCGCTCGCCACGAACGGATTGGAACCCGTGGATCTGTCGGGCGCGGTGGCGATTGCGGGCGCACTTCCCACGGTGGGCACCCTCAAAGAGGAGTCCGACGACGGCGGGCGGCAGCCCGTGCGGGCAGACTCCCAGCGTGCTCGCGCCGACTCGGAACGCGAGCGCGAGAAGGCACACACCGCACTCGCGGAAGCGGAGCGCAACGCGGACAAGGCCGACCTGGAACTCGCCCAGGCCGAACGCGAAAAGTCGGAGGCCGTGCGCCGGAGCGAGCAACTCGCCGTCGAAGTCAAAGCTGCCAAGGACAAGCTGGCTGCATTGCAGCAGGAGCTTGCCGCCACGGAGTGGGCCATCACCTTGGCCGAGCGGAACCGCAAACTGGCAGTGCGGCTAGCCAGCCGGGAACACCGGACTGCGGAAACGGCACGGGCCCAGTTGGAGGGACTCTCTTAGTAGTCGCGACATCCGGTATACCGGACATTCCGAGGCGTATTCTAGGACAATGTACAGTCAATCGGTGCGGCCCAAGGCGCCGGCCGCGGCCCAGGTGCTGGCGGTTCTCAGATATGTCGCAGGCCAGGCCGGCCCGGTCAGCGCGTCCATCATTGCGCGCGATGTTGGCCTGCCGCGGTCGACCACGTATCAGCTCATTGCTTCACTGATCGATGACGGCTTTCTGGTCCACCTTCCCGAGGAGCGCAAGTATGCCTTGGGAGTGACCGCCCATGAGTTGGGGACGGGGTATTCGCGGCAAGCTCCGATCCAGCGGATTGCCCGGTTTCCCCTGTCCCGGCTCGTCGCCCGGACCCGCCGGACTGCCCATCTTGCCGTGATGCACGGGCGCGACGTCGTTTACGTGATCGAGGAGCGGGCGCCGCGGCAAAGCCCCCTTGTCACCGACACCGGGGTCCGGCTTCCTGCCCACCTGACGGCCAGCGGCAGAGCGATGATGGCCCAAATGGACCCGGCCCAGGTGGCTGCGCTTTTCCCGGGACCGGAGGCTTTCGCCGAGCGCCACAGCAAGGGCCCGCAATCCTTGCCCGCATTGCAGGATCTCTTGGCGCGGGCACGATCGCTCGGATACGCGTGGGAGCAGGACGAGGTCACGGAGGGGTTTTCCTCTGTTGCGGTCGCGGTCCTCGACCGGCAGCGCTATCCCGTGGCCAGCGTGACGTTGACGGTGTCGAACCGGGCGTTTCCCGGCGGAGGCACTCGGCACCGGGCCAAGGACGCCGAGACCGCCGAGGAACGGGCGGTCCGCATTGAAGACGTCGCTAGGGAGTGGATTCCTGAAGTGACGAGATGCGCCAGGGAAATTTCCCGCAGGCTGGGCACCCAAGCCTGATCCCGACGTCGTTCCCTCTGGTAGCAGTGGAGACGCTCGCTCACCTATAGGGCCAAATGCCAGATGCGGCCGTATGGTTTTGTGAGACAGCTTGATGGGAGCCTCAGTTTCAGATGACCACCCGCAGAAAGACATACGACGCCGCGTTCCGGGAGGAAT